>NZ_CP097635.1:0-311582 GCF_023573145.1 Aquincola tertiaricarbonis
CGAAGAACTCCGGGTCGCAGCTTTTGATGGTGCTGATCAGCTCGGCCGCCAGCGCTTCGTGCGCGGCGGCCAATACGCGCTCGATGCGTTCTTCGGGTGGCATTTCCAACACCGGCGCGGCGCCGTCCTCGGCATCTTCGCTTGCGCCAGCGGCCGGCGTGCCGGCCGTCGTGGTGATCTGGCTCGACTTCCAGGCGTCGTAGCGTCGGTCCAGCTCGTCCATGTAGGCGCGCCCATCGAACGGTGTGCCCAGCAGCGCCCGGCCCTCGGACGTGATGCGCCAAACGCCACGCTCCTTCAGCACCCAGCCAGCTTTCACCATGCCGACTGACGAAAAGCCAAAGATCTTGCGCCAGCGCACACCACCGCTGGCGTCCGTGGGCTCGAGCGCCCAGTTGTCCATCGGCACCGCCTGCTCGATGGCCAGCAGCAGGTCGCGCCGCCGCAGCGCGCCGTCAGGCGCCGAGGCCAGCGCGCGCAGCGCCGCATGGTGAGTGGCCGAGATCAGCATGCCAGATCGGGATAGCGGTTTCGTGCTCATCGGAGGGGTGCTTCGTGGGTATTGCGACGGTCCGGCAATGCTGCCGGGGCCGGCGCGTCGCACTGTTTGGTGTTCAAGGCAAGGTTGCAGTCAGGGCGCGTGGCACGAAGCGGCGTCTGTAGGCCGACGACGAGGCCACTCAGATTGCCGGGACCACCCCCGTCACCCATTGCGCCCCACGTCGATCGTTGTTCGTGCTCTTCGCCGGGAGACTCGATCGCTGGTTATGCGCGTTCTAAATACTGCGGCGGCGAGGGACTCTTAGGCAAGCCAGTACACAAATACCCGACAACATCAGGGCACAAGAATGGGCCTCAGGCACCGGCGCCGCTATGAACTCAATACGTAATCCAAGAGCGCTGCGCTGGCCGTCTTGCCTCACATACTGCCGATATTCAGGGTGTGCAGCGTCGTACACCGTCCAACCCTGTCGGACAGCAAACAAATCCGTCTTCTTTGTCTCGCTTGCCGCCCAGGCTGTTACGGTGTCGTCAGATTTAAGCCAAAGATAGACCCAATATGTCCCGGGACCGGGCAGGTAAACGTTAACGTCCGCGCCAAAAAATTCGCCATTTCCTAGTGCCGTGGCACCCGGAGGGGAGGCCCATCCGCAGCCGGGGGCGATGTATGGATTTGGTTGGGCGCTTGAGCATGCGTATGTTTGCCAAAGCGATCCAACTGGAGTGTTATCGCCGCCTAATGCAGAGGGGGTGGTAACCAGCGTGTTGTCAGCCATCCCGACGTAAAACCCGTGCAGAGAGCCCAGCGGGTTTAGTAGTGAGGTCGTCGGCGTAATGCCGGTGTCAATATGCGTGACATAGCCGGCGGACTGAACCGTGAAACCAGCGGCAAACTCGCGCCACGTAAACGAAGTTTCTGCTACCGCCCTAGGCGCTGTGGCAAGATCAGCCGGCATCGAATCGTAAATTGGCACCGCCATCGCTTTCGCAAAGTAAACGGACAGTCCAATCAAACACGCCAACTTCGTCAACATTTTTGTCATTCATCTCCTCCATGTTTTGCTGCATGACGATAACAGCCCCTTAGTACTTCCGCAGCGGGTGAATATTCAACGGTCGACTATCTGTAAATATCGTGCTGCCTAGTCAGCGAGGCGAGCAGTCGCTGCGCCCGACGCAGTCAACACGCAGGGTCCGTCGGCGACACGTCCGGAGCGATCTTTGAAGCCGAACGGCTACTGTGCAGCGGTTACTGTCCTTTGCCTTGCTGACGTGGACGTAGGAAAGCAGTCGATCCACGTCGGAGTCCAGCCGTCCAGCCAGTGAGGCAGTAGCAGGTATGCCGCAACGGAGGTTAAACCCCATGTGCACTAACCAAGCATCTCAAAAGATATCTGCGTAAGCGATCAGGCCGGCATCTGCAGTTCAGAAACGCCCCCATCCGGACGGAACCACAGGTCTCGTATTGCTGCATCGTCACTCTTCGGCTTCGGCTTCACGTCCCGCACCTTAAATGTGGTCGGCAGATTGACCGAGTTACCAAAGATCAAAGCATGCTGCTTTGGCAAGGACGGTAGCCGCTTCATTACGCTGTCAGACACGAAGGGAGTCATTTGTCGGATGTGCTGAAGATCGTCTGGATTCTGTATGCGGTGGACAATGTAGTTGGAACATTGGGACAGAACCGTCTTCGAGAGTTCACTTGGCCGCTGCGATGCGACCATAAGAAAGAGGCCATACTTGCGCCCCTCTTTCGCAATGCGTTGAAACACTCGGCTGGCGTCAATTGCATGACCCGAGGAGCGCTCTGCCACGTAACGATGGGCCTCTTCCAGAATTAGATTCACTGGCGCCCGGTTTCTTGGCTCTGCTTTTCGTAGACGATCAAAAATCAGACGAGCAATCACAGCAGAGGCTACCTCAACGACTTCGTCGGGTGCCTCGTTCATGTCCAATATGATCAATTGCGCCGACCGTTTGAACCCCTCCTTATGCCTGGTTAGGCCTATGCAGCGTTCCACAAACTGCGCGCGATCGAGTTCGTGTTCAAGCAGCCTCGAAGGGTGCACGCGCAGAAATGCGAACTCTTCTCGCTCACGAATCCACTTGAAGCGTGTGACCATCTGCGCACAGTAATCGCGGATCTGCCGATTGCCATGCGCCTCTTCGTACAGCAACGCGAGGTCAAGCGCCTTCTCCATGTCGTCAAAGGCAAACTGCTTGTTCGCATAGTTAGGCAATGACACTTCGTCTCGAATGAAGCCGGTCAAGAGCTCACTGAATCCTTTCGCGTCAGCCATTTCGCCGTACTTCACGTCTATCTTCGCTCGCACTGTTGTGATGCTCAGTTCGGGCGTGTTGAACGTGGCGAGAAGGGCAAGAATACGGTCCTTCTTCGACGGAGTACCGGCGTCGCCCTGCATGATGTGCAGCAGACACGACGCCAGAATATGGTTCCTCAATTCGTCTAACGCCACACCGTCGCTCCCTGCGAACAGCGTGGATAGCCCCAGCGCCGTTCTCAGTACGGGTTGCTGGGTTTTTTCACTCGCCCGCAAGAGTAACTCCCATTCCTCTACAGACATGAACCAATGAGGGAGCCGAAACACTGAAGTCGATTCAGCCTCATCCAGAGGGGCAACAGCTGACGCCAGTGGATTGGTTTCAAGCTTGACGTAGTGCCGCTTTATCCCCTTTGGTAGTTCTCCGAAGGCCGAGCGGTACTCCCCGTTCACGTCAAGAAGAAAGAACGTTGCACCTCGCGCGAAATATTCGTCGTTCTTCTCAAACAGCGATTGCAGCACGGTCGCCACGGTGCAGGACTTCCCACTCCCTGTGTTGCCCAAGATCGCCGCGTGACCCCCGAAAAATTCGTCGATGCGAATCTTTATGTCGTAGTCCTTGAAGATGGCGGATGTCCCAATCGTGAGCGCGTTATAGCGGGTAGCAGTTCCGTTTCCAAGCGGAGCAGGAATGATCTCGCGCGCACACTGAACTTCAAAGATCCGATCAAGTTCCTCGTCAAGAACATAGAGTGCATCGGCATACAAGGACGGGAAAGTTGAAACCCCAAATCTGAAAGCACCGTCTCGCTGTTGGGGCAGCATGCCAACTGGCACCAAATCCAGATACTTTGCCGACGACGCCTTGTCTATTTCTTCCTGTCCGTGACGCTCGCTGCGGGACATTGGGGCGTCCTTTTCACGTAAGCCGACAACCTCGGCGACAACGTATTCGGCCTGTGCCGGCATCACGACAAATGAACCCAGCCGGGCGACGTAGTGGACGTCGTCAAATCCGACTACTGTAAAATTAGAACTTCCACCATGCAGTTCCACGACAAATCGATCAGCAGCAACGGAGACCACCTTGCCGATGGCTCTACGACGATCATCAGAAGTCATTGCCTGCCTCTTCGGCTGCGTCGAGGTTCTTTCCCTGCGCGATGAGATCCTGGAGCACTCTGGCGACGGCCGTATCGACTTTGTCGCCAGGAGATTCCGGCATGAACTTCCCAACAAACGTCTCGAAGTAGTGAGCGCGCGATTCCTTAGTCGGCGCGTCTCCGCCTATCAGCCAGATGCGTGGATCATTGAGCGCCTTTAGTTTTTCGGGAATGCCCTTTGCATCTGGCGGCAAGAACGCGACCAAGCGAAATGTTGGCACTGTCAAGGCCTGGAAGATGATGTTGTTAACATGCTCGTCGCCAAAGCTGTAGCCCAACGAAACCAGAACACTCTGCTCTCGCACGACTCGTGCCTGGAACTCGCGGAACAGGTCCGAATATGGAGAGCCAAAGCTTGCGTTTTGCTTCATTGGCGTCGGATAGATCATTACCCGGTCTGCGGTCCTGGCCGACGCGGGGCCGACCTCACGAATCGGAAATAGGCTGCCGCCTTCTTCCACCCAGTTGATGGACCCGTGCAGCTTGCACAGATAGATAAAGCTATCCACTGCAGCCCATTTGCGATTCGTCAGATCCAGTTGCTCTGCGAGTGCGTATCGATATGTTGTCGGGTTGAATCGCCGCTCGATAGTTCCAGAGAAGCCGTTGCAATAGGGCATCCCGAGGCGGTCCATCGCCGTCTCGCTGAACAGGTCGTAGTTTGTCGTGAACACCCAGGGCCGGGGCAAAGTCCGATCTCGATAGACTAGTTTGCGATAGAAGGATTGGTAGAGGTCAACGACGTCCGAATCCCCGTGCGAAAAAGCTCCCTCGGAGCATCGCCTTGTCACGAAGACGGTCACCTTCTTTATCAACGAGTCAACTGCAGCAGCGCCCTTTCGCAGCTCGTCGCTTTTGCTTCGCCTCAGTACGAACTGGAAGCTATAAAGAGCCTCCATAAGGCGCTCCAGATTGTTCTTGAATTCTCCCGCGCCCAGGTCAAATCCGAGGTGCTTAGCAAGAGCCTCCCGTTCTTCGGCACTCGGAAACTGCACGTCGTCGAATCCAGGGGCCGCGGCTAGGAATTCCGCGGCCAGCGGCGCCATCGTCGGGATGCCCTTTTGTTGCCCTTCGCGCGACAGCGACGAGCATCCCGAGCCAAAAAGGAACGATAAATGCTTGGCGTTGAGCGCGTCGTGCAAGTTCTCGCGTACCCTTGATGCAGCCCGCTCCCAGATGAAAGGTGCCCCATTTTTCGGGGCGACCACATCGTCTGCACCTTTGAAAAATGAGAACTTTGCCTCTGCCGACTGTTCGTCCATCGTGCTCTCCCTTGGCGCTTTTGCGCCTATTGAAGGGCCAGTATTACATTAAGGCGCGTGACCACAGGTGCAGCGCAGCGCGTGAAGCTAAGTAATCTCTGTCGGGCGCGCTAGATTTCCCCGCGACGCTTCGCCACTGGTTGAATTCTTCGAAGCGCTTTCGTTCTGATCTTCCTCAAAGTGGGCTGCGAAGCACGAGGTTCGAAGTGTCAGGGCTACAACTGTTGACGACGCCCCTGGCTCCAAAGCGGACGTTAGCGGCTTTCCGCTATCAGTCTTCACGGACACTGAGGTCGATACGGTGACGACAGAAAGTCACCACGCGGTCATGACGCCCTACTGCTAATCAAACTCAGCCCCCTTCGCCGGAACAATCTTCCAGCACCTCCCCGCCTTCGACGGCGCCTGCTGCTCAGCATCCCACCGGGTGACCTTGAGAAAAGCGCCAGGCATATCCAGCGGCACATGCCTCGGCCGCCCCACCTCGTTGCACATCCACGCCTGCCACGTGGTCCCCTCCTCCGGCGTCAAGAACTTCGGTTCCCGCGGTGATGTCAGCACGAAGAAGATCTTGATTTCAGACGGCAGCAACCCCGCTGCGCGTAGCTTTTCCAGCCGAGCTACCTTGCTGCGGAACTGCGAGTTCGACCAAGCTGATTCAGCTTTGGCCTCGATCATCAACAAGGTGTCGTCGAAGGCGACGATGAGGTCCATGTCTTCCTGGTTGCCGTTCACCAGGCCCGCGTCGTTGCGCTGCGGCTCGAATCCGCGCTCGCCTCGCGCCACCAGCGTGAGCGCGCCGACCAGCCAATCGAGGTGGTAATCCATGGCCCACCATGCGGTGGCGGGAACGTCCTTGCCGATGGCCTTGGCCAAGTTCGCGCGAAACCCTTCATCCAGTCTCTCGCTGGTCGGCCCCAGAGCGTTGCGGATGAGCCAGAAACGCTCCTTGCGATTGAAGCGCTTGAGCGCGTCCACCAATGTCATGCTGCCGCTCATCCCTGGGTCCCTGCCTGTGTGATTGATTAACACACCGTAACAGTCCCAGGTGACGCGGCGCAATGCACTGTCGCGCACGCGCCATGGGGGATAACCCCCTCACACCACCAGCAATCCCCTGAACCCCCTCGCCGCGTAATACGACTGCGCGCCGTTGTGATACACGAAGCCGCGCCCATACCGGTAATCCCCGAACAGCGCCCCGCCCTCCCGGCGCAGCGCTTCGGGCGTCAGCAGCCAGCTCGATGTCTTCTGGTCGAAGGGGCCCAGCGTCTGCAGCGCCAGGTATTCGGCTTCGCACAACAGCCGCAGCCCCATGGCCGCCGCCATTTCCACCGCACTGCCCGCCGGCCGGTTTTCCTTGCGAGATTGCAGCCCGGCGTCGTCGTAGCACAGGCTGC
Source organism: Aquincola tertiaricarbonis (assembly GCF_023573145.1). GTDB lineage: Bacteria > Pseudomonadota > Gammaproteobacteria > Burkholderiales > Burkholderiaceae_C > Aquincola > Aquincola tertiaricarbonis_B. The sequence goes on from NZ_CP097635.1 coordinate 6,609, forward strand.
GGCGGCCGGTGGGGCTTTCGGGGGCGCAGTCGCAGAAGGCGATGGCGCCTTTGGTCTGGTCGCCCTGCCCTGCCAGTTCCACCACGTCGGGCTCGCCGCCGGTGGCTTCCATCGCGGCCAGGGTGCGCAGCGCCTGGGGCTGGTCGGTCAGCCTGGCTTGCACCTGTGCCCAGGTGGTGGTGGGGTGGCGCTGGGGGTGTTGCTCGAAGCGCTGTTGCAGCGTGGCCAGCAGGGCCTGGTGTTCGTCTTGTGGGGCCGCTGCCTTGGCGGCCTTGGTCGCCATCAGAAGTCCACCTGCACCGACGGCGCGCTGCGGCGCGCGGGGCCGTGGTACACGGCTTCGATGTTGTTGCCGTCGGGGTCCAGCGCAAAGGCGGCGTAGTAGCCGGGGTGGTAGTTGCGCGGGCCGTGGGCGCCGTTGTCTTTGCCGCCGTGGGCGATGGCCGCTTCGTGGAAGGCTTTGACCATGGCTTCGTCCTGCGCCTGAAAGGCCAGGTGGTGGCGGCCGGTCAAATGGCCCTGGGCCGATTCGCTCTGCGCGCTGGACACAAACAGCTCGTCGGCCCAGAAGTAGTCGTCGCCTTCGCCGCCCATTGGCAGCTGCAGCGCGTGGAGCACGGCCTGGTAGAAGCGCTTGCTGGCGGGCAGGTCGCGCACCACCAGGTGAATGTGGTCGATGAGCCGGCCGCGGTGCAACTGCATGGTTTCCATCGTCAACCTCCTGAATGGAAGCTTCGATGCTGCCACGCCCGCCTGGCGCCGCGCGGCAGCGGGCCGCTCAGGTTGTTACGGCTGCTTGACTTCCACCACCTGCTCAAAGCCGCCGAAGATCATGCGCTTGCCGTCGAAGGGCATCGGCGGGTTGCCGGGCGTGGCCGGGTCCATGCGCGGGTCTTCCATCATCTTTTTCATGCCGGCGTCGCGCGTGGCCTTGTCGGGCCATTCCACCCACGAAAACGCCACCGTCTCCTCAGGCGTGGCCTGCACCGCGCGCCTGAAGTCGGTGAGCTTGCCGTCGGGCACGTCGTCGCCCCAGCCCTCGATCACGCGCAGCGCGCCCAGCTCGAGGAAGATGGTGTCGAAGTGGCGCGCATGGTCGATGAACGCCTGCTTGTTGGCGGTGGGCACCGCGATCACGAATCCGTCGATGTAGGCCATGGCTCAGTCTCCTGGTGGGTGGTTGACGGGGTACGACGATCGAGACCGCGCCCGATCGACAATCACCCTACGCTTTCCACCGATTCCCCTTCAGCGAGCCTGCCATGTCCTCACTCACCTGCGTGGCCACCGAGGTGATCACCACCCACCAGAAATCCGTCGGCTATGCCTACCGCGAAAAGCCGGTGTCCGATACCGACAGCGGCTGGCGCTTCTTGAGCGGCAGCGAGACCGAGCAGTACATGGACCGCCCCAGCCACTACGTGACCTGCCTGCTGGCCGACTTCATCAAAGACCACCCCGACGTGGAGCCGCTGCTGGCCAGCCCCGTGGGCGCCGCCTTTGCGCGCCGCAAGGCGGGCGAGGCTTTCCAGGCGCTGGAAGAAGAGTAGGCCGGCCTACTTGTTCTTGTTGTACACGTCGATGAACACCGCCGCCAGCAGCACCAGGCCCTTGATCACCTGCTGGTAGTCGATGCCCACGCCCAGGATGGACATGCCGTTGTTCATCACGCCCATGATGAAGGCGCCGATGACCGCGCCCATCACCTTGCCCACGCCGCCCGAGGCGCTGGCGCCGCCGATGAAGCAGGCGGCGATGACGTCCAGCTCGAAGCCCAGGCCGGCCTTGGGCGTGGCGGTGTTCAAGCGCGCGGCAAACACCAGGCCGGCCAGTGCGGCCAGCGCGCCCATGTTCACGAAGGTGGCAAAGGCCAGCCGCTCGGTGCGGATGCCCGACAGCCGCGCCGCCTTCTCGTTGCCGCCCAGCGCATAGATGCGCCGGCCCACCACGCTGCGGCGGGTGATGAAGTCGTAGGCCACGATGAGCACCGACATCACGATGAGCACGTTGGGCAGCCCCTTGTAAGAGGCCAGCAGCCAGCTCAGGAAGACGATGGCCGCCACGAAGAAAGCAGTCTTCAGCGCGAAGAAGACGAAGGGCTCGTCCACCATGCCGTGGCGGCTTTGCTGCGCGCGCCCGCGCAGGCTGAAGAAGGCCAGCGCCGCCGCCGCCGCCAGGCCCACCACCAAAGAGGTGGTGCGCAGCTCGGCGCCGCCGAACACGTCGGGGATGAAGCCGGAGCTGAGCCGCTGGAACTCCACCGGAAACGGCCCCACCGACTGGCCCTGCAGCAGCGCCAGGCTCAAGCCCTTGAACACCAGCATGCCCGCCAGCGTGACGATGAAGCTGGGGATGCGCGCATAGGCCACGAACCAGCCCTGCGCCGCGCCGATGGCCGCGCCCGCCAGCAGGCACACCAGGGTGGTGGGCACGAAATGCCAGTTGAACTGCACCATCAACACCGCCGCCAGCGCGCCGATGAAGCCGCACACGCTGCCCACCGACAGATCGATGTGCCCGGCCACGATGACCAGCAGCATGCCCAGCGCCATGATGACGATGTAGCTGTTCTGCAGCACCAGGTTGGTGAGGTTGAGCGGGCGCAGCAGCGTGCCGTCGGTCAGCACCTGGAACAGGCCCATGATGACCAGCAGCGACAACAGCATGCCGTAGTCGCGCAGGTTGTTCTTCAAGAAGCCGGCATGCGCCTTGGCAGCGGGTTCGGCCGCGGCTTCGGTCGCAGGCAGGTTCACGGGCTTCAGGGCGGCCTGGTCAGCCATTCGCAGTCTCCAGCACGGGTTCGCCGGTGTTGACGATGGCGCGCATGATGCGTTCCTGCGTGGCCTCGTCGCCGGTCATCTCGGCGACGAATCGCCCTTCGTTCATCACATAGATGCGGTCGCACATGCCCAGCAGCTCGGGCATCTCGGAAGAAATCATCAAGATGCCCTTGCCCTGCGCGGCCAGCGCGTCGATCAAGGTATAGATCTCGTACTTGGCGCCCACGTCGATGCCGCGGGTGGGCTCGTCCAGGATCAGCAGCTCGGGCTGCGAGAACAGCCACTTGGCCAGCACCACCTTCTGCTGGTTGCCGCCCGAGAGGTTGACCACCGGCTGCCGCACGCCCGCGCAGCGGATGTTCAGGCTGCGCCGGTAGCCGCTGGCCACGCGGTGTTCTTCTCCTTCCGAGATCACGCCGCGCGTGGCCACGGCCGGCAGGTTGGCCAGCGTCATGTTGCGGCGGATTTCGTCGTGCAGCACCAGGCCCAGGCCCTTGCGGTCTTCGGTCACGTAGGCCAGGCCGTGGCCGATGGCCTCTTGCACCGTGCGCAGCTGCACGGGCTTGCCGTGCATCAAGGCCTGGCCGCTGATGCGGCTGCCGTAGCTGCGGCCGAACACGCTCATCGCCAGCTCGGTGCGGCCGGCGCCCATCAGGCCGGCGATGCCGACGATCTCGCCCTTGCGCACATGCAGGTTCACGCCCTTGATCTGCTCACGCTCGGGGTGCAGCGCATGGTGCACCCGCCAGTCGCGCAGCTCGAACACGGTGTCGCCGATCTTGGGCTGGCGCTGCGGATAGCGGTCGGCCATCTCGCGGCCCACCATCAGGCGGATGATGTGGTCTTCGCTCGGCGGTGCCTCACGGCAGTCCATGCTGCCCACGGTGGCGCCGTCGCGCAGCACGGTCACCGCATCGGCCACCTGCGCAATCTCGTTGAGCTTGTGCGAGATGAGGATGCAGGCGATGCCCTGCGCCTTGAGTTCCAGCAGCAGCGCCAGCAGGGCGTTGCTGTCCTTCTCGTTCAGGCTGGCGGTGGGCTCGTCCAGTATCAGCAGCTTGACCTGCTTGGCCAGGGCCTTGGCAATTTCCACCATCTGCTGCTTGCCCACGCCCAGGTCGCCCACCAGCGTGCGCGGCGATTCGTTCAGCCCCACCTTGGCCAGCAGCGCGCGGGTGCGGGCATATGCCTCGGTCCAGTCGATCACGCCGCGGCGCGAGGGCTCATTGCCCAGGAACAGGTTCTCGGCGATGGACAGCAGCGGCACCAGGGCCAGCTCCTGGTGGATGATGATGATGCCCAGCGACTCGGAGTCGGCGATGCCGGCAAAGCGCCGCGGCTGGCCTTCGAACAGGATGTCGCCGCCGTAGCTGCCGGCCGGGTACACGCCGCTCAGCACCTTCATCAGCGTGCTTTTGCCGGCGCCGTTTTCGCCCACCACGGCGTGTATCTCGCCGCGCCGCACCACCAGGTTCACGTTGCTCAGCGCGGTAACGCCGGGAAACGTCTTGGTGATGCCGCGCATCTCCAGCAGGTCGGCCATCGGGCTACTTGATCTGGTTCTCGGCGTAGTAGCCGCTGGTCACCAGCACTTCCTTCCAGTTGCTGGCGTCCACGCTCACCGGCTTGAGCAGGTACGAGGGCACCACCTTCACGCCGTTGTTGTAGGTCTGGGTGTCGTTCACCGGCACGGGCTTGCCGGCCAGCAGTGCATCCACCATGTTGGCCGTGACCTTGGCCAGCTCACGCGTGTCCTTGAACACGGTGGCCGTCTGCTCCTTGTTGAGGATGCTCTTGACCGACGGGATCTCGGCATCCTGCCCCGTGACCACCGGCATCGGCTGCTTGGGCGTGCCGTAGCCAACGCCCTTGAGCGAGCTGATGATGCCGATGGACAGGCCGTCGTACGGCGACAGCACCGCGTCCACCCGCGCCTGGCTGTAGTAGGCCGACAGCAGGTTGTCCATGCGGGCCTGGGCCACCGCGCCGTCCCAGCGCAGCGTGCTCACCTTGTCCATGCCCAGCTGCTTGCTGCGCACCACCAGCTTGCCGCTGTCCAGATAGGGCTTGAGCACCGACATCGCGCCGTTGTAGAAGAAGAAGGCGTTGTTGTCGTCGGGCGAGCCGCCGAACAGCTCGATGTTGTAGGGGCCCTTGCCGGCCTTGAGGTTGAGCGCCTTCTCGATGTAGCCGGCCTGCAGCACGCCCACCTGGAAGTTGTCGAAGGTGGCGTAGTAGTCCACGTTCTTGGAATTGCGGATCAGCCGGTCATACGCAATGACCTTGATGCCCTTGTCGGCCGCCTTCTGCAAGGCGTCCGACAACGTGGTGCCGTCGATGGCCGCGATCACCAGCACCTTGGGGCCCTTGGTGATCATGTTCTCGATCTGGGCCAGCTGGTTGGGAATGTCGTCCTCGGCGTATTGCAGGTCGGTGCGGTAGCCCTTCTCCTTGAACACCTTGACCATGTTGTTGCCGTCGGCAATCCAGCGGGCCGACGACTTGGTGGGCATGGAGATGGCGATGAGCGCGTTGCTTTGCGCCGCCGCCGGTTGGGCCAGTGCCACCGTGGCCAGGGCCAGTGCGGCCATCCAGTGCTTCAGCAGTCTCAAGCTTGTCTCCTCATGTTGTGATGGGCTGCGCAACGCATGGTAGGGACCGGCGCGATATACGCCCAATAGAGATTTGGGCAAGACCGATACGCGGCTTTGCATTCGCGTAAACCCGGCCGCGTGGGGCGGGGTGGCCGCTCTCTCCAATGGGGGATGACGGGGCCGGTGCGGGCCCCCTACCCTGCACAGCGGCATGCAAGATCCTTCGACACCGGCCGACCCTGGGTCCACGCCCCCGCCTGCGCGGCGCCGCTGGGGCTGCCGGCTACTCCGGCAGAACCTGGCCCGCGCGCAAGCACAGGCCGAGCGTGCGGCGGCTTCAGAAGATGAATTGCTGCAGGGCCTGCAAGGCCTGGTGCTGCAGCTGCAGGCCATTGCCGACGGGCTGCCCGCCCACGGCAGCGCCCGTGACGGGCTGGAGCGGGTGATGGCCCATGCCGACGCGCTGCTGGCCCGCGCCAGCCAGCCGCGGCACGGGGCTCAAACTGACCAGGCGGGCCTGGTGGGCAGGTGGCTGCGCTGGTGGCGGTCCAGGCCTTGAGGTGCGGTCATCGGGGCCATCGGGGCCGGCACGCCGCGCACGCTGCCGCGCCAGCCGGCGCCGGCCACCACCAGGCCGCGCGCCTGGCCGGCGGCCACCGCCTGCGTGCGGCTGCTGGCGCCCAGCTTTTCCAGCACGGCCTTGACGTGCGACTTGACGGTGCCCAGCGCAATGTCCAGCCGCAGCGAGATGGTCTTGTTGTCCAGCCCGTCGCCCAGCAGTTGCAGCACGTCCATCTCACGCGGGGTGAGCGCGGTTTCCACCACGCTGTCGGCCATGCCGGCCGAGGCCACCGGGCACAGGTAGCGGGCGCCACGCTGCACGCTGGCCACCGCCTGGTGCAGCTCGTCCAGCGTGCACTCGGCATTCACGTAGCCCAGCACGCCCGCCTGCAAGGCCATGCGCACGCCCCAGGCCCGCGCGCCCTGCTGCAGCACCAGGATGCGCCGGCCGCGGCCCTGGGCCGCCAGCGCCATGCCGCCGGCATGGTCGGTCACCACCACGGCGGCACCGCCGTCGGCCAGGGCCCAGGGGCCGGGCAGCACCTGGGCCGGCCACAGCGGCTGCAGCGCGGCGGCAATGCCGGTGGCCAGCAGCGGCATCGGGTGCAGCACCCACACGGTGGCGGGCGCCGGCGGCACCGGCTGCGGCCGTGCCACGCCCGGCATGGCAGCCGGCGGCTGGGGGGTGCGATCAGGGTTTGTCTGCATGCCGGCATGTTCGGCATGCGGGGGGCGGGGCACCAGCCCCGCCGGGGTAGATCTGCACTACCCGAAAGAGTCGAGGCGCCTTGTTCGGCGCATCACTCGGCGGTAGCGCCCGACTCGCGCACCACCCGGCCCAGCCGAACGCTCTCGGTGCGGATCAAGGCGCCGAACTGCTCGGGCGTGCCGCCCACCACCGGCGTGCCCAGCGCTTCCCACTTCTTCTTGAAGGCGGGGTCGGCAAAGATGGCGTTGAGCGTGGCATTGAGCTTGTCGACGATGGGCCGCGGCGTGCCGGCGCGCACCGCGATGCCGTGCCAGGCGGTGATCTCCACGCCCGGCAGGCCGGCTTCGGCCAGCGTGGGCACGTTGGGCAGCGCCGGGCTGCGGGTGGCGGACGTGACGGCCAGCGGCACCAGCTTGCCGGCCTGCACGTGCTGCAGCGAGCTGGCCAGGATGTCGAACATCACCGGCACCTGGCCGCCCACCACGTCGTTGAGCGCCGGGCCGGCGCCGCGGTAGGGCACGTGGGTGAGCCTGGCGCCCACCGCCTTGCCGAAGATCTCGCCGGCCAGGTGCTGCGGCGTGCCGTTGCCGGCCGAGGCATAGGTGATGGCGCCCGGCTCCTTGCGCACGCGGGCGATGAAGTCCTTGACGTTGCGGATGCCCAGCGACGGATGGGTTTCCAGCACCAGCGGGAAGGACGAGATCTGGATCACCGGCTGCAGGTCGGTCAGCGCATTGAAGGGCATGGAACGGAACAGGCTGGCGTTCACCGCCATCGGGCCGCTGGCGGCCAGCAGCAGCGTCTGCCCGTCGGCCGGCGCCTGGCGCGCCACCTCGGCACTGCCCACGTTGCCGCCGGCACCGCCCTTGTTGTCGATGATGACGGTGGCGCCCAGCCGGGTCTGCAGCTCGGGCTGCAGCAGGCGGGCCATCAGGTCGGTAGGGCCGCCCGGCGGGTACGGCACCACGAAGCGGATGGGCCCGGTGGGCCAGTTGCCGCCTTGCGCGGTGGCGGCCAGCGGCAGCAGGCACAAGGCACTGGCCGCGGCGCCCAGCAGGCGGCGGCGCAGGGTCTGGCGGTGGGGGCGTGCGGTCATCGTTGTCTCCGTTCTTCTCGGTCTGGCGGTGGCGGAATGGGAAGGCGGGGCTCAGGCCGGCATGAAGCGCTCGCGCAGCTGCTCGGCGGTGGCCAGCGGCCGGCCCAGGCAGCGGGCGGCCTCGGCGGCCTGGGCCACCAGGGCGGCGTTGTCGGCGGCGGGCCGGCCGTCCTTGAGCAGCAGGTTGTTCTCGAAGCCCACGCGGACATGGCCGCCCAGTGCGGCGGCCGTCACCGCGCAGGCATGCTCGCTGGCGCCGAAGGCGCACATGGCCCAGGGCTCGCCGCCGGTGTGGGCCTGCACAAAGGGCAGCAGGTCGTGCGGCGAAGAGGTCTGCCCCGCGCTGTAGCGGCCCAGCACGAAGAGCAGGAACCACGGCGCATCGGGCACGGTGCCGGCGCTGCGCAGCGCCTGCCAGCGGCGCAGGTCGGCCACGTCGTACAGGATCACCTGCGTCATCACCCGTTCACGCACCAGCCAGCCGAAGAAGTCGGCCAATGCAGCGTCGCCGGTCTCGGGGCGGTCGATTTCGCGCAGGCCCACCGACACGGCCTCGGGCCGCAGCTCGCGCACCATGGCCATCTGCGCGGGCGGCTGGTAGCGGCCGGCGGCTTCGGTGGTCACCTGCAGCACCATGGCCTGGCCCACGGCGGCACGCACCGCGGCCAGCGCGGCGCGGTAGTGGCCCACGTCCAGGCTGTGGCCGCCATCGGCTTCACGCACATGCAGGTGCAGCATCGCGGCGCCGGCCTGCAGGCAGCGCTGGGCCTCCTGCGCCAGTTGCTCGGGCGTCTGCGGCACGTGGGGGTATTCAGTGCGCCGCTTGTAGGCGCCGTTGGGCGCCACGGTCAGGATCATCGGGTCGGTCATCGGTTGGCTCATGGTTGGCCTTGGGCGTCATCCACCGGCGGCAGCGGCGGCAGGTCGTCGGCCAGCAGCTGCAGGCCACGCTGCAGCGCCGCGTCGTAGCGGGCGCGCTCGGCGCTGCGCTGCGGCTCGGGCCAGGGCTGGAAGCCTTCGCCGGCCTTCATGCCGATGCGGCCGGCGGCCACGTGCTCACGCAGCACGCGGGCCGGTGTGGCGCTGTTGCACAGGCTTTCGTAGATGGTGGCGGCGGCGGCGCAGTGCACGTCCAGCCCGGCATGGTCGCGCTGCAGCACCGGCCCCGCCGCCAGGAAGCGGAAGCCGAAGCCGAAGCGCACCGCGGCGTCCACGTCCTCGGGCGTGGCAATGCCCTGGTCGATCATCGAAAAGGCCTCACGCGCCAGGGCATGCTGCAGCCGGTTGGCCAGAAAGCCCGGCAGGTCCTTGCGCACCAGCACCGGCACGCTGCCGCACTGGCGCATGAAGTCGGCCAGCCGCTCGGCGGCCTGCAAGTCGCTGCCCTCACCCATCACCACCTCCACCAGCGGCACGCGGTGCGCCGGCATGAAGAAATGCAGGCCCAGCAGCCGGCCTTGGCCGGCCAGGCCCACGCCGATGCGGCTGATGGGAATGCCCGAGCTGTTGCTGGCCAGCACCGCATCGGCCGGCGCCAGCGCCACCAGCTCGGCGAACACCTGCTGCTTGATGGCCAGGTTCTCGGGCACGCACTCCACCACCAGCTGCTGGGCGGGCCAGTGCACATCGGCCAGCGTGGTGACGGTGCGCAGCCGGCCGGCCCAGGCGGCGCGGCCCAGCGCGGCCAGTTCGGCCTGCACATGGGCGGCCAGCCGGTCGTGGCGGCTGGCATCACGTTCCACCAGGGTGACGGTGCAGCCGCCGCGGGCCAGCACCACGGCCACGTCGGCGCCCATGGTGCCGCCGCCCACCACGACGGAGTGGCTGCGGGTGCTGGGCTGGGGCAGGTAGTTCAAGGCGTCGTCTCCGCGGTTCTGGGTGTGCGGCCAGTCTAGGAAGCGGCCGTTGATCGGTCCAACTGCGATTTCATATAAATTGATCACCGATGCTGATCAATACCTCGTGGACGCTGCGCGAGCTGGACGCCTTTCTGGTGCTGGCCGAAACCCTCAACTTCCGGCGCACGGCGGCGCGGGTGCACATGTCGCAGCCGGCGGTGTCCAGCCTGATCACCCGGCTGGAGACGGCCTTCGGCGCACGCCTCTTCGAGCGCAGCACCCGCGCCGTGCACCTGACGGATGCCGGCCAGGCGCTGCTGGGGCCGGCGCGGCTGCTGCGCCAGCAGGCCCAGGCCGCCGCCGCCGCGGTGCGCGACGTGGTGGAACTGCGCAGCGGCCAGGTGCGCATGGCCGCCCTGCCCTCCCTGGCGGCCACGGTGATGCCGCGCGTGATGGCGGCGCTGGCGGTGCAGCACCCCGGCCTGCGGCTGGACCTGCTGGACACGCTGTCGGGCCCCGCCTTCGACCTGGTGCGCGCGGGTGAAGCCGACTTTGCGCTGACGGCCGCCAACCCGGCCTATGCCGACCTGAGCTACACCCAGCTGGCGGCCGACCGCTTCGTGCTGCTGCTGCCCGCCGGGCATGCGCTGGCGCAGGCACCCGATGCACCGCTGGCCTGGGCGCAGACGGTGGCGCTGCCGCACATCTCGATGCCCGCGCCCACCAGCGTGCGCCAGTACGCCGATGCGGCGCTGCTGCAGCTGGGCCGCCGCTTCGAGCCGCGCTACGAGGTGGAGCACCTGGCCACCATCAATGCCATGGTGGCCGCCGGCCTGGGCGTTGCCGCGCTGCCCGAGCTGGCCGCGCTGGTGGCGCGCGGGCCGCAGGTGGTGCAGCGCCCGCTCACCGGCCCCGAACTGCTGCGGCCCATCGGCCTGGTGACGCGCGAGGGGCGCAGCCTGTCGGCCGCCGCGCAGGCGGTGGTGGACCTGCTGCCCGGTGAGCTGGCGCGGCTGCTGGCACCGGCCGCGCCGCTACCATGACGGGCATGAACACCGCAGTACCGACCATCCGTGTTCTGACCGTCGACGACCACCCCCTGCTGCGCGAAGGCATCGGCGCGGTGGTGGGCCGCCAGGCCGACATGGCCATCGTCGGCGAGGCCGCCAACGGCATCGAAGCCGTGCAGCAATGGCGCCTGCTGCAGCCCGACGTCATCCTCATGGACCTGCAGATGCCCGACATGGACGGCATGCAGGCGCTGGCCAGCATCCGCGCCGAATGCCCGCAGGCGCGGGTGATCGTGCTCACCACCTACAAGGGCGATGCGCTGGCCTGGCGCGCGCTGAAGGCGGGCGCCGTGGGCTACCTGCTCAAGAGCTCGCTGCGCACCGACCTGCTGCAGGCCATCCGCGCCGTGCATGCCGGTGGCCGCTGGGTGCCGGCCGACGTGGCCATCGAGCTGGCCGGCCATACAGCTGAAGAGCCGTTGACCGAGCGCGAGATCGAGGTGCTGCAACGCATCGCGGTCGGCCACTCCAACCGCGAGGTGGGCGATCAGCTGTCGGTCTCGGAAGACACCATCAAGGCCCGCATGAAAAGCATCCTGGCCAAGCTGCAGGCCCGCGACCGCACGCATGCGGTGTCGATCGCGCTGAAGCGCGGGATCATCCGCGTGTAGTGGCCGCGGGCCGCCGCCTGGGCTTGGCCGCCGCGCGGTGGTCGGTCTGCCGCGCCAGCTCGATGAACGCGCGCAGGTAGGTGATGTCGGCATCGGCCTCGCGCACCCCCAGGAAGATCTGCTTGGCGATGCCCCGTGGCCCCAGGCGCACCGGCACCAGGTCCAGCTGCGGGGCCATTTCCTTCAGCAGCCAACGCGGCAGCGCCGTCACGCCACGGCCGCTGGCCACCGTCTGCAGCAGGATGTCGGTGGTTTCGATGGTCTTGTGCCTCCGCGGCGTGATGCCGGCCGGGGCCAGGAACTGCGTGAAGATGTCCAGCCGCTCGGGCGCCACCGGGTAGGTGAACAGCACCTCCTGCGCCAACTGCCGGGGCAGCACATGACGAGCCCCGGCCAGCGGGTGCCCGCCGGCCACCACCAGCACTTGCTCATAGTCGAACACCGGCTCGAAGTGCAGGCCGGGCTTGAACAGCGGGTCGGGCGTGACCAGCACGTCGATCTCATACCCGAACAGCGCGCCGATGCCGCCGAACTGAAATTTCTGCTTCACGTCGACATCCACATCGGGCCAGGCGGCCAGGTAGGGGTCGACCACCTTCAGCAGCCACTGGTAGCAGGGGTGGCATTCCATGCCCACGCGCAGCGTGCCGCGCTCGCCACGGGCCATCTGGGCCAGCTGCGATTCGGCCTGTTCCAGTTGCGGCAGCACGCGGCAGGCCAGGGCCAGCACCGCCTGCCCGGCCGGGGTCAGCCGCAGGCTGCGCCCCTCACGCAGCCAGATGTCGGTGCCCAGCTGCTGCTCCAGTTTGCGCATGCTGTGGCTCAGGGCCGACTGGGTGAGGCACAGCACATCGGCCGCGGCGGTGAGCGAGCCCTGGCGGTCCACCTCACGGACGATGGACAGGTGGATGCGCTCCAGCATATGGATGAGCCATTTTCATGGATAGGTGAGTTAAAACCATTTTACGTCATGGGTCATGCTGCCTAGCATGCCCAGCCATGAGCCCACCGTTCCACTTCAGCCTGCACACCGTGCGCTTCGACGAGGACTACCACCCCTCGGACAAGACCCGCGCCACCACCAACTTCGCCAACCTGGCGCGGGGTGAACACCGCCAGCGCAACCTGCGGCACACGCTGCGCATGATCGACCACCGCTTCAATGCCCTGGCGCACTGGGACAACCCAGAGGGCCGCCGCTGGCGCGTGGAGCTGGACATCGTGTCGGTGGCGCTGGACATGCAAGCCGGCGGCGGGCCCGACAGCTTTCCGCTGATGGAGATGCTGCAGGTGCATATCGTCGATGCGCAGGACGGCCGGCGCATCGAAGGCATCGTGGGCAACAACTTCTCCTCGTACCTGCGCGACTACGACTTCAGCGTGCGGCTGCCGGCCTACAACGCCGGCCGCACCGGCTTCGGCGTGCCCGACGACTTCGGCGACCTGCATGGCCTGCTGTTCCGGCAGTTCATCCAATCGGCCGCCTACCAGGCGCGCTTTGCCAAGCCGCCCGTCATCTGCATCAGCGTGGCCAGCAGCAAGACCTACCAGCGCAGCGGCAACCAGCACCCGATCCTGGGCATCGAGTACCGGCAGAGCGAGCCTTCATCCACCGACCGCTACTTCGAGAAGATGGGGATGCGGGTGCGCTTTTTCATGCCACCGGGCGGCGTGGCACCGCTGGCCTTCTACTTCTGCGGCGACCTGCTGCGCGACCACGGCAACCTGGAGCTGATCGGCACCATCAGCACGATGGAAGCCTTCCAGAAGATCTACCGGCCGGAGATCTACAACGCCAACGCGCCCGCGGGTCGAATCTACCAGCCCAGCCTGGACCACGAGGACTACTCGCTCACGCAGGTGGTGTACGACCGGGTGGAGCGCAGCCAGCTGGCGGTGCAGCAAGGCCGCTTCGCGCAAGAACACTTCATCGAACCCTACCAGCAGCTGCTGGCGATCACCCGAAAGGAAACCACCCATGTTTGAAACCTCCATCGCCGGCAGTCTGCCCAAACCCGCCTGGCTGGCCGAAACGCACAAGCTGTGGCCCCAGTGGCGGGCTGACGGCGATGCGCTGCGCCAGGCCAAGGCCGATGCGACGCTGCTGTGGATCAAGGCCCAGGAAGACGCCGGCCTGGACATCGTGAGCGACGGTGAGCAGTCGCGCCAGCACTTCGTTCACGGCTTCCTGGAGCAGGTCGAAGGCATCGACTTCGGGCACAAGGTGAAGATGGGCATCCGCAACAACCGCTACGAAGCGATGGTGCCGCAGGTGGTGGCGCCGCTGCGGCTGAAGGGTCGGGTGCATGCGTTCGAAGCGCAGCTGGCGCGCGCGCACACCCGCAAGCAGCTGAAGTTCACCCTGCCCGGCCCGATGACCATCGTCGACACCGTGGCCGACCGCTGCTACGGCGACAGAGTCAAGCTGGCCTTTGCATTCGCGGAGCTGCTGAACCAGGAAGCGCTGGCGCTGCAGGCCGACGGCGTGGACATCATCCAGTTCGACGAGCCCGCCTTCAACGTGTACATGAAGGAGGCCGCGGACTGGGGCGTGCAGGCGCTGGAGCGCGCGGCGCAGGGCCTGAGCTGCAAGACCGCGGTGCACATCTGCTATGGCTACGGCATCCAGGCCAACACCGACTGGAAGCGCACGCTGGGCGACGAATGGCGCCAGTACGAGGCGGTGTTTCCTGCGCTGGCCAAGAGCCGCATCGACCAGGTGAGCCTGGAGTGCATCCATTCCCACGTGCCGCCCGACCTGATGAAGCTGCTGGCCGGCAAGGACGTGCTGGTGGGCGTGATCGACGTGGCGACCGATGTGGTCGAGACGCCCGAGGAAGTGGCCGACACCATCGGCCGGGCGCTGGCCTTCGTGCCGAAGGAGCGGCTGTTTCCGTGCACCAACTGCGGCCTGGCGCCGATGGCGCGCGACGTGGCCTGGCGCAAGCTGCAGGCCCTGGCCGAAGGCACGCGGCTGGCGCGTGAGCGCTTCGGCGCGGCTTGACGCCCGGCGGCGGCGGACCCCCGATCGGGCCGTCGCCTCTCTCCCGAAAGAGGGAGACGCCGCCATGCCATCGTGAAGTGGTGCGCACCGGGGTGGCTGCCTAACCTTCTCCTCGTCCCTCAGACAAGGAGAAACGCATGCCCATCACCGCCACCCCCACCGCCGGCCCCGGCCTGCTGACGCCGCAGGACCACACCCTGGTCATGATCGACTTCCAGTCGCAGATGGCCTTTGCCACCAAGTCGATCGACGCGGTGAACCTGCGCAGCAACGCCGGCCTGGTGGCCCGCGCGGCCGCCGGCTTCAAGGTGTCCACCATCCTCACCACCGTGGCCGAGAAGAGCTTCTCGGGCCCGATGTTCAGCGAGATCACCGAAGCCTTCCCGAACCAGAAGATGCTGGACCGCACCTCCATGAACACCTGGGAGGACGCAGCGGTGATCGACAAGATCAACGCGATCGGCAAGGACCGCATCGTGCTGTGCGGCCTGTGGACCGGCGTGTGCATCGTGGGCCCGGCGCTGTCGGCGCTGGCCCAGGGCTACGAGGTGTACGTGATCGCCGATGCCTGCGGCGACGTGTCTGGCGAAGCGCACGACCGCGCGATGGATCGCATGGTGCAGGCCGGCGCCCGCCCGATGACCTCGCTGCAATACCTGCTGGAGCTGCAGCGCGACTGGGCGCGCTCCGACACCTACGAGATGACCACCGGCATCGCCAAGCAGTACGGCGGCGCCTACGGGCTGGGCATCATCTACGCCAAGACGATGTTCGGCGCCCACGAAGGCTGACAGCGCAGGAGCATGCCCATGAAGCCCTACCTGCTCTCGATGGCGGTCGGCCTGCTGGTCGGCGTCATCTATGCGCTCTTCCAGGTGCGCTCACCCGCACCACCGGTGATCGCGCTGGTGGGGCTGCTGGGCATCCTGGTGGGCGAGCAGATCCCGCCGCTGGTCAAGCAGTGGGTGGCCAAGCCTTCGGTGGCCACCTCGTGGCTGCACCACCAGGTCAAGCCGCACATGTTCGGCGAACTGCCCCAATGCGCCAGCGCGAAGGAACGCCACCGTGCCTGATACCGCCACCCGCCCGGGCGCCGCGCCCGACCTGATCCTGCACCGCGGCCTGTTCACCACGCTGGACAAGGCCAACCCCAACGCCAGCGCCGTGGCCATCAGCGGCGGCGTTTTCACCCACGTGGGCCGCGACCATGAGGTGATGCCGCTGGCCGGCCCCCACACCAAGGTGATCGACCTGCAGGGCCGGCGCGTGCTGCCCGGCCTGATCGACAACCACCTGCACATCATCCGCGGCGGCCTCAACTTCAACCTGGAGCTGCGTTGGGACGGCGTGCGCAGCCTGGCCGATGCGATGGCCATGCTCAAGCGCCAGGTGGACATCACGCCCGCGCCGCAATGGGTGCGGGTGGTGGGTGGCTTCACCGAACACCAGTTCGCCGAGAAGCGCCTGCCCACCATCGCCGAGCTGAACGCGGTGGCACCGGACACGCCCGTCTTCATCCTGCACCTGTACGACCGCGCGCTGCTCAACGGGGCGGCGCTGCGGGCGGTGGGCTACGGCCCCGACACCTCAGCCCCGCCGGGCGGCGAGATCGTGCGCGACAGCGCCGGCAACCCCACCGGGCTGCTGCTGGCCAAGCCCAATGCGTCCATCCTGTATGCCACGCTGGCCAAGGGCCCCAAGCTGCCGCCGGAATACCAGCTCAATTCCACGCGCCACTTCATGCGCGAGCTGAACCGCCTGGGCGTCACCGGCGCCATCGACGCGGGCGGCGGCTTCCAGAACTACCCGGAGGACTACCATGTCATCCAGCAGCTGGCCGATGCGGGCCAGCTGACCATCCGCCTGGCCTACAACCTGTTCACGCAAAAGCCCAAGCAGGAGAAGCAGGACTTTTTGAACTGGACCGCCAGCTCGCAGTACAAGCAGGGCGACCACTACTTCCGACACAACGGCGCCGGCGAGATGCTGGTGTTCAGCGCGGCCGACTTCGAGGACTTCCGCCAGCCACGGCCCGATATGGGCCCCGAGATGGAAGGCGACCTGGAAGAGGTGGTGCGCATCCTGGCGCAGAACCGCTGGCCCTGGCGCATGCATGCCACCTACGACGAGACCATCAGCCGCGCGCTCGATGTGTTCGAGCGGGTGAACCAGGACGTGCCGCTGGCCGGGCTGAACTGGTTCTTCGACCATGCCGAGACCATCTCGGAAGCGTCGATCGACCGCGTGGCCGCGCTGGGTGGCGGCATCGCGGTGCAGCACCGCATGGCCTACCAGGGCGAGTACTTCGTCGAGCGTTATGGCCACGGCGCGGCCGAGGCCACGCCCCCGGTGGCCCGCATGCTGGAAAAAGGCGTGAAGGTGTCGGCCGGCACCGATGCCACGCGGGTGGCCTCGTACAACCCCTGGGTGTCGCTGAGCTGGCTGATCACCGGCAAGACGGTGGGCGGCATGCAGCTCACGCCCCAGCGCAACTGCCTGGACCGCGAGACCGCGCTGCGCATGTGGACCGAGAAGGTCACCTGGTTCTCGAACGAAGAAGGCCTGAAGGGCCGCATCCAGCCGGGCCAGCTGGCTGACCTGGTGGTGCCCGACCGCGACTTCTTCGCCTGCGCCGAATCGGAGATTGCCGACACCACCGCGCTGCTGACGGTGGTGGGCGGCAAGGTGGTGTGGGGCGCCGGGCCGTTTGCGGAGCACGACGACGCCCCGCTGCCGCCGGCCATGCCCGACTGGTCGCCGGTGCGCCGCTACGGGGGCTACGGCGCCTGGGGCGAGCGTGAAGGCGCGCCCTTGCAAAGCCGCTTGCATCAACAAGCGGCCGCCGCCTGCGGCTGCGCCAACCAGTGCCAGATGCACGGCCATGCCCACGCCACCGCCTGGAGCCGCCAGCTGCCGGTGGCCGACCTCAAGGGCTTCTGGGGCGCGCTGGGCTGCGCCTGCTGGGCGGTGTGATGGCGCTGTTTCCTCCTCGCGCGCTGCGCTGGCTGGGCGCGCTGGCCCTGGCCGCCTTCACGCTGGCGGCCACCTTCCTGGCGCTGCGCTTCTGGACCCTGAGTGGCCCCGAGCGCTTCATGGCCACCAATGCCTTCTTCGAGCACCTGGGCCTGGCCGGCGGCTTCCTGCTGGTGGCCTGGCACGATCTGCATGACCGACATCTGAAGGCCCCGCCTTGACCACTGCCAATGCCGCCCCCGCCAGCAGCTTCGCCCCGCTGCGCCATGTCAGCTTTGCGGTGCTGTGGGTGGCCACGGTGCTGGGCAACGTGGGCAGCTTCATGCGCGACGTGGCCAGCTCCTGGCTGGTCACCGACCTGTCGGCCAGCCCGACCGCGGTGGCGCTGATCCAGACGGCGGCCACGCTGCCGGTGTTCCTGCTGGCCATACCGGCGGGCGTGCTGTCCGACATCCTGGACCGTCGGCGCTTCCTGATCTTCGTGCAGCTGGTGCTGGCCGGTGTCAGCGCCTCGCTGATGGTGCTGTCGCACACCGGTGCGCTGACGGTGGAATGGCTGATCGCCCTCACCTTCATCGGCGGCATCGGCGGCGCGCTGATGGCGCCCACCTGGCAGGCCATCGTGCCCGAGCTGGTGCCGCGTGCCGACCTGAAGGGCGCGGTGGCACTCAACTCGCTGGGCATCAACATCGCGCGTGCCATCGGGCCCGCCCTGGGCGGGCTGCTGCTGGCCAGCTTCGGCGCCGGCATCACCTACGGCGCCGACGTGGCCAGCTACGTGCTGGTGATCGGCGCGCTGCTGTGGTGGAAGCGTCCGGCCCCGGCCGACACCGGCCTGTCGGAAGACTTCCTCGGCGCCTTCCGCGCCGGGCTGCGGTATGCGCGTGCCAGCACCGACCTGCACCGCGTGATGCTGCGCTCGGCCGTGTTCTTCCTCTTTGCCAGCGCGGTATGGGCCCTGCTGCCGCTGGTGGCCCGCCAGCTGCTGGGCGGCACCGCCGGCTACTACGGCGTGCTGTTGGGGGCGGTGGGGGCCGGTGCCATTGCCGGCGCGCTGCTGCTGCCGCGGCTGCGCCAGCGGATGGGCCCCGACGGGCTGGTGCTGCTGGCCTCGCTGTTGGCGGCGGTGGTGATGCTGGGGCTGGTGCTGGTGCGCCACCAGGGGCTGGCGGTGGCCTTCATGCTGCTGCTGGGCCTGGGCTGGATCGTGGCGCTGACCACGCTCAACGGCGTGGCCCAGTCCATCCTGCCCAACTGGGTGCGGGGCCGCGGGCTGGCGGTGTACCTCACGGTGTTCAACGGTGCCATGGCGGCCGGCAGCCTGGGCTGGGGCCTGGTGGCGCAGCTGCTGGGCGTGCCGGCCACGCTGCTGGTGGGCGCCGTGGGCCTGGTGATCGTGGCCCTGCTGTTCCACCGCGTGCGCCTGCCCAGTGGCGAGGCCGACCTGCAACCCAGCAACCACTGGCCCGAGCCGCTGCTGGCCGAGCCGGTGGCCCACGACCGCGGGCCGGTGATGATCCAGGTGGAGTACCGCATCCGCAAGGCCGATCGCCCGGCCTTCCTGGCCGCACTGCGGCGGCTGTCCATCGAGCGGCGGCGCGACGGCGCCTACGCCTGGGGCATCACCGAACACAGCGCCGACCCCGAGCGGGTGATGGAGTGGTTCCTGGTGGAAAGCTGGGCCGAGCACCTGCGCCAGCACCAGCGCGTGTCCCAGGCCGACGCCGACCTGCAGGCCGAGGCCGTGCGCTACCACGTCGGGCCGGGCCGGCCCGAGGTGCATCACTTCCTGGCGCTGTAGCGGCGGGCGCCGGGCACGGCCTCAGCCGGCGTCCGGCTGCACCGCCGGCGCCGCGCGGCGGAAGGCTTCCAGCCGGCCGCAGGCCTGGTCCACCGCGTGCAGCCGGGGCCAGCGCGCCACGTCCACCTTGAAGCGGCGGGCGCTTTCCACCTGCGGCACCAGGTACACGTCGGCCAGCGTCGGCGCATCGCCGAAGCTGAAGTTGCCGCGCGCCGGGTCGGCCGCCAGCAAGGCCTCGTAGGCGTCGAAGCCGGCTTCGATCCAGCTGGCGCACCAGCGCTGCACGGCAGCTTCATCGGCTGCGAAGTCGTGCCGCAGCGCTTCCAGCACCCGCCGGTTGTTCAGCGGGTGGATGTCGCAGCCCACCAGCGCGGCCAAGGCGCGCACCCGGGCGCGTGCGGCCGGGTCGGCCGGCAGCAGCGGCGGCGTGGGATGCGTCTCTTCCAGCCATTCGATGATGGCCGGCGACTGGATCAGCACCTGGCCGTCCACCTCCAGCGCGGGCACGAGGCCCTGCGGGTTCAGCGCCTTGAAGGCGGCGCCCTGGTGCTGCTCGGTGCGCAGGTCCACCGGCACGTAGTCATAGGCCAGGCCCTTGAGCTGCAGCGCGATGCGCAGCCGGTGCGAGGTGCCGCTGCGGAAGAAGTTGTGGAGCTTCATGCGGTGGTTTCCTGTCGGTGGGCATGCAGGGCTTCGAAGATCGGCGAGTCGCTGAAGCGGAAGAGGTCCAGCCCGGCATCGGCGCTGGCCGTCAGGCTGAAGCTCACCCAGGAAGGCACCACGAACAGGTCGCCGCGCGACACGGTCCAGGTTCGCTCGCCCACCGTCACCGTGCCCGCACCTTCAAACACCTGGAACACCGACGAGCCCACCTCACGCCGCGGCAGGCTGCTGGCGCCTGCGCGCAGCCGGTGCATCTCGGCGCGGATGGTGGGCAGCACGTCGCGCCCGTTGGCCGGGTTGGCGAAGCGCACCGCCGCATGGCCGGGGCTGACGGTGGCGGCGTGGCCTTCGGCCTCCAGCGCCAGCTGGTCGGCCAGCGCACGGTCGGTGTCCACCCAGCGGTAGGCCAGCAGCGGCGTGGCGGTGGGCGCATCGGGCTGCGACAAGGGCCGCAGGCCGGGGTGGCCCCACAGCCGCTCGGCGCGTGACCGCTCGGGCGTGGTCTTCTCGGCGGCGCTGATGCGCTCACGCCCCACCTCGAAGAACTGGCTCTCGGTGTAGTACGAGAACGGGATGTCCAGCCCGTCGATCCAGGCCATGGGCTGGCTGGCGGCGTTGTGGTGGGCATGCCAGTGCCAGCCGGCCTGCGGCAGGAAGTCGCCGCGCGACATGCGCACCGCATCGCCGTTGACCACCGTCCACACGCCCTCGCCTTCCACCACGAAGCGGAAGGCATGCTGGGTGTGGCGGTGCTCGGGCGCGTCTTCACCCGGCATCAGGTACTGGATGGCGGCCCACAGCGTGGGCGTGGCAAAGGGCCGGCCGCCCAGCGCCGGGTTGGCCAGCGCAATGGCCCGCCGCTCACCGCCCCGCCCCACCGGCACGATGCGGCCGGCTTCGGCCGCCAGGGCCTTGAGCCGGTCCCAGCGCCACAGGTGCGGCTGCGCCTGCGAGCGCGGCTGGCGCGGCATCAGGCCGCCGATCTCGGTCCACAGCGGCACCAGCAGTTCCTGCTCGAAGCCGCGGTACAGCGCGTCCAGCGCGGGCGTGGGCTCGGGCTGGCCGGGGCCGGCCACGGCCTTCAGCCGCACCGCAGACGGCGGGCTGTCTTCAGGCGTGAGGGGCTGCAGCATGGCCGCCTCACTCGGCCGCGCCGACGTGAAGCACGATGCTGCCGACGCCTTCGATCTCGCCGTCGATGCGGTCGCCCGGCTGCACCGGGCCCACGCCTTCGGGCGTGCCGGTGAAGATGAGATCGCCCGGCTGCAGGTGGTAGTACTGCGACAGGTCGGCGATCAGCTCGGGGATGTTCCAGATCAGCTTGCCCAGGTCGGACTGCTGGCGCACCTGGCCATTGACGCGCAGCGACAGTGCGCCGCTGGCCAGCACGCGGCCGGGCATGGGCACGATCTCGGACACCACGGAGGAGCCTTCGACGTCCTTGCCCAGGTCCCAGGGGCGGCCCTTGTCGCGCGCGGCCAGCTGCAGGTCGCGGCGCGTCATGTCCAGCCCGCAGGCATAGCCGACCACCAGCGCGGCAGCATCGGCCTGGGTGACACGGAAGCCCGGCGCGCCGATGGCCAGCACCAGTTCCATCTCATGCTGGAAGTCGCGCGTGCCCGGCGGGTAGGCCACGGTGGCGCCGGACTCCACCAGCGTGGACGGGCTCTTGGTGAAGTAGAACGGCACCTCGACCGACTTGTCGACCGGCCGGCCCATTTCCACCGCATGGGCGTGGTAGTTGCGGCCGACGAAGAAGAGGCGCTGCACGGGCAGGCGCTCGCTGCGGCCACGCACGGGCAGCGAAGGAACGGCGGGCGGGTTGAAGAGGTAGGCGATGGCGCTCATTGGGGGGCCTTTTGAAGGGTGCGGGAAAAGGGATGCACGGCCGACCGGCGGTGGTCGATCAGCAGCACCGCGACCATGCCGATGACGGCCGGAATGGCGATGGCGACGAAGTTCTGCTGCAGCGGCAGGTTCATGCCCACCAGCACGCCGATGACGATGGGCGCCAGGATGGCGCCGCTGCGGCCGATGCCCAGCGCCCAGCCCAGGCCGGTGGCACGCACCGCCATCGGGTAGAACTGGCCGGCATAGGCATTGGCCACGATCTGCGTGCCGATGGTGGAGGCGCCGGCCAGGCCGACGACCAGGAACAGCGCCTCGGTGGGCATGCGGTAGCCCAGCAGCGTGATGGACACGGCGGCCAGCGCATACATGCCGGCCAGCACCTTCTTGATGTGGAAGCGGTCGGCCAGCCAGCCGCCGCCCACCGCGCCGACGATGGCGCCCACGTTGAGCACCAGCACGAAGGTGAGCGCCGAGCCCAGGCTGTAGCCGGCGCCGGCCATCAGCTTGGTGAGCCAGGAGCTGAGCGCATACACCATGAACAGGCACATGAAGAAGGCCACCCAGAACATCAAGGTGGAAAAGCCGCGGCCGTCCTGGAACAGCTGGCGGATGGGTGCGCCCACGGCCTTGTCCTGCGCAGGCAGCGTGAACACGTCGCCCTCGGCCGGCCGATGGGCCGGGTCCAGCGCGGCGGCGATGCGCTGCAGCTCGGCCTGGCGCCCTTGCGCGATCAGGAAGGCCATGGACTCGGGCATCTGGCGCAGGATGAACGGGATCAGCAGCACCGGCAGGCCCGCGGCCAGGAACACCGACGGCCAGCCGTGGCTTTCGATCAGGCCCTTGCCCAGCAGCGCGGCGATGACGCCGCCCACCGCATAGCCGCTGAACATCAGCGTGACCAGCGTGGCGCGCATCTTCTTGGGCGCGTATTCGGTCATCTGCGCCACCACGTTGGGCATCACGCCGCCGATGCCCAGGCCGGCCAGGAAGCGCATCAGCGCGAAGCCGAGCGGATCGTGCGTGAAGCCCGCTGCCGCGGTGAACACGCTGAACAGGGCCACGCAGATGGCGATGGCCCGGGGGCGGCCGATGCGGTCGGCGATGGTGCCCATGAAGATGGCGCCGAACACCATGCCGAAGAGCGCCGAGCTGACCATCAGGCCAGCCTGCGCCGGGTCCACGCCCAGGTCCTTCATGATGGCGGGCAGCGCGATGCCGACCACGGCCAGGTCGTAGCCGTCGAAGATGATGATGAGGGCGCACCAGCACAGCACGCCGAGGTGGAAGCGGTTGAAGCGGGCCTCGTCGGCCAGCCGTTGAACGTCGATGCGACGCATGGGTTTGTCTCCTGGGTTGTGTGTGTGTTGTCGTGCCGCGGATCAAAGCCGCGACATCGGGATGGCGGGGTCGGCCAGCCGGGCCGGGTCGATGGGCTTGCGCTGCTCGATCAGCCGGCGCGCGAAGCGCAGGTCCTTGGCGGCATTGGGGCCGAGGGCGGCTTCGATGACCGCGCCGTTCAGGTAGCACACGAGGAAGCTGCCGCTGCCGGGCGTGCCCCGCAGCACCGCCTGGTGCGTGGGCAGCGGCATGCCGTGGATCTGCAGGTTCATGCCGTACTGGTCGGACCAGAACCACGGCAGCGGCTGGTAGCTCACCAGCCGGCCCAGGGCAGACCGCGCCGCCGCCATGCCCTGCTCCTGCGCGTTCTGCCACGACTCCAGCCGCAGCCGCCGGCCAGCCCAGGGGTTGAAGCTCACCGCCACGTCGCCCGCGGCCAGGATGTGCGGGTCGCTGGTGCGGCAGGTGTCGTCCACCAGCACGCCGCCGTCGCAGTCCAGGCCGGCTTCGCGCGCCAGCTCGTCATTGGGCAGCAGGCCGATGCCAGCCACCACGGTGTCGGCCTGCAGCGTGCGGCCATCGGCCAGGTGCACGACGGCAGCGCCGGCCCCGGCCTCCACCCGCTCCACCACCGCACCCAGCAGCACCTGCGTGCCCTGCGCCTGGTGCAGCGCCAGCAGGTGCTCCGAGACATCGCGGGGCACGGTGCGTTCGCACAGCCGGCCTTGCGCTTCCACCACGGTGACGGCCATGCCGCGGCTGCGGGCGGTGGCGGCCACTTCCAGCCCCACCCAGCCGCCGCCGATGACCACCAGCTGCCGGCCGGGCTGCAGCCGCGGCGCCAGCGCCAGCGCATCGCCGATGGTGCGCAGCAGGTGCACCTGCACCGCGGCGTCCACCGGCACGGGCAACGGCCGGGCGCGACCGCCGGTGCACAGGATCAGGCGGTGGTAGCCGATGGCGCTGCCGTCCTGCAGCAGCACCTGGCGTGCCGCGCGGTCGATGCGCTGCGCGCGCACCCCGGGGCGCCAATCCAGGTTCAGGGCGGCGAAGGCCTCGGGCTTGAACAGCGCGGTGCTTTCAGGCGCCGCGGTGCCGGCCAGCACCGCCTTGGACAGCGGCGGCCGTTCATGCGGCGGATGCGGCTCGTCGCCCAGCAGCACGATGCGGCCGGCCCAGCCCTCCTGCCGCAAGGTGTGGGCGGCCCAGCCGCCGGCCTGGCCGGCGCCGATGATGACGATGGTGTCGGCCGCGCAGGCCGGGGCGGCGCATGCGGCGGCCGCGACCGGGGGTCGCTGGGCATCCATGAAGCTCTCCTGGAAGGGGCGGCGGTCAGTCGAGCGCCAGCCACACGCGGCCGGCTTCGATCTTCACGGGGTAGCAGCGCACCGCCTCGGTGATGGGGGCGCAGGTGGGCTGGCCGGAGCGCACGTCGAAGCGCCCCTGGTGCAGCGGGCATTCGATCTCATGGCCTTCGAGGAAGCCGTCGCACAGCCGCGCATGGCCGTGGGTGCACAGGTTGTCGGTGGCAAACACCTGGCCCTCCACGCCATACAGCGCGATGTCGCGGCCAGCCACCGCCACGCCGATCACATCGTCGGGCGGCACGTCGCCTTCGGCGGCGGCGTCGATCCAGTTCGTCGTCATCGCCGTCTCCTCAGATGGGGTAGATCAGCGAGTTGGGGATCATCTCGCTGTCGTAGATCACCAGCCGTGAAGCGAACTTCAGGCCCTCGGGCGTACGCACCACCTCGTCGATGGTGCGGCCCACGTTGAACACCGTGCTCTCCTTCGACAGCCGGGTTCGGAACACCGCGTAGTTGGCCTCGGCATGCAGCCGGCCGTCGGCGTCCACCCGGCGCACCACCGGCGCGCCCACCACGTGGCGCTGGTAGTAGGGGTCGTGGAACAGCGTCTCCTGGATGCCGTAGATGCGGTCCTTGAGCATGCCCTGGCTGTCGAAGGCCAGCGTGGCCAGCGGAAAGCCGCGTTCATGGTTCTCGCGCGGCTGCAGCTTGTATACGCAGGGGTCGGTGAAGAAGCCGGGCCAGGCGTCCCACTGCCCGCTGTCCAGCGCCGAGGCATAGTCGGCGTACAGCTGCAGCAGCTCGGCGTAGTCTTGAAAGTCGATGCGAAGACGGCTCATCGCTCAAGCCTCCATCACTTCACGCCAGTAGGCGTACATGCCGCGGATCAGCGTCTCGGTCACCATGTGGTCGGTGTTCTCCACGCCATGCCCGCCCAGCTCGGCCAGCGTGCGGTGGAAGGGCTTGCTCTCGAAGCCGGCCTGCGACCATTCGATGGCCTCGCCGTCGTCGGCCGACACAAAGCCCGCCGGGCCGAACAGGTTGGCCTGGCGCAGCCGGCGCTGGGTCATCTCCTCGCTGTCGTCCTCGAAGCCGAAGTGCGTCCACACGAAGTCGAAGGCACCATGCCCGTCGGGCTGGATATGGCGGGTAGACACGCTGTTGACCTGCTGCTGGAAGATGACGCTGGGAAACACCGTGGTCATCACCGCGGTGGGGCCGCCCCACCAGGGCTCGGGCACGATGTCCAGGAAGCGTGCGTCGTGCAGCTGCATGCTGTCCTTGAAGCTGGACACCTGCGTCACCTGCCCGGCCTGGCCGGCATTGCCGCGGGTGGACACCATGGCCGCATGGCGGTGGCGCTCGTCCATCACCAGCTGCGACTTGTTGTCGGCCCGCCAGAGGCCGAAGGTGACGAACCAGGTGTGCAGCAGGCCCGGGTGGTACGGGTCCTTGATATTCTCCTGCATCAGCTTCCAGTTGCCCGGGATGCGCTGGCGGTTGTAGCCCAGGATCTTCAACGGCCGGCCGTTGAAGAGGCGATCGAAGTAGCCCAGGATCTGCGGGCCGAGGAAGTCTTCCAGCGGCTGCACGCTGGGGTCGAAGGAGGCGAACACCACGCCGCCACGCCGCGCCACCTTGAGCTTGGTCAGGCCATGGTCGGCGGGCTTGAAGTCGGCCGGCATGCCGCCGTTGACCTTGCCGTCCTGCTTGACGCCGCGGCGGAACGGCACGCCCTGCAGGTCGCCCGACAGGCTGTAGTTCCACTGGTGGTAGGGGCAGGTCAGGCTCTCGCGGTTGCCATGGCGCTCACGGCAGAAGGCCATGCCGCGGTGGGCGCAGACGTTCTCCACCACGTGGATGCTGCCGTCCTTGTCGCGCACCATCAGCACCGAGCGCTCGCCCACCACGGTGCGCTTGAAGTCGCCGGCGTGGGGGATCTCGGCTTCCAGCCCCACGTAGCACCAGTGGCCGCGGTAGAAGAAGCGGTCCAGTTCCTGGCGGTACACCTGCTCGTCGGTGTAGGCCTGGAAGGGGATGCGGCTGGTGCCATCGGTTTCCCAGCGCAGCTGCTGCGGAAACACCGTGACGGGGCACTCCTGCATGCTTGTCTCCTGTGATGTGTTCGTCGTTGGCCCGCATCATTGGCGGGCCCGGGCCATCACGCAATGCAATCGCGTGAATACACCACATCACCGGATTGAATGTCAGGCGTCGCCGAACAGCTCGAACACCACGCCGCGCAGCCACTGGTGGGCGGGCGAGCGGTGCACCTTGGCATGCCAGAAGACGTTGATCGCGACCTGCGGCAGCTTGACCGGATGGCGCCGGTGCGTCAGCTGGAAGGGACCGCTCAGGCTGTCGGCCAGCCGCTCGGTCACGGTGGCCACCAGGTCGGTCTGCCGCAGGATGTGACCCACGCCCACGAAGTGCGGCACGCTCAGCCGAACGTTGCGGTGGATGCCCGACTTGCGAAGCAGTTCGTCCACCGCGCCATGGCCGGTGCCGGCGGACACCACCGTCAGGTGCTCGGCGGCCTGGAAGTCGGCCAGGCTCAGGCGCGGCTTGTCCAGCGGGTGGCCCTGGCGGAACAGGCACACATAACGCTGGCTGAACAGCCGCCGCTGGAAGAAGCCGGCCTTGAGCTGCGGCAGTGGTCCGATGGCCAGGTCCACCTGGCCCGACTCCATCTCTTCACGCAGGTGGGTGGCCGCATTGCGCACGGTGTTGAGCGTGATGCCGGGCGCGATCTGCCGCAGCCGCTCCATCAGCACGGGCAGGAACACGATCTCGCCGATGTCGGTCATGCCGATGGTCATCGAGCGCTTGACGCTGGCCGGATCGAACACCACCTGCTGGTTCAGGCCGCCGTGGATCAGGGCCAGCGCCTCGCCCACCGGGCCGGCCAGTTGCTCGGCAAACGGCGTGGGCACCATGCCGGCGGGCGTGCGCAGGAACAGCTCGTCGCCCAGCAGCCGGCGCAGCTTGGCCAGCGAGTTGCTGACGGCCGGCTGCGTGAGGCCCAGCTGCTCGGCCACCTTGGACACGCGCCGCTCGCGCATCAGCTGCTGGAACAGCACCAGCTGGTTGAGGTCGATGTCGGTCAGCTCCATGCGCCCTCCTGCAGCCCGCCCCAGGCGGTCGCGGCCATCGCGCCGCGCATCACCTCGATGAACCGCCGCAGCCGCGCCGGCTGCCAGCGACCCGGCGGATAGACCAGCCACACCGGCAGCGGCTCGGCCCGCCACTGCGGCACCAGCTGCAGCAGCCGGCCTGCGGCCAGGTCTTCGGCCATCAGCCAGGCCGAGCCCACGGCCACGCCCAGGCCTTCCAGCGCGGCACTGCGCAGCGCATACAGGCTGTCGGTGGCCATGCGCGGGCGCAGCGCCAGCGTGGCCTGCTCGCCCGTGGCCTCATGCGTCAGCGTGATGCTGTCGCGGTAGTAGGTGCGCAGCGCCAGCCAGGGCAGCTCGGCCAGTGCCTGCGCCTGCGCGGGCGGCGGCCGGCCGGCCAGCACCGAGGGCGCCGCCACCACGATGCGCGGCACCTCGGACAGGCGCAGCGCCACCACCGAGGGATCGGTGACCGCGCCCACGTGGATGGCGCAGTCGATGCCATCGGCCACGAAGTCGGGCGTGCCGTCGTGCAGCAGCCATTCCACCGACACCCGCGGCCAGCGGCGCAGGTAATCGGCCAGTGGCGCCACCAGCCGCTGCTGGCCGAAGGCATGCGGCACCACCACGCGCAGCGTGCCCTCGGGCTCGTCCACCGCGCCGCGCAGGTCGGCTTCCAGCGCCTGCCAGTCGTACAGCAGCGCACGGGCACGGTGGTAGCAGCGCTCGCCGTCTTCGGTCAGCTTCATGGTGTGGGTGGACCGCTTGAGCAGCGGCAGGCCCAACGCCCTTTCCAGCGCCTGCAGCCGGCGGCTGATGGTGGGCTGGGTGGTGCCCAGCTGCGCCGCCGCGGCCGAGAGGCTGCCCGCCTCGACGATGCGCACGAAGGTCTGCATCAGCGCGATGCGGTCCAGCGACAAAGGCGCGGGTGATTCGGGGCTGCTCATACGCCCAATGTATGAGCAATCTACGCCTGGCGCTACTACACGGGGATCGGGCGCCTGGCCACACTGCGGGCACCGCAGATCAACCGGCTTCTTCCTCATGTCAACCATTCATGCAACGCATGCCACGCCCGCCACCCCCGCGGCCACGGCGCCCTTGTCCACCGGCCTGGTGGCCCTGCTCGCCGGCGCGGCCGGGCTCTCCGTCGCCTCGCTGTACTACAGCCAGCCGATGCTGGGCGTGCTGGGGCCGGACATCGGCGCCAGCGAGCGCGCGGTGGGCGGCATTCCCATGCTCACGCAGCTGGGCTACGCGCTGGGCATCGGCCTGCTGGCGCCGCTGGGCGACCGTTACGACCGCCGCCGCATCATCGTCATCAAGGCCGGGCTGCTGGCGCTGGCGCTGCTGGTGGCCGGTGCGGCGCCCTCGGTGGGCTGGCTGCTGGCGGCCAGCCTGGCCATCGGCCTGACGGCCACGCTGGCGCAGGACGTGGTGCCCGCCGCCGCCACGCTGGCGCCCGAGGCGCACCGCGGCAAGGTGGTGGGCACGGTGATGACGGGGCTGCTGGGCGGCATCCTGCTGTCACGCGTGGTCAGCGGCTTCGTGGCCGAGCATTTCGGCTGGCGGGTGGTGTTCATCGCGGCGGCGCTCAGCATCGTGGCGGTGGGGGCGGCGGTGTGGCGCGGGCTGCCGCGCTTCCGGCCCACCACCCAGCTGGGCTACGGCGCCCTGCTCGGCTCGCTGGCCAAGCTGTGGCGGCGCCATCCCGCGCTGCGGCGCGCGGCCTGGGCGCAGGGCCTGCTGTCGGTGGGCTTCAGCGCCTTCTGGTCGACGCTGGCGGTGATGCTGCATGGCGCGCCCTTCCACCTGGGCAGCGCCGCGGCCGGTGCTTTCGGCCTGGCGGGGGCGGCGGGTGCGCTGGCCGCGCCGCTGGCCGGCCGGCTGGCCGATCGTTCGGGCCCGGCGCACGTCACCCGGCTGGGTGCGGGGCTGGTGTCGGTCTCGTTCGCGTCGATGGCACTGCTGCCGCTGCTGCCGCCGGCTGCGCAGCTGTGGGCCCTGGGCCTGGCCGCGCTGGGCTTCGACCTGGGCATACAGGCCACGCTGGTGGCGCACCAGACCATCGTCTACGGCATCGAGCCCGGCGCCCGCAGCCGCCTGAACGCCGTGCTGTTCGTCGGCGTGTTCGTGGGCATGGCCGCCGGTGCGGCGCTGGGCAGCCTGGCGCTGGCGCAATGGGGCTGGGCCGGTGTCACGGCGCTGGCCACGGCCAGCGGTCTGACCGCGCTGTCGGTGCGGTGGCGCACGCCGGATTGAGGCGCGATGACCCTTTCGGCGGCCAGGGGTGAGAATCGCGCCCAAGCTGCCGGACGTAACCATGAGCAACAAAAACCATCACAAGGCCTGGATCGCTGCCTCCCTCACCGGCGCGTTGGCCTTGATGGCCAGCGTCTGGTGGGCCCAACGCAGCTTCGGCGACGGCTTCCTGCCGCACGGCTTCTGCCTGACCTGGATACCCGGCCTGCTGTGGCTGCACGTGGCCAGCGACACGCTGATCGCACTGGCCTACCTGTCCATCCCGATCACGTTGCTGTACTTCGTGCGGCGGCGGCCCGACCTGCCCTTCGGGCCGATGTACCTGCTGTTCGGCGCCTTCATCGTGGCCTGCGGCATCACCCACCTGATGGATGTGTGGACGCTGTGGAACCCCGACTACTGGCTGGCCGGTGGCATCAAGGCCGTGACGGCCGCCGTGTCGGTGACCACGGCCTTCGCGCTGGTGGCGGCGCTGCCGCGGGCACTGACGCTGCCTTCGGTGCAGCAGCTGGAAAAGGCCAAGGCCGCCCTGGAAGACGAGGTGCGCGCCCGCTGCCAGGCCGAGGCCGAGCTGCGCCGCATCCAGGCCGAGCTGGAGCAGCGCGTGGCCCAGCGCACCGCCGCGCTGGCCGAGGCCACCGCGCTGCTGGACGGCCTGTTCGACGCGGTGCCCACCGGCATCGCCGTGTTCGACGACGCCGACCGCTACGTGCGCGTGAACCCGGCGCTGGGCCGCATCAATGGCGCGCCCACCGCCGACCATGCCGGCCGCAGCCTGGCCGACATGGTGCCCACGCTGGCCGACGAGGTCGGCGGCCACCTGGCCACGGTGCGCCGCACAGGCCAGCCCTTGCTGGGGCTGGAGGTCAGCGGCCATGTGCCCGGCCGGGCCGGGCTGAGCAGCTATGCGGTGAGCTACTTTCCGGTGGCCGGCGCGGGCGGCACGGTGCATGTGGGCGCCATCTGCGAAGACATCACCGAACGCCGCGCCGCCGAAGCCGAGCGCGTGCACCTGCTGCAAGAGGCGCAGGAGGCCAACCGCCTGAAGGGCGAGTTCGTGGCCCATGTGTCGCACGAGTTGCGCACGCCGCTGCAGGCGCTGCTGTCGTGGGTGGGTCTGCTCAAGAGCGGCAAGCTCGATGCCAAGGCCACGGCCCGCGCCTTCGAGCGGCTGGAGCACAACGTGCAGCTGCAGTCACGCATGATCGCCGAGCTGCTGGGCGCTGCGCGCAGCCCCGGCCTGGACGTGGCCGAGGCGGCCCGTGTGGCAGGCGCCCAGGCCAGTGCCACGCCCCCGACTCTGGCGGCCAACTCGACCACCATGGCGGCCACACCGGCCCGCCCGACGGCCGAGAGCAACGACCAGCCGCTGCTCGACCTGCGCATCCTGTACGTGGAAGACGAACCCGACGTGGCCGAGGCCACGGCGCAGGCCCTGGGGGCGCTGGGCGCCCGGGTGGCGCTGGCGCCTGCGCCCGACGCCGCGGCCGAGCTGCTGCGCAGCGCCGCCTTCGATGTGCTGGTGAGCGACCTGCGGCTGGCCGACGGCGCCACCGGCTTCGACGTGCTGGAACGCGTGCGCCAGCTGGACCGCCGGCTGCCGGCGATCGCCTTGTCGGCCTACGGCAGCGAGCGCGACCTGGCCGCCACCAGCCAGGCCGGCTTCGTGCACCACCTGGTCAAACCGGTGGATGCGCAGACCCTGGCCAGCGCGGTGCTCAAGGTGCTGCAGGGCCGGGCTGCGGCCGGTTGATACCCTCCTTGTTCAACTTCAGGAAGTGAGCCCCATGGAACTCATCGGCATGCTCGATTCGCCTTATGTCCGCCGCGTGGCGGTGGCGCTGCAGCAGCTGGACCTGCCTTTCACGCACCAGTCGATCTCGGTGTTCCGCGGCATCGACCAGTTCCGCCAGATCAACCCGGTGGTGAAGGCGCCCACGCTGTTATGCGACGACGGCACGGTGCTGATGGACTCCACCTTGATCCTGCTGTACGCCGAAGGCCTGGCCGGCCGCCGCCTGCAGCCGGGTGATGCTCCATCGCTGCGGCTGACCGGCTTGGCGCTGGCCGCCTGCGAGAAAAGCGTGCAGATCGTCTACGAGCACCATGTGCGCCCGGCCGACAAGCGCCACGAGCCCTGGCTGGCCCGCGTGACTGAGCAGATGACCACCGCCTACCGCCTGCTGGACAGCGAACTGGCCGGCCGCCCGCCGCAGCTGGACGATGCCGGCATCACCGCCGCGGTGGTGTGGTTCTTCAGCCAGCAGATGCACCCCGAGCTGCTGCCCGCGGCCGAACACCCCCACCTCAGCGCGCTCTCCGCCTGGGCCGAGCAGCAGCCGGCGCTGCGGGCGGCGGCGCATGGGGAGGGGGTGTATCCGACGGCGGGTTGACAGATGCTCTCCGGGCCAGCCCGCCGGTTCCAGGCCGTGCAAGCCGGTGAGCTGCTCGGCCTGCTGCCCGAGACCGTTCATGCGGTGTTCGCCCGGCATGTGGCGGCCAAGGCCCCTTCTTCCACAGCCCTCTGGTGCGCCGAGACAGGTGAATGGGCGCTCGGCGGCTCGCTGTCCGGTTTGCCTGAAGTGCCGGATCTGTGGGCGTTGGTGCGTCACCCATCGCGGCTTGCGACGCTGGCCGAAGAACTTGGCCAGCGAGATGCCAACGACGGCGTCGCGCTGGTGCAGCCGTTCAGCGAGGCCATGGTGAGCGCGCCGGCCATCGACAGGCACTACGTCCGCACCGCGCCACGAGCGCGGGACCACAGCACACAGGGCGTACGTCCGCTTTGCATGGAGGACTTCGAGACACAGGTGCTGCACGAGGAAATCGGCGCGCTGCTCGGCCGTCCGCAGTTGCTGATCGAGGACTTCGGCGGGCTGTCCCAGTTCATGGTCTGCGAAGTGGGTGGCATGGTCGTCGCCGTGGCGGATGCGGTGGTTCAGCACGGCCCGCACGCGGCCATCCAGCAGGTGTACACGGCGCGGGCCTTCAGGCGCCGGGGCATCTCCAGTGCGCTGGTGGCCCGGCTCGGCGACCAGATCACGGCACAGGGCCGAGTGGCCCTGTATGTGTGCGATGCCAGCAACCAGGCGTCGAGCGCCACGGCTGAACGAGCCGGATTCAACTTCGCCGCCAGCCTCCCTTGCTTTCCCAGTGGCTTGCAGGCAGCTCAGCCACCCGGGTGGGCGTCCAGCGCCGCCTGCAAGCACTGACCGGCGTCGGTTTGCCCCGCATCGGCCAGCGTGGCCGCTAGCTGCTTCAACTGCGCGATGGTCAGCCCGACGTTCAGGCTGATGCGGATGTGCGCCTGCAGTTGCGAGGCCACGCCCGTCAGGGCCGACAGCGCGGCCACGGTGGCCAGCTCGCGCTGGCGCCAGTCCAGGTTGTCGCGCGCGAAGATGTCGCCGAAAAGATGGGTCTTCAAGTACTGGTCGACGGCAGGCGCGAATTCGAACAGCGGCCCCCTCACCGGTGCGCCCGTCAAACGCGTCTGGTTGGCTGTGCCCACCGCCAGCATCTGCTCAGGCGGTGGCAAGGGACCAGGGGCGCGGCCCTGCGCATCGGCAACACCGCGCTGCCGGCGCGCTTCCAGCACCTTCATGAACTCGGCCAGCGCATTCAGGCTGCGCGGAAAGCCGGCATAGGCGTACAGCTGCACCAGCACTTCCTTGATCTCGTTGACCGTCAGGCCGGCGTCCAGGCCCTGGTCGAGCGCGGCTGACAGGCGGCCCATGTCGCCAGCGGCGGTGGCCGCGGCGATGGGGCCGATGGCCAGTTGCGGGTCGGTCAGCAGCGGATCGGCCATGGCGGCGGTGCAGGCCACGCCCACCGCCATGCCCAGCAGGGCGCGGCGGCTGCAGCAGGCCGGGGCTTCAGCGTCCGAGGTACTGTGCATCGCTCACCTTCTCCAGCCAGTCCACGGCCTTGCCGGCCACCACGCCGGTGATGGCGATGTGCGTCATCGCGCTGCCGGGCGCGGCGCCATGCCAGTGCTTGACGCCGGGCGGGCACCAGACCACGTCGCCGGCACGTATCTGCTGGATGGGCTTGCCCCATTCCTGCGTCAGCCCCACGCCCTCGGTGACGATGAGCTGCTGGCCGGCCGGGTGGGTGTGCCAGGCCGAGCGCGCACCGGGCTGGAACTGCACGATGCCACCCGACGCATTCATGGCGGGCGTGGCCGCAAAAGCCAGCGTCACCCGCACCGCGCCGGTGAAGGTCTCGGCGGGTCCGTCCATCGTGGTCAGCTCCTGGGCCAGGCTGATCTTCTGGCCCGCGGGCGCCGGCTCGGCCGAGGCACCGTGGGCGATGGCTGCACAGGTGAGGCAGCCCATGAGGCGCTTGAACATTGAACCGTCCTTTCAGCTGGTGCGATGAACTATAGGAAGGCCGGTCCTGTGTGAGAAGACGCCTAAACTGAACAAATTCGTGCGCCACATTCACCAATCCAGCCGCCCATGCCACGCACCCCGCTCGCCGACCTGCAGGCCTTCGTCACCGTGGCGCGAACCCGCAGCTTCACCCGCGCGGCTGCGCAGCTGGATGTCTCGCGATCGGCGCTGAGCCATGCGATCACCGGCCTGGAGGCCCGGCTCGGCCTGCGGCTGCTCACCCGCACCACCCGCAGCGTCTCGGTCACCGAGGCGGGTGAGCGGCTGCTGCAGGTGCTGGCGCCCCGCTTCGAAGACATCGACGCCGAACTGGACCAGCTGACCGCGGCACGCGACACGCCGGCCGGCACCGTGCGCATCACCTCCCACGACCACGCGATACGCACCGTGCTGTGGCCGCGGCTGCTGCCACTGATGCGGCAATACCCCGACGTGCAGATCGAACTGAGCGTGGACTACGCGCTCACCGACATCGCTGCCCAGCGCTTCGATGCCGGGGTGCGCCTGGGCAACCGGGTGGACAAGGACATGATCGCGGTGCGCATCTCGCCCGACTTCCGCATGGCGGTGGCCGCGTCGCCGGGCTACCTGCAGGGCCGCAGCCGGCCCCGCACACCGCGCGACCTGACCGAGCACGCCTGCATCAACCTGCGGCTGCCCACGCACGGCAACCTCTATGCGTGGGAGTTCGAGAAGCGCGGCAGGCAGTTGCAGGTGAAGGTGGGTGGCCAGGTGGTGCTGAACAACACCCTGCTGATGCTGCAGGCGGCGCTGGACGACCGCGGCCTGTGCTACGTGCCCGAGGACCTGATACAGCCCTACGTGCAAGCCGGCCTGCTGCAACCGGTGCTGGAAGACTGGTGGCCGCGCCAGGCCGGCTACCACCTGTACTACCCGTCACGCCGGCAGCAGTCGCCCGCGCTGGCGCTGGTGATCGAGGCGCTGCGGCTGCGGGGGGCCTGAGCCCCGCAACCGATCAGGCGCTCAGGCCACCACGCCTTCGCCCGTGCCGCGCCGGCCGCGGTTGTCCAGCCACGCCACCTGAAGCCGGTCGCCAGGCTGCACGTCGCGCAGCGTGAACTGCAGGCTGGGGTTCTTCGATACCGCGGTGCCCCACTGCGCCTGCAGCACCGGCTGGCCGGCCAGCGTCACCACCACCTCGGTGATGTACCAGGCCGGCACGCGCTGGCCGCTCGCGTCCTGGCGCAGGCCCGTTTCCATCTCGTGCGCCATCAGCAGCCGCACCACCGCGCGGCCATCGGCGGTGGCGCGGGCACGCACCAGCACCGCATCAGCCATGGCCACATCCCTGGCGCTTCATGCGCAGCCCCCCAGCACCACGGTGCAGCGGTGGCGGGCATACCGCACCCGGCCATCGGCCAGCCAGGCCACCGCATAGACATCGGTCGATTCAGCCATCTTCACCCGCAGGCTGAAGTCGGGCTCCACGCGCGGGCCGGGCTCGAACAGCGCGCACAGCATCGCCGGGTTGCGCTCGATCAGCAGCGCCAGCCGCGTGACGCCGGGCAGCGTGCTGGCCAGCCGCACCGGCACCACGGCGCCGTTTTCGGCCACGTCGGGCACCTCCAGCTGCACGCCTTCATCGAGCCGCGGCGCGGCGCTGCCCAGGGCCCGCATCACCGCCGCCAGCGAGCGACCATGGAATGCAGGGCGCGCATCCACCGGCGCTGCCTCCGTGCCCTGCGCGCTCAGGCCGGCCGGCAGCAGGCCCAGGCCCGCCAGCCAGCCGGCCAGCCGCAGCGACTGCTGCACCGACTGCAGCAGCAGCACGCGGCGCGGAGGAGGCGTTGGCACAAGCGGGGGCATGGGCCGATGCTAAGCCCGTCCGTCAACCGCCCCACCCTCGATCACGGCTGCCCCTCCGGGCACGAAGCCTGCCGGCGCAACAGCGCCAGCAGCACCAGGGGCGGCAGCGCCGCCAGCGGCGTGAGCAGGAACCAGGTGGCGTAAGCGTCCAGGGCTGGGCCGCCGCGGGCCTGCAGTGCCTCCACTGCCGCGCCCGACAGCCCGCCGAGCAGGCCGGGCAGCAGCGTCATCAGCGAAGACAGCAGCGCGAACTGCGCCGCAGTGGCCTGCCGGTGCGTGAGCCGGCTGGCCAGCGCCACCATCGCGGCCGCCGCCAGCCCGGCGCTGAAGCCCTCGAACATCGCGGCCGGCACCCACACGCTGCGCAGCCCGCCCGACCAGGCCAGCAACGCAAAGCCCGCGTTGGACAGCGCCGCCAGACTGACGCCGGTGGCCAGCGCCACCACGCTGCCCCAGCGCAGGCCCAGCCAGCCGGCCGCCACCACGCCAAGCAACATCGCCGGAAAGCCGAACAGGCCGCGCACCACCGCGATCTGCCGCGCGTTGAAGCCCAGGTCGGCGTACAGCGGCGCCACCATGGCGTTGATCAACCCGTCGGGCACGAAGTACAGCGCCAGCAGGGGCACCAGCGGCAGGCTGGCCCGGCCATGCTGCTGCCAGAACAGCGGCAGCGGCCGCCACAGCGCCTGCAGCAGGCCATCCAGGCCAGCGCGTTCGGCGATGCCGAGCAGCGGCACCGCAGCCGCCGGCTCGCGCGCCCAGGCCACCGCAGCCAGGCCGGCCAGGCCGCCCAGCGCGGCGCAGGCATAGGCCAGCGGCCAGCCGAGCGCGGCCGAGGCGGCGAAGATGGGCACGTTGCCCGCGAAATAGCCCAGCCGCACGCCCAGCACGTAGGCCGAAGCCATCACCTCCTGCTCGCCATCGGCCGCGCTCTCGATGCGCCAGGCATCCACCGCGATGTCCTGCGTGGCCGAGGCCAGCGCGGTGAGCATGGCCCAGGCCGCGAACAGGCCCAGCCCGCCGCCCGGCCCGGTGGCGGCCATGCCCAGGATGCCGGCGATCGCACCCAGCTGGCCCAGCAGCATCCAGGCGCGCCGGTGGCCCAGGCGCCGTGCCAGCCAGGGCAGCCGCAGCGCATCGACCAGGGGCGCCCAGAGGAACTTGAACGAAAAGAACAGCCCCACCCAGCTGAGAAAACCGATGGTCGCCAGCGCGATGCCCTCCGAGCGCAGCCAGAAACCCAGCGTGACGGTGACCATCACCGGCGGCATGCCGGTGGCCAGGCCCAACAGCACGGCCAGCGCCACCTTGGGCTGGCGCAGCAGGGCCATGGCCTGCGCCAGCGTGGGCCGCAACGGCGGAGAAGCGATCGACCGGTCGAGAACGGCGCTCATGGCGGTGGCGGGGCTGGCAGCAGGAACCCGGGTTGTAACGCAAGGCCGCGGCGCGCGCAGCCCAAACATGGTCAACTCCGCCCCCCGCCCAAAAGCCCTGTTCCGTTCGACCGCCCCGCCCTTGCCGTCATGAGCCTTGCCGACCTGCGCGCCGCCCTTCAAGCCGAGCTGGCCGCCACGCCCGAGTTCTACGATTTCAAGGTGCAGCGCAGCGAGCGCGACGGCTCGCTGTGGCGGGTGACGCTGGAGCCCGGCTATGTCTATGCCGAGGGCCAGCGGCCGGGCCAGGCTTCGGCCCAGGCGCTGCTGGACGACAGCCTGGACGGCGCCTCGGCCTGGTGGGGCGCGCCCGTCAAAGGCGGCGCCAGCGTGCTGGCCGTGGTGCCCGAGGACGACCAGCTGGTGCTGCAGAACGCCAGCGCACCGCCACCGGGGCCGGATGCGCTGATCCGCCTCTACCCCACCCGCTTTTTGAATGCGGTGGCCGATGCCTGGTGGGACACCCCCTGGGCCGAGCAGGCGCTGGCCGCGCTGCCGGACCTGACGGATCCGCAGCCGGTGGACGACGGCCCCGCGCTCACCGGCGCGCCCTTCCGCTGGCTGCGGCCGGCGCAGCGGCAGGCGCTGGCCCTGGTGCGGCACAGCAGCGCCTTCTTGTGGGGGCCACCCGGCACCGGCAAGACCACCACGCTGGGCGTTCTGCTGGCGGAGTACCTGGACACACGGCCCCAGGCCCGCGTGCTGCTGCTGTCCACCACCAACCATGCGGTGGACCTGGCCACGCTGGCGGTGGACAAGGCGCTGGAAAAAGGCCGTCGCCCGCAATGGCGGGGCGGCGTGCAGCGGCTGGGCACCCGCTTCGATGCCGCCGCCTACGCCGGCCGCGAGCACCTGATTCCCACCGACGACCAGGACCTGATCGGCCAGCTGGCGCGGGCCGAGGCGGCGCGCCCGCCAGCCCGCGATGCGGCGGCGCTGCAGGCCTGGTCGGACCGCGTGGCCAAGCTGCGCGATGCCTTGCGCGCCGCTTCGCTGCAGGTGCTGCGCCGCTGCCGGCTGGCCAGCATGACGACCACCCGCGCCGCCTTCACGCTCAAGACGCTGCGCGAGCTGGCGCCGGCCGAGGGCGAGCCGCCCTTCGACCTGCTGGTGTTCGACGAGGCCAGCCAGGTGAGCCTGGCGCATGCGCTGGCGCTGATGCCGCTGGGCCGGGCACGCCTCTTCGCGGGCGATCCGCAGCAGCTGTCACCGGTGCTGCGCAGCAGCGACCGCGGCGCCCAGCGCTGGCTGGGCCGCTCGGCCTTTGCGCACAAGCCGACACGTGGTCCGGCGGTGGCGCTGCTGGACGAACAGTCGCGCATGGCCGCGCCCATCGGCGAGCTCGTGAGCGACCTGTTCTACGACGGCCTGCTGCGGGTGGCCGACGATGCCCGCGCCTCACCGGTCTGGAACGCGGCGCGCCAGCGGGCGCTGGCCGACATCCCGGCCGACACCGCGGTGCATGTGCAGCGCATCCGGCGCGATGGCGGCTGGTCGGCCACCGAGCGCGGCCCGGTGCGGCATGAATCGGCCGAGGCCATCGCGGACTTGCTGGCCCACGGCCTGGCCGAAGGTTGGCAGCCGCACGAGATGATCGTGCTGACGCCTTTCCGCGCGCAACGTGCGCTGATCCGCCAGCGGCTGCGCGCCCGCGGCCTGCCCGAGGCGGTGAAGGTGAGCACCGTGCACCGCGCGCAGGGCAGCGAAGCGCCGCTGGTGCTGTTCGACCCCGCCGATGGCGCGCAGCCCTT
Organism: Aquincola tertiaricarbonis; assembly: GCF_023573145.1. Lineage (GTDB taxonomy): Bacteria > Pseudomonadota > Gammaproteobacteria > Burkholderiales > Burkholderiaceae_C > Aquincola > Aquincola tertiaricarbonis_B. The sequence continues at coordinate 45,582 of NZ_CP097635.1, forward strand.
CCTGCAGACCGAAGAGGCGCGGCGGCTGATCAATGTGGCGCTGAGCCGCGCGCAGGCCAAGGTGGTGGTGTGCCTGTCACCGGCCGACGAAGCCAATCCGGTGCTGGCCGCCATCGTGCACCGGCTGCGGCTGGCGGGCGATGCACGGCCGGTGCGGTCGCTGCTGCAGCTGGCCACGCAGCCGGGCTTTCCCGGCCAGGCGCTGGGCCAGCGCGTGAGCGCCGGCCGCCACGTGGGCGAGCTGTGCCGCGTCAGTACCGACGGCCGGCAGTTCTGGCTGCGCAACGAGCGCAGCGGCGCCGAGCAGTTGTTCGATACCGCGTTCTGGCGGGCAAAGGCGGGGGCAGAAGCGGGCGATTGACGCACGGAGCGCCCAGCCGGCTCGCAAGGCACGCCGCCCAGAGTCAGGGGAGGACATCGGGGTCCGCCCGCTTGCCGCTGTTCATGTCGCGCATGGCCGCTTCGGTGATGCCGTCCAGGGTCTCGGCGCAGTAGGGGATGCCCTCACCGCGGTCGAGTTCGTCGTCGCCCTTGCGAATGGCCGCACGCCAGGCCTGTGCACGCGCCTCATCCGCCTGCATGCGGCTCAGCGCATCACGGATCACCTCGGTCGCGTTGTCGTAGCTGCCACCCGCGACCTTGCCTCGGATGAACGTCTCCATCTCGGGTGGAAGATCGATGTGCATGGTCATGGCCGCTTCCTTATCATGAGCATGACGTTAGCGTACTCACGCCAGCCATGCCGATCAACTAGCACGTCGGCCGCGCCTGCTACGCGGCATCCAGCAACCGCACCAGATCCGCATGCGGCGTGCACACGCCGCCGCACACGATGACCAACAGGCGTTGCGCCTGCTGCAGCACGGGCAGCGCGCGCTGGGCCGGCTCGGTCATGGCCAGGGCCAGCGCGGCGCCGCAGGCGGGCTCCACGATCACACGGTGGTCGTCGGCGAAACGCAGGCAGGCCTGCAGCGCCTCGCGGTCGGTGACCACGGCCGATTGAACCGGGTGCGTGCGGGTGACGGCCAGGGCCTGGTCGGCCACACAGCGCGCGCCCAGGGAGGTGGCCACGCTGGTGATGGCCGGCAGCGTCACCGGCTCACCGGCCTGCATCGCGGCGGCCAGCGAGGCGGCGCCGGTGGTTTCCACCGCCACCACCGGCACGTCGTGCCAGCCCTGCGCCTGCAGCCCCTGCACCACGCCGCTCAGCAGCCCGCCGCCGCCCACCGACAGCACCACCGCATCGGGCTTCCGGCCGGCGGCCGCCACCTCGTTGATCATGCTGGCATGGCCTTGCCACAGCAGCGGATCGTCGAAGGGGTGGATGAAGGCGTCGGTGGGCTGGCGCAGCTGCATCAGGTGGTCGTTGGCCTCCATCCAGCTGCTGCCATGCACCACCACCTGCGCGCCCTGCTGGGCGATCAGCGCCTTGGGTTGCGGCAAGGTGGTCTCGGGCACCACCACCGTCACCGGCAGGCCCAGCCGGCGGCCGGCCCAGGCCACGGCCAGCCCGGCATTGCCGCCGGAAGACGACAGCAGCCGGCGTGCGCCGCGGGCCGCCGCGGCCTCACAGGCATGGCCGACGCCGCGCAGCTTGAAGCTGCCGCAAGGCTGCAGCGCCTCCATCTTGAGCCACACCTGGTGGCCGGGTCGGCCGTAGGCGTCGGATTCGATCAGGGGCGTCTGCAGGTGCAAGGGCATGGGCGTACAACGAGGGCGTCAAGGGATGCCAGCCTAACGCAGCCACCACTTGTTACAGACCCGAGGGTTTTGGCGGGTGGCAAAGCCTGTGAAAGCGGCGCGCCCCGCCGAAAATAAGCCAGCCGTCCCCCCCCCGAAGGAGTAGTCCATGCAGCCGGCAGGCGCGCGCTTTGCCCCACCCACAGTCAGGCTGCGGCGCCGCGGCATGGAGGACTCGGGCATGTTCAAGGACGGGGATGGACAGTGAGCATCGCTTGCGCATCCTGATCGCCGATGACAGCGAGGATCAGGCGCAGATCACGGCCGAGCTGATCAGCCTGTCGCTGCCTTGCGAGATCGAGACGGTGTACGACGGCCAGGCCGCGCTCGACCGCGCACTGGCCTGGCGGCCCGACGCCGTGGTGCTGGACGTGTACATGCCCGGCCTGGACGGCATCGAGGTGGCGCGACGGCTGCGCCAGCATGCCCAGGTGGCGGCCGACTACACCCCGCCCTACTGCGTGGCCGTCACCGGCGACCCCGGGGCGGGCAGCCGGCTGCAGGCGCTCGACCAGCAGTTCGACCGGGTGTTCGCCAAGCCGCTGGACGTGGACCAGCTGATCGCGGCGCTGGCCCGCCTGCATGGCGACGAGCCAGGCGTGGCGCCAGCGGTGCAACCCTTCAACCTGGGCGAGCTGTTCACCCGCGCCGCCCGCCAGGTGCTGCCGGTGGCGCGGCACCTGTCGTTCTCCTTCGATTACCGCGGCGACGGCGTGGTGGTGGAAGGCGAGCCGATCGAGGTGCACTGCTGCCTGCACCGCCTTCTGCTGGCCGCGGTGGACATGCTGTCCGACGGCTTCGTGCTGTTCACCGCCGAGACGGTGATGCGGCCCGGCGGTGCCTGCAGCACGCTGGTGCAGGCCGCCGGCACCGGCACCCTGCGCCCGCCCGAGCAGATGGCCGAGGTGCTGGACCGCATGGGCCTGCTGCCGCCACCGCCGGGCACCCCGACCGGCGAGCCGCCGGCGCGCGAGGGCGTGCAGACGGCCATCGGCCGCTGCCCCAACACCGGCGCCACGGTGCGCTTCACGCTCGATCCGCTGGAAGGCATCCTGCTGCGCGTGGAGCTGCGCTTTGCCCATGCCGCGCCCGACGAAAGCGCCCAGGCCGCCGACGCCACCGGCGCCCGCGCCTGGGTGGTGGACAGTGACGAGGTGCCGGCTGCCTGGCTGCACCGGCGGCTGCAGCGGCTGGGCTGGCGTGTGAAGCGCTTTGCCAACTGCGCCGAGGCCGAGCGCTACGCCGCCGAGCCCGAGGCACGCCCGCCATCGCTGCTGGTGGTGGTGGAGGCCGCTTTGATGCGCCCGGCCGCCGTGCTGGCACTGCAGCACGCGCTGCCACCCACCACGCAATGCGTGCTGGCGGTGATGGCCGGCTCGCCCACGCTGGGCGCGCCCGAGGCTTATGGCAGCTTCGACGTGCGGGTGTATCCGTTCAGCCCGCTGGAGCTGGCCGAGTTCGCGGCCCGCGCCCACCCCGACCAAGCCACCCGCCACAGCGCCCTGCTCACCGGCGCGATGGAACTGGCCGACCGGCCGCTGGTGCTGCTGGTGGACGACAACGAGATCAACCGCCTGGTGGGCCGCGCGCTGGTCGAGGCGCTGGGCTACGAGGTGGTGACGGCCAACGACGGCCTGGACGCCATCGGCCAGTGCCGCATCAAGCGGCCGCAGATCGTGCTGATGGACCTGGACATGCCGGTGCTCCAGGGCGTGGATGCCACGCTGCGCCTGCGTGAGCTGCAGCGCAACGGCGAGATTCCGCCGCTGGCCATCATCGCCGCCACCGCCGACGCCACCGACAACGCCCGCCTGGCCTGCCACCGCGCCGGCATGGACGGCTTCATGACCAAGCCGCTGGACATCGCCGACCTGCGCACGCAGCTGCGGCGCTTCACGGTCTCGCGCGTCTGAGTTCAGCGCCGCTGGCGCCACACCAGCCAGGCGGCCACCGCGCCCACGGCCATCGCCAGCGCAGTGCCGCCGGCCACGGCGGCCGGGGTGCTGACGGCCGGCAGCGTGCGTTCGCGGCGGTAGCCGCCGTCCACCGCGTGGCGGCGCGACGCGTCGAACAGGTTGCCGCTGGTCGGCGCTGCATCGTCCGCATGCTGCAGCGCGGCGTCGAAGAGGCGCTTGGCGGTGCGGCCCATCAGGCCCGGCACCAGCGCATGCACCACCCGCGCCGGCCAGGCCGCACGGCCCACCGTCACGGTCGGCCGTGGCCGCCGCACCAGGTCCACGATGGCGTGGGCCACCTGCTGCGGATCGAGCAACGGCGCCGGGGGCTTGAGCCGGCGGCCGGTGTAGTTGCCGCCGTTCTGGAAGCCCGGCGTGTCCACGAAGGTGGGGTACACCTCGCACACATGCACGTCGGGCAGGTCGGCCTGCTCGGCACGCAGCGATTCGGAGAAGCCGCGCAGTGCGAACTTGCTGGCCGCATAGGCGGTGGCATAAGGCGTGGGCGCCCAGGCGCCGATGGACACCATGTTGATCAAGGTGCCGCGCTGCTGCTGCCGGAAGTACGGCAGCACCGCATGGGCGCCGTTCATCTCGCCGAGCAGGTTGGTTTCCACCACCCGCCGGTGCACCGCGATCGGTATCTCGTCGAAGCGGCCCACCACGCCCACGCCGGCGTTGTTGATCCACACGTCGATGGCGCCGAAGCGCTCGATGGCTGCGTCGGCCAGCGCACGCATCGCGGCCGGGTCGGTCACGTCGGTGGGCACCACCAGCGTGTCGGCCCCAAGGCCTTCGCAGGCCGCGGCCACGGTTTCCAGGGCCGCACGGTCGCGGGCGGCCAGCACCAGCGTGGCGCCCTGTTCGGCCAGCGCCAGCGCGGTGGCGCGGCCGATGCCGCTGGAAGCGCCGGTGAGCACCACCACGCGCGCCCCCAGGCTGCGCGGCGGGGTACGCCAAGATGTATAGGCAGGTTGCAGCATGCCCGCGGCGCGGCAATCGGTGTGCCTGTGTCGCGGCACCGGCGGCGGCGCCATGGCGGTAAACCTGAATGCCACTTGGTGCGGTAATTGCATACGCTGGCTTCCTCTTCGCCACGGACAGACGTTTCCATGCCCATGCGCCACCTGCGGCCCCTCATCGCCGCCCTCGCCGTCGCCACCCTGGCCGGCGCCAGCTTCAACCTCCATGCCCGCGACCTGGTGGTGGCGCTGAAGACCGAGCCCAGCTCGATGGACCCGCAGTACCACGCGCTCACGCCCAACATCCAGCTGTCGCAAACGCTGCTGGACCCGCTGACCTGCGCCGATGCCGACTCCGCGCCCAAGCCCTGCCTGGCCGAATCGTGGAAGGTGGATGGCACCACCTGGACTTTCAAGCTGCGCCCCAACCTAAAGTTCTCCGATGGGTCGCCCGTCACCGCGCAGGACGTGGTGTTCACCTTCGACCGCGTGCCCAAGGTGCCCAACTCGCCGTCGTCCTACACCATCTACCTGCAGCAGATCACCAAGGTGGAAGCGCCCGATCCGCTGACGGTGCGCATCACCACCGCCAAGCCCTACCCGCTGGTGGCCACCAACCTGGCCAACCTGCCCATCCTGTCGGCCAAGGCCGCCGCAGGCCCGGCGCCCGAGGGCAAGACCACCACCGAGATGAACGCCGGCAACGGCCTGGTGGGCGCGGGCCCCTACAAGTTCGTGTCGTGGAAGCGCGGCAGCGAGATCATCTTCGAGCGCAACCCGCACTACTGGGGCCCCAAGCCCGCCTGGGACCGCGTGATCTACCGCCCCATCAGCAACCCCGCCGCCCGGGTGGCCGCGCTGCTGGCCGGCGACGTGGACCTGGTGGAAGACCCGCCCACCGACGACCTGGCCCGGCTGCAGAAGGACCCCAAGCTCACCGTGGTCACCAAGCCGTCCAACCGCATCATCTATGTGGCGCTGGACCAGAACGGCGAGCAGACGCCCGGCATCACCGGCGCCGACGGCAAGCCGCTGCCCAAGAACCCGATGCTGGACAAGCGGGTGCGTGAGGCGCTGTCGCTGGCCATCGACCGCAAGGCGCTGGTCGACCGCATCATGGGCGGCGTGGCCACGCCGGCCGCGCAGCTGCTGCCCTACCCGATGGAAGGCGCCAGCGACAAGCTCACCCAGGCCGCCAAGCCCGACCCCGAGCGTGCCAAGGCGCTGCTGAAGGAGGCCGGCTACCCCAACGGCTTCAACCTGGTGCTGGGCGCGCCCAACGGCCGCTACATCAACGACAGCAAGGTGGCGCAGACCCTGGCCGCGATGTGGACCCGCATCGGCGTCAAGACCACCATCGACAGCAATGCACCGCCGGTGTTCTTCAAGAACCGCGACACCTATGCCTACAGCGCCTACCTGGCGGGCTGGAGCACTGCCACCGGCGAGATGTCGAACACGCTCAATGCGCTGCTCGTCACGCCCAACAAGGAAAAGGGCCTGGGCACCACCAACCGCAGCCGCTATTCCAACCCCGAGATGGACCGCCTGGTCGATGCCTCGGCCGCGGTGATGGACGCAGGCAAGCGCAGTGCGCTGCTGGCCAAGGCCAGCGAGCTGGCAATGGCCGACTTCGCGATGCTGCCGGTGCACTTCGAGCACTCGGTGTGGGCGATGAAGAAGGGCCTGACGCTGGTGGGCCGCTCCGACCAGATGACCATGGTGCAGTACGTGACGCCGGCCAAGTAAGCCGGCCCGCGCAGGCGCAGTTTTCATGCTGGCGTACATCATCCGCCGCCTGATGCAGGCGGTGCTGGTCATGGCCGTGATGTCGGGCCTGGTCTTCGTCGGCCTTTACGTGGTGGGCGATCCGGTCTCGATGATGGCCAGCCCCGAGGCGACGGAACTGGAGCGTGATGCCATCCGGCAGTCGTTCGGGCTCGACAAGCCGCTGTGGCAGCAGTATTCGATCTTCATGTCGCATGCGCTGCGGCTGGACTTCGGCAAGAGCTTTCTCACCGGCCAGCCGGCGATGGGGCTCATCCTGGAGCGCATGCCCGCCACGCTGGAGCTGGCCGTCGTCTCGATGGGGCTGGCGCTGCTGGTGGGCATTCCGCTGGGCATCTGGGCGGGGCTCAAGCCCCAGGCGGTGAGCAGCCGCGCGATCATGACCGGCTCGGTGCTGGGCTTTTCGCTGCCCGGCTTCTGGGTGGGGCTGATGTTCATCATGGTGTTCGCCGTCACGCTGGGCTGGTTGCCGGCCAGCGGACGCGGCCGCACCGTGATGGTGGGCCCGCTGGACCTCAGCGTGCTCACGCTCGACGGCTGGCAGCGCCTGGTGCTGCCGGCACTCACCATCGCGGTGACCAAGGCGGCGCTCATCATCCGCGTCACCCGCGCCGCCACGCGCGAGGCACTGCCGATGGACTACATCAAGTTCGCGCGGGCCAAGGGGCTGGCCTGGAGCCGCATCCTGCGGGTGCACCTGCTCAAGAACATCCTGATTCCCATCGTCACCGTGGGCGGGCTTGAATTCGGCCAGGTGGTGGCCTTCGCGGTGGTCACCGAAACCATCTTCGCCTGGCCCGGCATGGGCAAGCTGCTGCTCGACTCCATCATCACGCTCGACCGTCCGGTGGTGGTGGCCTATCTGATCCTGATCGTGTTCTTCCTGGTGATGCTGAACCTGGTGGTGGACATCCTGTATTCGGTGCTGGACCCGCGGGTGCGGCTGGAGGCTGGCAAGGCATGACGGACACCACGCTTCAAACCGCGGCGGCCACCCCGCTGCCGCCGCCGGAAACCCCGTGGCAGCGGCTGCGCCGCGAGTTCATGGCCAGCAAGCTGGCGATGCTGGGACTGGCGCTGCTGGTGCTGGCGATGGGCGCGGCGCTGCTGGCGCCGTGGATCTCGCCGCAGAACCCCTACGACATCGGCAAGCTGGACATCTTCGACTCCAAGCTGCCGCCGGGCAGCGCCAGTGCCGACGGCGCCCTCACCTACTGGCTGGGCACCGACGGCCAGGCGCGCGACCTGCTGTCGGCCATCCTCTACGGGCTGCGCACCAGCCTGCTGGTCAGCGGCGTGTCGGTGGCCGCGGCGCTGGCCATCGGCAGCGTGGCCGGGCTGGCGGCGGCCTACTTCGGCGGCTGGATCGATGCACTGGTGATGCGCATCGTCGACATCCAGCTGTCGTTCCCGGCCATCCTGGTGGCGCTCATCCTGCTGGCGGTGCTGGGCAAGGGCGTGGACAAGGTCATCATCGCCCTCATCATCGTGCAGTGGGCCTACTTCGCCCGCGCCGCCCGCGGCGCGGCCCTGGTGGAGCGCGGCAAGGAATACGTGGAGGCCGCGCAATGCATGTCGCTGGGCTGGCGCCGGGTGCTGCTGCGCCACATGCTGCCCAACTGCATGCCACCGCTCATCGTCATCGCCACCATCGACCTGGCGCATGCCATCGCGCTGGAGTCCACGCTGTCCTTCCTGGGCGTGGGCGTGCCGGTGACGGAGCCTTCACTGGGCATGCTCATCGCCAACGGCTTCGAGTTCCTGCTGTCGGGGCATTACTGGATCTCGTTCTTCCCCGGCATCGCGCTGGCGCTCAGCATCGTCGGCATCAACCTGGTGGGCGACCACCTGCGGGACGTGCTCAACCCGCACAACGCACACTGATGGCAGCTCCCACGAACACCGCGGCCGAACCGGTGCTGCAGATCGAAGGCCTGAAGACCCACTTCTTCACCCACGGCGGCGTGGTCAAGGCGGTGGACGGCGTCGACCTGCAGGTCAACGCCGGCGAGATCCTGGGCCTGGTCGGCGAATCGGGCTCGGGCAAGAGCATCACCGGCTTTTCGGTCATCGGCCTCATCGACCCGCCCGGCCGCATCGTCGAAGGCCGCATCCGCTACCGCGGCGAAGACCTGGCCCAGGCCGGCGAGCGCCGGCTGCAGCAGGTGCGGGGCAAGGAGATCGCGATGATCTTCCAGGACCCGATGATGACCCTCAACCCCGTGCTGCGGGTGGACACGCAGATGGTGGAAGCCATCCAGGCGCACGAGAAGGTGAGCGAGGCCGCCGCCCGTGCCCGGGCGCGCGAGGCGCTGGCCCGCGTGGGCATCGCGGCGCCCGACGAGCGGCTGCTGGCCTACCCGCACCAGCTGTCGGGCGGCATGCGGCAGCGGGTGGCCATCGCCATCGCGCTGCTCAACCAGCCGCGGCTCATCATCGCCGACGAGCCCACCACCGCGCTGGACGTGACCATCCAGGCGCAGATCCTGTACGAGGTGCAAAAGCTCTGCCGCGAGACCGGCACCGCGCTGGTGTGGATCACCCACGACCTGGCGGTGATCTCGGGCCTGGCCGACCGCATCGCGGTGATGTATGCCGGCCGCATCGTCGAAGCCGGCAGCGCCCGCCAGGTGATCGGCGCCCCGTCCCACCCCTACACCCAAGGCCTGATCGATTCCATCCCCACCCGCCAGACGCACGGCACGCTGCTGCGGCAGATTCCGGGCATGACGCCTTCGCTGCTGCACCTGCCGGCGGGCTGCGCCTTTCGCCCGCGCTGCCCGCGCGCCGATGCCGCCTGCCTGCAGCCGCCGGCCATCGCCGCGCAAGCCTCGGGGGTCGTGAGCCGCTGCTGGCACCCGCTGGAGGCCGCACATGTCTAGACAAGCCCCTGCCGGCACGCCGCTGATCAGCCTGCGCGGCGTGGACAAGCGCTTCGTCAAGCCGGTGGACCTGGCCGGCCGCATCGCCAACCTGCTGGGCGCGAAGCACGCACCGGCCGTGGTGCATGCGGTCAGCGGCGTCGACCTGGACGTGCAGGCCGGCGAAGTGATCGGCATCGTCGGTGAGTCCGGCTGCGGCAAGAGCACGCTGGGCCGCATCGTGGCCGGCATCAACCCGCCCAGCGCCGGCACGGTGCACTACCAGGGCCAGCCGGTGCACAGCCTGCCGCGGGCCGAGCGCCGCGCCTATGAGCTGGGCGTGCAGATGATCTTCCAGAACCCGATGGCTTCACTGAACCCGCGCATGCGGGTGCTGGACATCATCGGCGAGGCGCCGGTGGTGCACGGTCTGGTGCGCAAGGCCGACCAGCGTGCCTACGTGGCCGACCTGATGCGCCAGGTGGGCCTGGATCCGGACTATGCGCAGCGCTATCCGCACCAGTTCTCGGGCGGGCAGCGGCAGCGCATCGGCATCGCGCGGGCGCTGGCGCTCAAGCCCCGCGCCATCGTCTGCGACGAGGCGGTGGCCGCGTTGGACGTGTCCATCCAGGCGCAGGTGCTGAACCTGTTCACCCAGCTGCGGCGCGAGTTCGAGCTCACCTACCTCTTCATCAGCCACAACTTGGGCGTGGTGGGCCACATCGCCGACCGGGTGGTGATCATGTACCTGGGCCGCGTCGTGGAGGTGGCGCCCACCGACACGGTGTTCACCCGCCCCAACCACCCCTACACCCAGGCGCTGCTGGCCGAGCTGCCCACGCTGGACACCACGCGCCGGGCGTACCAGCCCATCCAGGGAGAGCTGCCCTCGCCGCTGGCGCCGCCTTCGGGCTGCGCCTTCCACCCGCGCTGCCCCCAGGCCCTGCCCCGCTGCAGCAGCGAGCGGCCGGCCCTGAAGACGCTGGCCCCCGGGCACACCAGCGCCTGCCACCTGAACGACCTGCCCCAACCCATCACGGTGCACGCCAAAGCAGTCCCCGCATGACACCCACGCCTGATACCCGTGTGCAGCCCCACGCCGCCACGCCGTTCGAGCCCTTCACGCTGCACCAGCCCACCGCCGATGCGGTGCCGCTGGTGGCCGATTCGCCGCACAGCGGCCTGAAGTACCCCGCCGACTTCGGCTACGCCCTGCCCTTCGAAGAATTGCGCGCCGGCGAGGACACCGACGTCGACGTGCTGTGGCAGGCCCTGCCCACCGTCGGCGCCACGCTGCTGGCGGCGGAGTTCCCGCGCAGCTACATCGACCCCAACCGCGACCCGGCCGACCTGGATGCGGCGCTGCTGGACGCGCCATGGCCGCAGGAGCTGCAGCCCAGCGAAAAGACCCGCCTGGGCATCGGCCTGATCTGGCGCGACGCCGGCCATGATGGCCGGCAGCCCATCTACGACCGGCGGCTGAGCGTGGCCGAGGTGCAGGCGCGCATCACCCAGTACCACGCGCCCTACCAGCGCACGCTGCTGCAGCAGATCGAGCAGGCCTACCAGCAGCACGGCGCGGTGTGGCACCTGAACCTGCACTCGATGCCCGCCAACTCGTACGAAGGCCTGCAGATCCAGACCGACAAGCCGCTGGCCGACGTGGTGCTGGGCAACCACGACGGTCGCACCTGCAGCGAAGAATTTATCCAGCTGGTGGCCGAAGCCATGCGCCGCCGCGGCCTGAGCGTGGCCTTCAACGACCCCTTCAAGGGCGTGGCGTTGATCGCCCGCATCGGCCGCCCGGCCGAGCGCCGCCACAGCCTGCAGATCGAGCTGCACCGCGGCCTGTACATGAACGAAGCCACCCGTGAGCGCAGCGCCAACTTCGGCGCCTTGCAACAGGCCCTGGCCGGCGTGGCCGCCGAGCTGGCCGCCTACGTCCGCCAGCAAACCCGAGGATGAATGCCATGACCGAGACCGTGCAAGCCGACACCGGCGTGATCGACGCCATCCGCGAAGAGGTACCCGCCATCCGGGCGCTGCGCCGCGACATCCATGCCCACCCCGAGCTGGCCTTCCAGGAGACCCGCACCTCCAACCTGGTGGCCGAGAAGCTGGCCGCCTGGGGCATCACGGTGCACCGCGGCCTGGGCCAGACCGGCCTGGTGGGCGTGCTGCACGGCAGCCGCGGGCCTGGCCAGCGCGCCATCGGCCTGCGCGCCGACATGGACGCGCTGCCCATGCCCGAATACAACCGCTTCGCGCATGTGTCGCTCAACCCGGGGCGCATGCACGGCTGCGGCCACGACGGCCACACAGCCATGCTGCTGGCCGCGGCCCAGTACCTGGCCGCGCACCGCGACTTCGAGGGCACGGTCAACTTCATCTTCCAGCCGGCCGAAGAAGGCGGCAATGCCGGCGCGCGGGCGATGATGGCCGACGGCCTGTTCGAGCGCTTCCCGTGCGACGAGGTCTACGGCGTGCACAACATGCCCGGCGCGCCGGCGGGCAGCTTCTCGTTCCGCAAGGGGCCGATGATGGCGTCGAGCAACCGCTTCGACATCGTCATCCGCGGCACCGGCGGCCATGCGGCCATGCCGCAGAAGTGCGTCGACCCCATCGTCATCGCGGCCGAGATGGTGGGCATGCTGCAGACGGTGATCTCGCGCACCAAGTCGCCGATCGACACCGCGGTGCTCACCGTGACGCAGATGCATGCAGGCGATGCCTACAACGTGATTCCCGACGAGGCGGTGCTCAAGGGCACGGTGCGCACCTTCAGCATCGAGGTGCTGGACCTGATCGAAGACCAGATGCGGCGCATCGCCGAGACGCTGCCGCAGGCCTACGGCGCCAGCGGCGAGCTGAAGTTCGTGCGCGCCTACCCGCCGCTGGTGAACTGGCCGGCGCCCACCGACTTCGCGGCCGAGGTGGCCACGCAGGCCTTTGGCGCCGACAAGGTGCTGCGCGAGGCGCCCCCGGTGGCCGGCGCCGAGGACTTCTCGTTCTTCCTGGAAAAGATCCCGGGCACCTACTGCTTCATCGGCAACGGCGACGGCGAGCATCGCGAGGCCACCTACCACGGCATGGGCCCCTGCGAGCTGCACAACCCCAGCTACGACTTCAACGATGCGCTGCTGCCCATCGGCGCCACCTACTGGGTCAAGCTGGTGCAGGCCTTCTTCGGCCGCGCGGCCTGAGTTCAGCCGCCCGTCAGCGCCACTTGTCTATACATGGTGCGGTGCGTGTTGCGAAAGTGCGGCCGCACCTGGCTGCTCCAGTCGGTGGCGCGCACCGCCAGCCAGGGCGGGCTGCCGAAGGCTTCGCGCCGCGCCAGGTCGTAGCAGGCGTGGTAGCGCGGTGAGGCGCCAGGCGCCAGCCAGCGGCTGGCGCGCACCGTGCCGGGCACCGCGGCCAGGCCGGGGGCATGCTCGGTCTCGTACCAGGCGTTGAAGTCGGCCTCATGCTCGGCCAGCACGTCGGTGGCCACCACGTAATGCCAGGGCGCGGGCTGGCCGGCGGCTTCGCCTTCGCGCTGCCACAGCGGCTGCAAGGGCTGCCACACGGTCGCGGCGGGCAGCAGGAGGCGCAGCGCGGCTTCATCCGCGCCGGCAGGGGCATACAGGCGGGCATCGTCGCCTTCCACCGCGCGGTACAGCGCGCTGGCGCCGGCCGCGTGCAAGGCCGGCAGGTCCAGCGCGGCGGCCAGGCCTTCGGCGGGCCAGCGGAACCAGCCCAGCAACAAAGGCTCTCGCAACGGCTCAGCCATGCTCGATCCTCAGCGCCACCAGCAGGCGCGACACCATGTTGTAGGCCGCCACGGTGGCCACCAGCTCCAGCAGGCCCTGGGCGTCCCATTCGGCCTGCAGTTCGGTCATCAGCGCGTCGGGCACCTCGATGTCGCGGGTCATCGCATCGGTGAGCTGCAGCACGCGCCGCTCGCGGTCGGTGAACACCGCGGCCAGGGGCGTTTCGCGCACGGCTTCGATGGTCACGTCGGGCACGCCGGCGCGCTGCGCATGCGGCACATGGGCATGGAACTCGAAGCTGGCACGGTTGAGCACCGCCACCCGCAAGATGATCAGCTCCCGCAGGTCGGCCGGCACGCCGGTCTGGTTGCGCACCGCGGTCAGCATGCGTTCCCAGCCGGCGGCGATCGGCGGGCTGTTCAGCAGCGCCTGGTACAGCAGCGAGATGCGGCCGCGCTCGGCCAGGATGCGGGCCTCGGTGTCGGCCAGCGCGGGCCGCGTGCCGGGTTCCACCAGCGGGATGCGGGGCGCCATCGTCATTCCACCTTGATCTTCTTGTCGCGGATCAGCTTGGCCCACTTGGCGGTGTCGGCCTTCAGCAGCGCGGCCAGTTCCTGCGGCGTGGAGGGCGCGGGTTCGGCACCGGTGGACAGCAGCCGCTCATGCAGGCCAGGGTCGCTGAGTGCCTTGCGCACGGCCTTGTTCAGCGCGTCGATGGTGGCCGGCGGCGTCTTGGCAGGCACGAAGAGGGCATACCAGTTGTTGGTGTCCACGCCCGGCAGGCCTTGCTCGGCCAGCGTGGGCACGTCGGGCAGCGCCGGGTGGCGCCTGGTGGCGGCCACGCCCAGCGGCTTGAGCTTGCCGCCCTTCACATGGCCGATGAGCCCCGGGATGTCGCCGAAGAAGCCGGCCACCTGCCCGCCCATCACGTCGGTGATGGCCGGCGCCGCGCCGCGGTAGGGCACATGGGTGATGGGCGCGCCGCCGGCGTCCACCAGCTGCTCGATGGCCAGGTGCGGGATGCTGCCGATGCCCGAGCTGCCCATCGCGATGGGTGGCTTGGCCTTGCGGGCATTGGCCACGAACTCGGCCGCGGTGCGCGCCGGATCGGCCGGGTTCACCACCAGCAGCTCCACGTTGTTGGCCACCAGCGAGACGGGCGCGAAGTCGCGCTGCATGTCGTAAGGCAGCTTCTCGTACAGCGAAGGATTGACCGCCGCCGCGCCCACGCTGGTGATCCAGATCGTGCTGCCATCGGCGGGCGCGCGCATCACCTCGCTGGCGCCGATGGCGCCGTTGGCACCGCCCTTGTTGTCGACGATGACGGTCTGGTTGAGTTCCTTGCCCAGCTGCTCGCCCAGCGCGCGGGCCACGAAGTCGACCGGCCCGCCGGGCGGGAACGAGACGACGATGCGGGTGCTCTTGCCGCCCTGGGCCAGGGCCGGCCCGCTGGCGGCCAGCATCAGGCTGCCGGCCAGCACGGCCAGGGCCGCGCGTCGGTGAAAGGTCATGGGTGTCTCCTGTGGAATGTGGGTCTCAGTCGCAGCGGGCGGTCATGCCGCCATCCACCACGATCTCGGTGCCGGTGATGAACCGGGCTTCTTCGCTGGCCAGGAACAGCACCGCCGAGGCGGTGTCCCAGCCGTCGCCCATGAAGCCCAGCGGAATGCGTTTCTGCCTTTGCGCCAGCAAGGCCTGCACGTCGCCGCCGGCCCGCTGGCCGGCCAGGCGGGCTTCCACCATCGGCGTGTGCAGCTGGCCGGGCACCACGGTGTTCACCCGCACCCCGTCAGGCGCATGCTGTACCGCCACCACGCGGCCCAGCTGGATGACGCCGGCCTTGCTGGCGGCATAGGCCACCTGGGCGGCGCCCGTCCACCGCAGGCCGGAGGTGGAGGCCACGTTGACGATGGCGCCGCTGCGCTGCGCCACCATGGTGGGCAGCACTTCCTTGCAGGTGAGGAAGACGCTCTTCAGGTTGAGGTCGATCTGCGAATCCCAGACCTCCTCGCTCATCTCCACCGGGCCACCCTTGGCCGAGCCGCCCACGTTGTTCACCAGCACGTCGATGCGGCCGAAGGCCTGCAGGCAGGCGGCCACCATCGCGGCCACGCTGGCGCGGTCGGTCACGTCGGTGGCCCAGGGGCGGATCTGCGCGCGCAGCGAGCCGGCGCGGTCCAGCGTCTCGTCCAGCCGCTGGATGTCGCGGTCCACCGCCAGCACCTGGGCGCCTTCTTCGGCCAGCCGCACGGCCACCGCGCGGCCGTTGCCCCAGCCGGGGCCCACGCAGCCGGCGCCGGTGACGATGGCGACCTGGCCTTCGAATCGCTTCGTCATGGGTTCACCTGCTGAGCTTGTTCATCGAAGCGGTACAGCCGCTGCGGGTTGTCCACCAGCAGCCGCTGGCGGGCATCGGCCGTGGGTGCGATGCGGTCGATCAAAGCCACCAGCGCCTCTTCCACCGGCAGCGGACCGGCATGGTTGGGGTGCGGCCAGTCGTTGCCCCACAGCACCCGGTCGCCATGGGCCTGCACCAGGGCCTGGGCGAAAGGCAGCGCATCGTCGTAGGGCGGGCCCTGGCGGGTGATGCGGTCGCAGCCGCTCACCTTCACCCAGAAGCGCTCGTCGTCCATCAGCCGCTGCAGCGCCACGAAGGCCGGCTGCTGCAGTCCGGCCGCTGCGTCCACGCGGCCGATGTGGTCGATGACCACCGGCACCGGGCTGCGGCGCAGCGCCGGGCCCAGGTCGGTGAGCAGCGCCGGATCGCCATGGATCTGCAGGTGCCAGCCCAGCGGCGCCAGCCGACCGGCCAGCGCCAGCACCTGGTCGATGGGCGTGCCACCACCCAGGTGGGCCATGTAGTTGAAGCGCACCCCGCGAAAGCCCGCCGCGTCCAGCCGGCGCAGCTCGGCATCCGGCACATCGGTGGGCAGCAGGGCGATGCCACGGTAGCTGTGCGGGCGTGCGGCCACCGCATCTTCGGTGGCACGGTTGTCGAAGCCGTGGCAGGCGCTTTGCACCACCACGCAACGCTGCAGGCCCAGACGGTCGTTCAGCGCGAACAAGGCCTCCTTGGGTGCATCGGCCGCCGGCTGGAAGGCGCCAGCGGCATACGGAAAGCGATCGGGCGGTCCGAACACATGGCAGTGCGCATTGCAGGCGCCGGCCGGCAGCGGTGGGGTACTTCTCATGCAGCCGATTCTGCGCAGCGGCAGGGCAGAGCGTAACGGCATGGTGCCTATAGCAGCTATGCTGAAGCGCTATGGATCTGAAACAGCTGTCCTACTTCGTGGCGGTGGCCGATGCGGGCAGCTTCAGCCGTGCGGCGGTGGCGCTGAACCTGGCCCAGCCCACGCTCAGCCGGCAGATCGGCCTGCTGGAAACCGAGCTGGGCCAGCGCCTGCTGGACCGCACCGGCCGCGGCGCCATGCCCACCGAGGCTGGCGACGCCCTGCTGGTGCATGCACGCCAGATGCTGGACAGCGCCGATCGCGCCCGCGAGGCCCTGCGCGAGCTGGCCGCCAGCCCCGGCGGCCGCATCACCGTGGGCCTGCCGCCGCGGGTGGCGGCGAGCCTCAGCGCCGAGCTGGTGACGCGCTTTCGCGAACGCTTTCCGCGCGCGGTGATCACCGTGTCCGAAGGGCTGAGCCAGCACCTGCGCGAATGGCTGATCGCCGGCCGGCTGGACCTGGCGCTGCTGTTCGACCCACCACCTTCACCGCTGCTGAGCTGCGAGCCGCTGCTGCGCGAGCCACTGTTGCTGGTGGCCCCGGCCCAGGGCCCGCGGCTGCCGGCGCGGCTGCGCTTTTCTGCGCTCGCCGACTGGCCGCTGGTGCTGCCGGCCGCGCCCAATGCCATCCGCAGCCTGGTGGACGCGGTGGCGCGGCCGCGCCGCATCGGGCTGCAGGTGGTGGCCGAGGTGGGCTCGGTGCAGACGGTGGTGCAGCTGGTGCGCCAGGGCGTGGGCTGCACCGTGCTGCCCGAAAGCGCCCTGCCCCCGCCCGGCCACGGGCCGGCGCTGCAGCGCGCCGCCATCGTGGCGCCGGCCATCCGCAACAACCTGGTGCTGGCCTGGCCCAAGGCCCGCCCCGCCACCCGCCTGATGCGCGAGACGGCCGCATTGCTGAAGGCGCTGGACTTCAGCCGACTGGGCAGCCCGTCGGTCTGAAACGCACATAGATGTTCGTAAAGAGCGCTCTGTACTAACATGTATGCATGCCCAAGCGCCCTACCGCCCTGGACGAAATGCCCGCCGCTGCGCTGGCGCCACTGCGCCGCCTGGGTGAAGACCTGGCCATCGCCCGCAAGCGCCGCAAGGAGCCGCGGCGCCTGTGGGCGCAGCGCATCGGCGTGTCCGAGCCCACCTTGATGCGCATGGAGCGCGGCGACCCCAGCGTGGCCATGGGCGTGTACGCCACGGCCTTATGGCTGATGGGCCGCGCCGCCGCGCTGGGCGAAGTGGCCGCGCCCCAGCATGACCAGGCGGCGCTGGAAGAGGCGGTGCGCAGCGCACAGGCTCGAGCGGTGCGGCGGCGGGCGCCTGCGCCATGACGGACATGGACGCCCCCGCCTACCAGCCCGGCGACACGCTGGGCCTGTGGTGGCTGGCCGACCCCACGGCGCCACGGCTGATTGGCGAACTGCGCCAGCTGCGTGGTCAGAACGGCGTGTCGCTGCGCTATGCGGCGGCGTGGCTGGCCAGCGGCATCGCGCTGAGCGAAGACCTGCCGCTGAGCGACCGGGAATATTTGCCCAACGAGAAGGAGACGGCCGTCGGCGCGGTGGATGACGCCCGCCCTGACCGCTGGGGTGAACGGGTGATCCGGGTGCTCGACAAGCCGCCGCGGCTGGCGCTGCTGGACTACCTGTTCTTCGCGGGCGACGAGCGCTTCGGCGCGCTGGGTGTTTCCACCTCGCTGCAGGCTTACCTGCCCCGCACCAAGGGCCCCCTGCCCTGGCTGAACGAGGCGGAAGACATCGCCCGGCTGGTGCAACGGGTACTGGCCGGCGAGCCGGTGCCGCCGCCACAACGCCGCCTGATCGACCCTGGCACCACGCTGGGCGGCGCCCGGCCCAAGGCCCTGGTGACGCTGGGCGGCGAGCCCTGGGTGCTGAAGTTCAACGAGCCCGGCGAGGCCCTCGACATGCCTCTGGTGGAACACGCCACCATGACGCTGGCAGCGCAGGCCGGCATCCGTGTGGCGCCCACGCGGGCGGTGCCCTTGCACCAGGGCCATGCGGTGGCGGTGCGGCGCTTCGATCGCGAGGCCGGCCTGCGCCGCCATGCGCTCTCGGCCAACGTGGCACTGAAGGCCGCGGGTGAAGCACTGGGCTACCCCGAACTGGCCCAGCTGCTGCGCCGCCGCGGCACGGTCGGCGAGAGCGGCTTCCGGGCCCAGATGCATGAGCTGTTTCGGCGCATGGTGTTCAACATCCTGATGGACAACACCGACGACCACGAGAAGAACCACGCGCTGCTGCACGAAGCCGATGGCACGCTGAGCCTGTCGCCCGCCTTCGACGTGCTGCCCTCGGCACAGTCGCTAGGCTGGCAGCAGCTGCGCGTGGGCCTGCAGGGCCACGATGCGACGCTGGACAACGCAATGTCGGAATGCCGGCAGTTCGGGCTGCCCCCGGACCAGGCCCGCGAGCAGGTGCGCCAGGTGGTGGCCGTGGTCAACGGCTGGCAGGCGCACTTCAGGCAGGCGGGCGTGCAGCCCCGTGACCTCGAAGCGCTGGCCGCCGCCATCGACCGGCCGGCGCTGCTGCAGCAGCGCAGCGCGTGGCGCTGAGGCATGGCGCAGCGCCCGCGCCAGGGCCTACAGCCGCCCCGTACTGAACACGAAGTCCCGCGAAAACGGCACGCCATCCACCGTGCCCTGCACCTGCGCCTGGTAGCTGGCACCCTGGGCCAGTGGCTCGCGCGGGATGACGAAGGCCTGGTGGGTGCCCAGCAGGGCTTGCGCGTCGTCGCTGGCGTGGTACAGCAGCACCGGCACCGCGCGGCCCTGGCCGCTGGTGAGCGTGGCGGCGCTGAGCCGGATGCGCTGGCCCGCGGGGGCGCGCAGGTAGATCGGGTGGCCGGTGCCCGGGCCGGCGATGAAGCCCAGGCCGCTGAAGGGCTCGGGGCTCTCGCCGTACATGTAAGGCTGCAGGCCGGCGCTGCCGGAGCAGGGGTAGGTGAGCAGCACGCCGGGCTCCACCGGCTGGCGGCCCAGCGGCGTGCCGGTTTCCCAGGCCAGGACGGCCTGGCGGTAGGCCTGCGGCGCCGCATCGGCAAAGGCCACGGCCGCGCCCACCTCGGTGTTGCCGTCCAGCATGCCGGCCATGTGATAGACCGTGGCCATCATCGCCCGCACCAGCGCTTCGCCGGCCGGTGCGCTGCCGCCCAGCGGGGCAAAGCTCAGGAACTCGCCCAACCGGGCGTAGGCGTAACCGGCGGCCTGGGCGCGGTCGGCCGCGGTGGCCCCCTTGAAGCCGCTGCGCGCCGGGTCTTCGGTGTGGGTGGCGGGCAGGCCTTCGTTGAAACGCAGTTTCAGGTAGTCGGCATGCCAGCCGGCGGCGGTGTCCAGCTGGGCCTGGCGCTGCACCTGGCCGAAGCCGCAGCGCTCACGCTCCTGGTTGACGGTGGCCAGGGCCAGCGCGGCGGCCTCGGCCGCGTCGCCGGTGGACACTGCACCGCCCACCGCGCCGCCGACCGAACCACTGCCCGTGCCCGAGGCGCCGTTGCCCGTGCCGGTCGCCGCCTCCGACTCACCCCCACCGCCGCCGCACGCGGCCAGCATCACGGCCAGGGCCACACCCGTCACTGAAAGCCTGCTTCTCATGCACGCTCATATCGGCCGCCGCGCCCGCCGCTGAAACCGCGCCGCCGCAGGGCCCACGCAGTTCCCACATCGGAGGCGCCGCCGGCGCGGGCTAAAGTCGGCGGCCTGCCGATGTCCATCGAACCACTGTCGCCCTCCTCCCCGCCCGAGCCGCCTTCGGCTCCGCCCCGCACCGGCACCCTGGCGCCACTGGCCCGGCCGGTCTTCCGCATGCTGTGGCTGGCCACGGTCACCGCCAACGTGTGCATGTGGATGAACGACGTGGCGGCCGCGTGGCTGATGACGCAGCTCACGCCCAACCCGGTGTGGGTGGCGCTGGTGCAGACGGCGGCCACGCTCCCCGTCTTCTTGCTGGGCATTCCCAGCGGCGCGATGGCCGACATCGTGGACCGGCGGCACTGGTTCATGTTCACCCAGCTGTGGGTGGCCGTCACCGCGGTGCTGCTGAGCGTGCTGGCGTTTTCGGGCGCGCTCAATGCGCCGCTGCTGCTGGTGCTGGTGTTTGCCAACGGCATCGGGCTGGCGATGCGCTGGCCGGTGTTCGCGGCCATCGTGCCCGAGCTGGTGCCGCGCAGCGAGCTCACCGCGGCGCTGGCGCTCAATGCCATCGCGATGAATGCCTCGCGCATCGCCGGGCCCATCCTGGCCGGTGCCATCCTCACCGGTCTGGGCAGCGCCTGGGTGTTCGGGCTCAATGCCGCGCTGTCGCTGGGCGCAGCGGCCATCATCTGGCAGTGGAAGAACACACCGCGCGCCAGCGCGCTGCCCGGCGAGCGCTTCGTGGGTGCCATGCGGGTGGGCGTGCAGTACGTGCGCCAGTCGCCGGGCATGCGGGTGGTGCTGCTGCGCATCTTCGTCTTCTTCCTGCACAGCACCGCGCTGCTGGCGCTGATGCCGCTGGTGGCGCAGGGCCTGTCGCACGGCGGCGCCGGCATCTTCACGCTGCTGCTGGCCTGCATGGGCGCGGGCGCGGTGGCCACCGCGCTGATGCTGCCGCGCATCCGCGAGCGCTTCAGCCGCGACGACCTGGTGCAGTACGGCAGCTTGCTCAATGCGCTGGGCACGCTGGTGGTGGCGCTGTCACCCAGCCTGTGGATCACCGCGCCGGCCATGGTGCTGGCGGGCGCCGGCTGGATCTCGGTGGCCAACTCGCTCACGCTGTCGGCCCAGCTGGCGCTGCCCGACTGGGTGCGGGCCCGCGGCATGTCCATCTACCAGACGGCGCTGATGGCCGGCAGCGCCGGCGGCGCCGCGCTGTGGGGCCAGGTCGCGGGCATCACCAGCCTGCGCACCAGCCTGCTGGCCGCCGCGGCCACCGGCCTGCTGATGCTGGTGCTGCTGCGCAAGCAGCGCGTGCAGCACCTGGGCGAGGCCGACCTGACGCCACAGCGCGACGTGCTCAAGAGCCCCACCGCCGCCCCGGACGTCGACCCGCAGGCCGGCCCGGTGATGGTGACGGTGGAGTACGACGTCGACCCGCAGGACGAGGCGGCCTTTGCCGAGCTGATGCGCGAAAGCCGCCGCAGCCGGCTGCAGCAGGGCGCCATCTCCTGGGGCGTGTTCCGCGACCATGCCAACCCGCGGCACTGGATGGAGTACTACGTCGACGAGAACTGGACCGAGCACCTGCGCCGCTTCGACCGCATCACCGCGGTGGAGCTGGCGCTGCGCGACCGGCGGCTGGGTTTCCACCGCGGCGACGGGCCGCCGAAGGTGTCGCGGTATGTGGGGCAGACGGTGGAGCGGTAGACCGTCAGGCGCCAGCCGCCGTCGCCAGCCGGAAGTCGTAGTGCGCCGACCAGTAGGGCTTGCGCATCGGCCGGCCATCCACCGCGGTGCCGGGTTCATGCCGCTCGAAGGGCACGACGAGGCTGTCGCGCACGCCGAAGACGACATCGGTCTCGATGTACGGGCTGTCGGCCACGAAGAGGTGCGTGGTCACCGGCACATGGCCGTCGGCCGACACCATCATGTGGATGTGGCCGGGCCGGTTGGGGTCGCGCCCCATGCGCTCGATCATCCGGCCCACCGGGCCGTCCATCGGAATCGGGTAGTAGCTGGGGCGGATGGACCAGAACCAGAAGCGGCCCTGCGCGTCGGTGCGGAAGCGGCCGCGGGCCCGCATGGTGGTGTTGTCGGCCATCTGCATGTCGTAATTGCCTTCGCCATCGCCCGACCACACGTCCAGCAGCGCGCCGGGCAGCGGGCGGCCTTCGGTGTCGGTCACGCGGCCGGTGTACAGCGCCGGCTCGCCGGGCACGCCTTCGCCGATGTCGAAGCCCAGCGGCCGGTCGGGCGCGCCTTCCCAGTAGTAGGGGCCCTGCACCGTGGCCTCGGTGGCCGGCGTGGCACCCGCGGCGCGGCCGCCGGCGCGGGCCTGCGCCAGCGCCACCACCAGCATGGACACGCCCAGCGTGTCCGACAGCAGGATGAACTCCTGGCGCTTGTCGGTGCACTGCTGGCCGGTGGCGGTGAGGAACTGGATGGCCTGCATCCATTCGTCGCCGGTCAGGTCCACATCGCGCACGAAGTCGTGCAGGTGGGTGACCAGTGAACTCATCACCTGCTTGAAGCGGGCATCGGTGCAGCCTTGCAGGCGGCTCAGCACCTCGTCGGTCAGGCTGTGGACGGCATCGGCGGCATCGGCCATGGGGGTCTCCTTGATTGGCCCTCTGAGGGGCGTGCCGCACCATAACCATCGAGCCCGCGACACGGAAGTGAAGATTTTCGATAAATTGCATTCACTGCATCGATTGCCGAGGCCCGCCACGCCATGGAACTGCGACACCTGCGCTACTTCACCGCGCTGGCCGAATGCCTCAACTTCACCCGCGCAGCCGAGCGTGTGCACGTCACGCAGTCCACGCTGTCGCACCAGATCCGGCAGCTGGAAGACGAGCTGGGCCACGAGCTGTTCGACCGCGTCGGCCGCCGCGTGCTGCTGACCGAAGCAGGCGAAACCTTCCTGGGCTATGCCTCCAAGGCGCTGCGCGAGGTGGACCAGGGCCTGGGCGAGCTCAAGCGCTCGGCCGGCGCGCTGTCGGGCGAGGTGCGCATCGGCGCCACGCACACCTTCAACCTGGGCTTCGTGCCCGAATGCCTGGCCGCCTTCATGGCGCGCCACCCAACGGTCAAGATCAGCGTCGACGAGCTGGCGGCCGACGCCATCGCACAGCGGCTGCTGGACGGCGCGCTGGACGTGGGCATCGCCTACCAGCCCAGCGAACCCGGCCTGCTGTGGTTCGAGCCGCTGTACCACGAGGAGATGGTGCTGGTGGTGGGCGCCGCCCATGCACTGGCCGGCCGCCGCCGCGTGCGCATGGTGGAGCTGCACAAGCAGCCGCTGGTGATGCTGCCGCGGGTGTTCACCACCCGGGTGATGCTGGACGCCTGCCTGGCCAGCTGCGGCGCCGAGCCGCTGGTGGCCGCCGAGATGAACACCATCGCGCCGATGATCGACCTGGTGGCGCGCACCGGGCTGGCGGCCATCGTGTCGCGCCAGGCAGTGCCGGCGCGTGCCGACATCCGCACCGTGCCGCTGGAAAGCCCGACGCCGATGCGCACGCCCGGCCTGCTGTGGAAGCGTGAAGCGCGGCAGAGCGCGGCGGTGAAGAGCTTTGCCCGTGAGATCCGCAAGGCCGCGCTGGGCCGCAGCCTGCAACCATCGACGCCATAGATCAAGCGCATCGAAATTCTTCACTTCCTGCGCGTTCAGTCAATCCTTACCGTTCGGCCCCAGTCGCAACGGCAAAGGACCGGCATGAAGATCGGCAAGGAGACGGTGCCACGCAGCGCCATCTGCACCTCGGACGAACACAGCATCACGGTGCGCGGCATGGACCTGTGCAGCGAGCTGATCGGCCGCATCTCGTTCACCGACTATTTCCACCTGCTGGTCACCGGCCGCCGCGCCACGCCGGCCGCCACCGCGGTGCTGGACGCCACGCTGGTGGCCATCGCCGAGCATGGCCTGGTGCCCAGCGTGCAGGCCAGCCGCATGACGCTGGCTGCCGCGCCCGATGCGCTGCAGGGCGCGGTGGCCGCCGGCATCCTGGGCTGCGGCTCGGTGATCCTGGGCGCCTCCGAGACTGCCGGTCGCCTGTTCGACGAGATCGACCAGCGTGCCGCCGGCGCGCGCGGCGCGGCGCTGGACGAAGTGGCGCTGGCGGTGGTGGCCGAGTACCGGGCCGCCGGCCGCCAGATTCCCGGCTACGGGCACCCGCTGCACAAGGCTCGCGACCCACGGGTGGATGCGTTGTTCCGCGTGGCGCAGGCGGCCGGCGCCGACCTGCGCTTCGTGCACATCGCCGAGGCGGTGGAACGTGTGCTGCCGCAGGCCGTGGGCAAGGCGCTCAAGCTCAATGTGTCGGCCGCCATTCCGGCGGTGCTGCTGGGCATCGGCTTTCCGCTGCAGGCACTCAAGGGCGTGCCCATCCTGGCGCGCACCGCGGGGCTCATCGCCCACCTGAACGAGGAGCTGGAACGCTCCATCGGTTTTGCCTTGTCCTACCAGGCCACGCGGGAGCTGCAGTACGACGGCCCTGCCCGCGCCACCGACTGAAGCGGCCGCCGAGCCGCAAGACCCATAACACCACCGGAGACACCCATGAGCAGTACCCGCCGGCGCGTCATCGCGTCCGCCCTTGGCCTGGCCGCTTC
The DNA here is from genome assembly GCF_023573145.1 of Aquincola tertiaricarbonis. GTDB lineage: Bacteria > Pseudomonadota > Gammaproteobacteria > Burkholderiales > Burkholderiaceae_C > Aquincola > Aquincola tertiaricarbonis_B. The sequence continues at coordinate 70,126 of NZ_CP097635.1, forward strand.
AGGCCTGGCCGCCCTGCCGCCCCAGGCCGCGGCGCAGACCGGCGCCGCCGACTGGCCTGCCCGCCCGCTGAAGATCGTGGTGGGCTTTGCGGCCGGCACGCCACCGGACGTGTTCGCGCGCATCTATGGCGAATACGCGGCCCGCAAGCTGGGCGTGCCGGTGATCGTGGACAACAAGCCGGGCTCGGCCGGCAACCTGGCCAGCGACGCGGTGGCCAAGTCGCCGGCCGATGGCTACACGGTGCTCTACAACGTCTCCACCGCCTTCACCATCAACCCGTTCATCTACGGCAAGCTGCCCTTCGATGCCGACAAGGACCTGGTGCCGGTGGCGCCCACCATGCGCCAGGGCCTGGTGCTGATCGCCAGCCCCAAGCTGGAAGCAGCGTCGCTGAAAGACGTGCTGGCCCAGGCCCGCAGCAAGCCCGACCAGCTGTCGCACGCCTCCTACGGCGCGGGCAGTCCTTCGCACCTGATCATGGAATGGTTGAAGGACGAGAACAAGGTGGCCATGCTGCACGTGCCCTACCGGGCCACGCCGATCAACGAACTGATCGGCGGCCAGGTGGACATGGTGCTGGAGCCGATGGCCACCGCCTATCCGCTGATCAGCAGCGGCAAGGTCAAGGCGCTGGCGTACTCCGATGCGCAGCGCCATCCGGCCATGCCCAACGTGCCTACCTTCGCCGAGACCACGCCCGGCCTGTCGATGATGTCGTGGCACGGCATCTGGGCGCCCGCGGCCACGCCGGCGCCGGTGCTGGACAAGCTGTATGCGGTGCTGCACGCCGCCAGCCTGGACACCGACGTGCAGCGCCGCATCAAGGAGCTGAACTGCGAGCCGCTGTCGCTGGACCGCGCCGAGATGGCCCAGTGGGTCCGGCGCGATGCCGGCATCTACAGCCGCATCGTCAAGGCCAGGAACATCCGGGTGGACTGATGCAGCGCCGCCTCGTTCTCTCGCTGGCGCTGGCCGCCGCCGCCCTGCCCGCCCGGGCGCAGGACACCGCCCCGGCACTGCGCCTGGTGGTGCCCTTTGCCACCGGCACCACCACCGACAACGTGGCCCGCATCGTGGGCACCGCCATGGCCGCCACGCTGCGCCAGCAGGTGCTGGTGGACAACCGGCCCGGCGCCGGCGGCACCACCGCCACCGAGCAGGTGGCGCGCGCCCAGCCCGACGGCCAGACGCTGGTCATGGGCACGGTGGGCACCCACGCCATCAATGCCACGCTGTTTCGCACGCTGCGCTACGACCCGCGCCAGCAGTTCGTGCCGGTGGCCTTTGCCGGCTACACGCCGCTGCTGCTGGTGGTGCCTGCCCAGTCGCCTGCCAAGTCTCCGGCCGACCTGGCCACGCTGGCCCGCCGGGCCGAAGGCGCCACGTTTGCCTCGGCCGGCAACGGCACCTCGGGCCACCTGGCGGGCGAGCTGATGAACGAGCTGGGCGGGCGCATGATCCACGTGCCCTACAAGGATGGCTCGCAGGCGCTGACCGATCTGATGGCCGGCAACGTTGACTTCATGTTCTACCACCCGTCCGCGGTGATGCCGCACGTGCGCAGCGGCAAGCTGCGGGTGCTGGGCATCACCAGCGCCAGCCGCAGCGCGCAGGCGCCCGAGGTGCCCACGCTGGCCGAGCAAGGTCTGCCCGGCGTGGACCTGGTGGCCTGGTTCATGGTGTATGCGCCGGCCGGCGTGCCGGCCGCCACGTTGGAGCGGCTGCGCAGCGCGGGCGATGCCGCGCTGGCCCAGCCCGAGGTGCGCACCCGGCTGGCCGCGCAAGGCGTGGAACTGCGACCGCTGCAGGGCGAGGCGCTGGCCCGCTTCACGGGCAGCGAGATCACGAAATGGGCCGCGCTGGTCAAGCGCTCGGGCGCGCAGGTCGATTGAAGGAAGGGCGACTGACATGTCCAAGGTTCTCGAAGGCATCACCGTGCTGGAGCAAGGCACCTTCATCACCGGCCCGGCGGCCGGCATGCTGCTGGCCGACCTGGGGGCGCGGGTGATCAAGATCGAACAGCCCGGCACCGGCGACCCGTTCCGGGCCTTCCGCGGCGGGCTGTACAGCCCGCACTTCCAGACCTACAACCGCAACAAGCAGAGCATCACGCTCAACACCAAGCTGCCGGAGGATGCAGCGGCCTTCGACGAGCTGGTGCGCGGCGCCGACGTCTACATCCAGAACTTCCGGCCCGGCGCCGCCGAACGCCTGGGCGCCGGCTGGGAGCGGCTGCACGGCCTCAACCCCAGGCTGGTGTACTGCGCCATCAGCGGCTTCGGCCAGGACGGCCCGGCCGCCGGGCGGCCGGCCTACGACACCGTGGCCCAGGCCGCCAGCGGCTACCTCAACCTGCTGATCAACCCGGCCAACCCGCGCGTGGTGGGCCCGGCGCTGGCCGATGCGATGACCGGCTTCTACGCCGCCTACGGCGTGATGGGCGCCCTGATCGAACGCGGCCGCACCGGCGTGGGCAAGCGGGTGGAGGTGTCGATGCTGGAAGCCATGTGCCATTTCAACCTCGATGCCTTCACCCACTACTTCTCCGAAGGCGAGGTGATGGGCCCGTTCAGCCGGCCCAGCGTGTCGCAGTCGTATGTGCTGGCCTGTGCCGATGGCAAGTGGCTGGCGCTGCACATGTCGTCGCCCGAGAAGTTCTGGCAGGGCCTGGCCGACGCGATCGAGCGGCCCGACATCTTCAAGGACCCGCGCTTTGCCACGCGCGAAGGCCGCATCGCCCACCAGGAACAGCTGATCGGGCTGCTGGGTGAACGCTTCAAGACCCGCAGCCGCAGCGACTGGTGCGAGCGGCTGCAGGCCCGCGACGTGCCGCATGCGCCGATGTACGACACCAGCGAAGCTCTGGACGACCCGCAGGCCCTGCACCTGCAGCTGGCCATCGAGGCCGCCCATCCGACGATGGGCACCTGGCGCACCGTGCGATCGCCCGTCAGCTTCGACGGCGAACGTGCCTTGACGGTGACGCCCCCACCCGCGCTGGGCCAGGACGACGAGGCGGTGCTGGGGCCGATCCGCCAGCGGCTGCGGGAGAGAGGCTGAGGCGCAGCGTCAGTCCAGCTGCAGCCCCAGGTCCTTGGCGGCCTTGGACAGCACCGTCACCTCGCGCTGCAGCACCTCGTTGAAGGCCGCGGGCGTGTTGCCCGTCATCGGCGACACGCCGCCGATGTCGTTCAGCCGCTTGCGGAACTCGGGCTCGGTGACGATCTGCGCCACCTTCTGGTTGATCAGCTGCACCGCGGCGGTGGGTGTCTTGGCGGGGGCCACCAGGCCGAACCAGACGTCGAAGTCGACGCCGCCCGGCGAGCCCTGTTCGGTCAGCGTGGGCACGTCGGGCCACAGCTCGGAGCGGGTGGCGCGCAGCTGGCCCAGCGCCTTGAGCTTGCCGGCCTGGATGAAGCTGCGCGCATCGGCGGTGCCCAGCAGGCCCCACTTCACCTCGCCCGTCATCAGCGCCTGGGCCAGCGGTGCGCCGCCCTTGTAGGGCACGTGGGTGTAATGGCCGCTGGCCTGCGCATTCAGCATCTCGGAAGCCAGGTGCGACAGCCCGCCGGCGCCGGCCGAGCCATAAGGCAGCCCGCCCTTGCCCGCCGCCTTGCCCGCGGCCACCAGGTCGCCCACGGTCTTGAACGGTGAATCCGGCGGCACCACCAGCACCAGCGGCGCCAGCGACACCCGCGCCACCGGCACGAAGTCGGCCGCGGTGAAGCCGGCCTTGCTGAAGGTCACCGGGTTGATGGAGAGCATGCCGGTCAGGCTCATCGCCAGCGTGTGGCCATCGGCGGGGCTTTGCAGCAGCGTGACCATGCCCAGGTTGCCGCTGGCGCCGGGCCGGTTCTCCACCACCACCGTCTGCTTGAGTTCTTCCTGCAGCCGCGGTGCCAGCAACCGGGCCGCCACGTCGGTGGCGCCACCCGGCGGGTACGGCACGATGATGCGGATGGGCTTGCTGGGGAAGGCCGGCTGGGCCAGCAACGCGCCGGGCGCGGCGGCCAGCAGTGCGGCGCCGGCCAGGCCAGCCGCAAGCGCACGGCGACGGGGGTGATGCATGAGAGTCTCCTTGTTCGAGTGGTGAAGCCGGGCTCAGCCCACGGTGGTGGCCTCATAGGCGGCCTGGCGCTGTTCCAGCCGCTCCCAGCCGATGGTCTGCTTGAAGGCCGCCATGCTGCTGCGGCCGCAGGGCAGCTCACCCATCGGTTCACCGCGGCGGGCCGCCAGCGCGGCCAGGTTGGCCTGCATCGCATGCACGATGGTGAGCAGCGAGACGATGGGATAGGTGGCGAAGGCCGCCACCGCTTCGATCTGCGAACGCTGCAGCTGGGCCATCCAGGTGCCTTCCATCAGCTGCAGCGACAGCGGCCGGCCGCAGGCCTCGCGCAGGCGCACCAGGTCTTCGTAACGGCTGAAAGTGCGTGAGATGGGCTGGATGAGGTCGGCGCCCGCTTCCGCCAGCCGCGACGCGCGGTCGATGGCTTCCTGCGGGTCGGCCACGTCGGTGCGGGCGACGATCAGCAGGTCGGGGTCCTGCCGCGCATCCACCGCGGCATGGATGCGCGCCAGCGCCTCGTGCAGCGGCACCACCAGCGACTGCGCTGCGGCCGCCGGGCAGCGCTTGGGGCTCACCTGGTCTTCGATGGACAACGCGGCCACCCCGGCCTTCTCGAAGGCGCGCACGGTGCGGCCCATGTTCAGCACGTTGCCGTAGCCGGTGTCGGCATCGGCAAAGATGGGCTTGCGCACCACGGCGGCCATGTGGTCCACCACCTGCACGTTTTCGCTCAGCGTGTACAGCTCCATGTCGGGCTGGCCCAGCAACGAGGCTGCGATGCCGAAGCCGGTGGAGAACACGCCGTCGAAGTCGGACTGGTCCACCAGCAGGGCCGACAGCGCGTCCTGCGCGCCGGCGAACCAGAAGGTGGGGCCGCTCTGCACACGGCGGCGCAGCTGCTGGCGGGTCATGGTGGGGCGGGCGTCAGTCATGTGGGGCTCCGGGGGTGGCAGGCGCGCGGGCGAGCCGCGCCTTGAGGTAGGGAATGAGGCCGCCGGCCTCCAGCGTGCCGCGCTCGGAGGCGCCCAGCGGCTCGATGGGCAGCGCGCGGCCCTGGGTGGGCAGGTGCACCTGCTGCGCGGACCAGTCGACCTCGATCAGGTCGCCACGCCGGGCCGCACCCAGGATGCCGGGGCAGGTGACCAGCGGAAAGCCCATGCTGATCTCGCCGCGGAAGAAGCCGGGCGAAAACGATTCGGCCACCACGCCGGCAACGCCCAGGTGGCGCATCGCCCGCATCGCCGGGTAATGCGGGTGGCCATAGCCGAAGTTGCGGCCGCCCACCAGCAGGTCGCCGCGCTGCACCGTGGCCGCGAAGCCCGGCGCCTGGTCGGCCAGTACCAGGCCGGCCAGCTCCTGCAGGTCGGTGATCTTGATGTTGCGCACGCCGACGATGAGGTCGATGTCGTAGTCGTCCTCCTCGAACACCCAGGCCACGCGGCCGCGCAGGTTGTTGAGCCGGGTCATGCCACCGCCTCCAGGTAAGGCCGTGGGTCGGCGATGCAGCCTTCCAGCGCGCTGGCGGCCACCACGGCGGCGTTGCACAGGTAGATCTCGCTGTCCACGCTGCCCATGCGCCCGGGCGTGTTCAGCGTGCCGGTGGACACCGCGCGCTGGCCGTCGGCCATGGTGGCGATGCGGCCGTAGCAGTAGTCGCAGGTGGGTGAGCTGATGAAGGCGCCCGCCTCCACCAGCGTCTCGATCAGCCCTTCGCGCGCGGCCTGCGCCATGATGGCTTGCGAGGTGGGCACCACATGCAGCTGGAAGCCCGGCTGGATCTGCCGGCCGCGCAGCACCTGGGCCGCGATGCGCAGGTCTTCCAGCCGGCCGCTGGCGCAGGAGCCCAGGTAGCCCGCATGCACGGCCAGGCCGACGTGCTCCGACAGGTCGCGGGTGTTGGCCGGGCTGGGCGGCACCACCACGATGGGCTGCAGCGCCGACACGTCCACCGTGACCACCCGTTCGTACACCGCGTCTTCGTCGGGCTGCACCGCCGGCACGTCCAGGCAGGCGCGGCCCTGCAGCCACTCGCGGGTGCGTGCATCGGGCGCCACCAGCATGGTGGTGGCGCCGAGGAACATCGCCTGGCCGCACAGCGTCTGTCGGCCTTCCACGCTCATCGCATCGATCACCGGGCCGGCCAGTTCCACCGCCTTGAAGGCGCAGGACGAAGGGCCCATCACCCGCACCATGTGGTGGAACACGTCGCGCGCCATCACCCCCGGCTGCAGCGCGCCGGTGAGCACGACCTTGACCGTGGGCGGCACACGCAGCGCGATGGTCTCGGACACGTAGGCTTCCAGCACGCCCTTGCGCGCCCCGAAGGCATAGGCCCCGAAGGCGCCCAGCTGGCTCACGTGGCCATCGAAGTGCACCAGGAAGGCGCCGGGTGTCGCGTAGCCCAGCTCGGCCGACACCTGGTGGCCGATGCCCTTGCGCTCGTGCACCGGCACGCCCTGCGCCGCGCCCCAGGCCCGGGTGCCGCGGTGCAGTTCCTCCTCCTTAGGGGAGGCGGCCGGCACCATGTGGTCGATGAACAGCACATAGCGTTCGGGCGAGCTCACCTTCTCGACGCCGAACTCTTCCCGCGCCTCCTTGAAGAACACGTCGGTGTAGCCGGGAAAGTCGTAGCTGATGACGACGTCGGGCCGGGCCTCGATCTCGTCACCCGGGCGGACCGAGTCACGCCCGCTGCAGCGAGCAAGGATCTTCTCGGTCATGGTCTGCGGCACGCGCTTGGAAGAGGTTGTCACCTTGTGGAAACTCGTCTGGTGGAGGCTGTGCGACCATTCAAGGCGACAACCCCGCTTTTCACGGCCGGGGCGAACCCCAGGTTCTGCCGCATCGTGGGAACGTTTTCAAAGGCCGCACGCATGACCGCCACCACCCCGAACGAGCGCAGCCGCGCAGGCACCCAGAGCATCGAGCGGGTGGTGGAGCTGCTGCGCACGGTGGCCTCGCGCGGGCGCAACGGCATGCGGCTGGGCGACGTGGCCACCGCCACCGGCCTGCCCACGTCCACCTGCTTTCGCATGCTGCAGCGGCTGGAGCTGGAGGGGCTGCTGGAACGCCACCCGGTGACGCGCAAGTACTTCCTGGGCCCGCTGCTGCATGAGCTGGGCATGCTGGCCTACCCGCGCGTGCAGCTGGCCGCCCACTGCGAGCCGGTGCTGGCCGAGCTGGCCCACGAGACGCAGGACACGGTCTACCTGAGCGAGCGGCGCGGCCTGGAAGCGGTGTGCACCGCCCGTGCGCTGGGCGACTACCCGATCAAGGCGCTGACGCTGGACGTGGGCATCCGCCGGCCGCTGGGCGTGGGCGCCGGTGGCCTGGCCATCCTGTGCCAGCTGCCGCCCGAGGAGGCGCAGGACGTCATCGATGCCAACGCCTGGCGCTACGCCAAGCAGTCATCGCTGGACGCGGCGCAGGTGATGGCCGCGGTGGCGGAAGGCCGCGCCAGGGGCTATGCCTTCCTCGACAGCCCGGTGTTCGCCGGCACGGCCGCGGTGGGCGTGGCCCTGCCCGGCCCGCGGCCGATGGCCGCCCTCAGCGTGGCGGCGATCTCATCCCGCCTCGACGAAGCCCGTCGGGCCGAGGTCGGCGCCGCGCTGCAGCGGCAGGCCCGGCGGCTGGCACGCCTGCTGGCCGCCGCCGAACCCGACCCGGCCCGCTGAGCGCTGGTCAGTCGATCGTTGCCCCCGAATCTCGCACCACCACCCGCCACTTCTCGTGCTCTGCCCGCACGAAGCGGCCGAAGGCGTCAGGCGTGCCACCGATGGGGTCGGCGCCTTCCTGCACCATCTGGCGTTCGATGTCGGGCAGCGCGACGATTTCGTTGACCGCCGCGTTGAGCTTGCGCACCACCGCCGGTGGCGTGCCCTTGGGCGCGAAGAAGCCGAACCAGGAGCCGGCCTCGAAGCCGGGGTAGCCCGACTCGGCCACCGTGGGCACCTCGGGCATGGACCGCGAGCGCTTGGGGCTGCTGACGGCCAGAGGCCGCAGCGCACCACCGCGAATGTGCTGGATGACCGACGGGATGGTGGCGAACATGAACTGCACGCGGCCGGCCAGCAGGTCCTTCAAGGCCTCGGCGCCCTTGTAGGGCACGTGGATGGCCTCGAAGCCACCCCGCTGCGACAGCATGAAACCCGCCAGATGCGACGAGGTGCCGATGCCGGTAGACGAGTAGTTCATCGCGCCCTTGTCGGCACGCGCCAGCGCAACGAACTCGGCCAGCGTGTTCGCCTTCACCGAAGGGTGCACCACCAGCACGTTGGGCACGTCGGCAATCTGCACCACCGGCTCCAGGTCGCTGAGCGGCTGGAAGGGCAGCTTCTTGTACAGCGACTGGTTGACCGCCATCGGGCCCACCGAGTTGACGATGAGGGTGTAGCCGTCGGGCGCGGCGCGGACCACCTCGCCGGTGCCGATGTTGCCGCCCGCCCCCGGCTTGTTGTCCACGATGAAGGGCTGCTTCAGCCGCTCGGCCAACTGCTGGCTGACGCTGCGCGCCAGCAGGTCGGTGGTGCCGCCGGCGGTGAAGGCCACCACCACGCGCACCGGCTTGGCTGGCCACTCGGCTTGCGCCCGTGCGGCCAGCGGCTGCAGGCAGGCCACGGCAGCGACCAGGGCGCCGAATCGATGGATGAGGCGGTTCATGCAATGTCTCCTTCTTGGTGGCGGCGGCGCGGGCCGCCGGGTCGGCGCTTCAGCGCGCCGGCACTTCGTTGCGCAGAGCGTCGCCCTGCAGCCAGGCAGCCAGGTTGTCCAGGAACAGGCGGTCCACGCGCGCCTCGTTGCCTGAAGAGAAGCCGGCGCAATGCGGTGTGCAGATCACGTTCGGCAGGCCCCACAGCGGTGAGGCGGCCGGCAGCGGCTCGGTGGCATGCACGTCGAGGCAGGCACCGGCCAGGTGGCCGGACTGCAGCGCCTGCAGCAGCGCGGGCTCATTCACCACCTCGCCGCGCGCCACGTTCACCAGCCGCGCGCCGGCGGGCAGGCGCTGCAGTGCCTCGTGGCCGATCAGGCCGTGGGTCTCGGGCGTCAGCGGGCACACCAGCAGCAGCCAGTCGGCCTGCGGCAGCACCTGGTGCAGCTGGTCGGTGGTGACGGTGTGCAGACCCGGGCCGGCCGGCTGCGGCTGCCGGCGCACCACCACCACGCGCAGGTCCAGCGCCAGCAGGCAGCGCGCCAGCGCCTGGCCGATGGGTCCCCAGCCGACCACCACCGCGGTCTGCCCGGCCAGGTCGGCCGGCAGCTGGTCCAGCGGCGGCGGCGACCAGCGCCGCTCATGCTGCGCCTGCCACAGCGCTGGCAGCTGCCGCGCCAGGGCCAGCAGGCCGGCCAGCGCGCTGTGCGCCACCACCTGGGCATTGGCGCCGGATGCGGTGCTCACGCGCACGCCGCGGGCCAGCAGGTCCAGGTACACCGGCCGGTCGGCGCCGGCCGAGTGCGCCTGCACCCAGCGCAGCGCGGGCGCGGCCCGCAGCAGCGCATGGAAGTGCGCGGTGGCCGGCTCCAGCACCTGCTTGGTCGAGCGGCCGGTGACGTCGCGGCTGACGAAGGCGGCATCGGCCTCGCAGGCCGCGCCGGGCGGCAGCGCCTCGGCCCGCAGCAAGGTGCAGCCGGCGTCGCCGCAGGCGCTGATCAGCGCGGGCGCCAGGCGCTCGGCGGTGGCGGTGGACAGCAGCAGCTTCAAGGTGGGCTTCCGGCGGCCGGGTCAGTCGCGGTAGCTGGGGTCCAGGCGGTCCAGCTTGCGCAGCAGCGCCGGCCACTCCATCACGCCGTAGGGCCGGCGGGTGCCGGGCTGGTAGTTGTTCCAGGTGGCTTCCAGCACCGGCTGCGGCACCTGCACCAGCGGCGACTGGCAGGCCATGGCGGCCAGCTGCGAGCGACAGGCCAGCTCGAGCCGGTGCATCCAGTTGAAGGCCTCGCCCACGGTGCGCCCGACGGTGAGCGCTCCGTGGTTGCGCAGGATCAGCGCTTCGCCGCTGCCCAGGTCGGCGATCAACGAGGCCTGCTCGGCTTCGTCCAGCACCACGCCCTGGTAGTCGTGATAGCCGATCTTGAGGAAGCGCATCGCGGTCTGCGTCAGCGGCAGCAGGCCGCATGCCAGCGACGACACCGCCATCGACGCCCAGCTGTGGGTGTGGATCACGCAATCCACCTCGGGCCGCGCGGCATGCACCGCGCTGTGGATGACGTAGCCCGCGCGGTTGATGCCGTAGTCCAGCGGGCCGAAGTCGGGGCGGGCCAGGATGCGGCCCGCATGGTCCACCTTGACCAGGCTGGAGGCGGTGATCTCCTCGTACATCATCCCGTAGGCGTTGATGAGGAAGGCGCCGTCCTCGCCGGGCACGCGGGCCGAGATGTGGTTGGCCATCATGTCGGCCATGCCGTAGTGCTCCACCAGCCGGTAGCAGGCCGCCAGGTCCACCCGGGCCTGCCACTCGGCGGGGCTGCAGTGTGGCTTCATCGACGGGATGGTGAGCGGACGGGCTTCGGTCATGGGGCAGTGGCCGGTGTTGCCGGCGGTGCAAGGGGTGACGGCCCACTCTAGGAGGCCGCCGGCCGCGGTGCATCCGGTGGCTGCAAACAGGTGTTCGGTATCCTTGAACACCGCCACCCGCCGGCCCTGCGCCGCCCTGCCCTGCGATGGAACTGCGCCAGCTCCGCTACTTCGTGCGTGTGGTCGAGCTGCGCAGCATGGGCCGTGCGGCGCTGGAACTCGACCTGGCCACCTCCACCCTCAGTCAGCAGATCAGCCAGCTGGAAAGCGAACTGAGCACGCGGCTGCTGCAGCGCCGCTCCACCGGCGTGCAGCCCACCGATGCGGGGCTGGACTTCTTCCGCCAGGCGCAGCTCATCCTGCGGCAGTGCGAGGCCGCGGCCAGCATCGCGCAGAAGGGCCGGCTTTCGGGCCATGTGAGCGTGGGGCTGGCGGGCACCACGGCGGCCATGCTGGCCGTGCCCTTCGTGCAGGCCATGCGGGCGCGCTACCCCGGCGTGCGGGTGCGCATCGTCGAGGGTTTGTCGGGCCACCTGGAATCGCTGCTCAACTCGCGCCAGCTCGACCTGGCGATCCTGTTCGACGCCGATGCCGCGCGGCGCTGGAGCCTGGTGCCCTTGCTGCAGGAGCGGCTGTTCCTGATTGCACGCGCCGACCTGCCCGGCCTGCCCGAAGGTGACGAGGCCCCGGTGCAGGCGGTGACGGCGCTGCCGCTGATCCTACCCAGCGGATCGCACACGCTGCGCAGCCTGGTGTTCGACGCCTACCGTCGCGCGGGCGCGGCACCCAACGTGGTGGTGGAGATCGATGGCGTGGCCAGCCTGATGGACGCGGTGCGCGCCGGCATCGGCGCCTCCATCCAGCCGGGCGCGCTGGTGTCCCGGCTGGGGCCCGGCGACCACCGCGACGCGCGCGACGGCCTTCGCGCGGTGGCCTTGTCGGACGACGGCGTGCACCGCACCAGCCTGCTGGCCAGCCTGTCGGACGACGAGCTCTCACCGGCCGGCCTGGCGGCCCGCGTGGTGATGACCGAGCTGGCGCGCGGGCTGGCGCAGGACGGGCGATGGGCCGGCGCCACGGTGCTGGAGCCAAGCCGCTGACGGGCGCCGCAGCGGCCGCCCTCACAGCATCACGCTGCGCCCCACGAACAGGATGGGCCCGGTGGGCCGGCCGATGGTGGAGCCGCCTTCGGGCTCGAGCGTGATCTCGAACAGCTGCTGCGCGCCCACGCCGGGCAGGCGCGAGACCGGGATCTCGACGGTCTGACCGACGGGCACCAGGCCCAGCGAGGTGGGGCCGGCCGCGCCTTCCAGCTTGGTCCAGAACTGCCACACGCGGCCGGGCGGCACGCTGCCGGCATCGGCGGTGGGCACCAGGCGCAGCAGGCCGCCTTCGCGCACTTCCACCACCCAGCCGGTGCTGCGGTTGTCCGGGCTTTGCAGCACGGCCACGTAGCGGGCGGCGTCGGGTGGCGTCTGCGCCAGCGGCGCCAGCCGCAGCACCACCACCATCAGCACGGCCGACAAGGCCAGCGCGCCCGCGGACACGCCTTGCCACAGGCCCAGACGCTGCCACCACGGCGCCTTGGCAGCCGGTGCGCTGGGCGCGCTGGCCAAAGCGGGCCGGGTCAGCGCGGCCTCGATGCGTGGCCACAGGTGCGCAGCGGGCTCCGCGGCGGGGCTGTGGCGTGTCAGCGGCAGCAGGCGGTCCTGCCAGGCATAGACCTCGGCGCGCAGCGCGGCGTCGTGCACCAGCGCCGCGGCCACGGCCGCATGGTCCTCGGGCGACAAGGTGCCCAGCACGTATTCGCCCGCGATCGCGGAGCGCTCGACGGCATCTCGCAGGTCGATCATGCGAGGCACTCCTTCAGGCTGGCCAGGCTGCGGCGGATCCAGGACTTGACGGTGCCCAGCGGCGTCTGCAGCCGCTCGGCAATCTGCTCATGGGTGTAGCCCTCGACAAAGGCCTGCACCACGCAGCGCCGCCGCAGCTCGTCCAGCCGCTGCAGGCAACGCTCCAGGCTGTCGGCGTCCAGGCCGCGATCCTGCTCGTCGTCCACCGGGCTGGCGGCCTGGCGCGCGTCCGACAGGCTCACCAGCTCGGGCGTGTCCAGCGTCTGCAGTCGCTCGGGCAGGCGCACCTCGCGCAAGGCGCGGTGGCGCACGATGGTGTAGACCCAGCCGCGCGCCGAGCCCAGCGCGGGCTGGAAGCTGCCCGCGTGCTGCCACACCTGCAGCATGGCGTCGTGCAGCACGTCCTCGGCCCGCGCGCGGTCGCGCACGATGCGCAGCGCCACACCCAGCAGCCAGCGGCCCTCCTGCTCGTACAAGGCGCGCAGCGCAAAGCGCTCGCCGCGGGCACAGGCCAGCACGGCGGCTTCATAGTCGAAGGGGGATGGGCTCTGGGTCATGCATCGCGCGCAGCCGGCGCGGCGGCCGGAACCGCGCGGACTCTAGCAGCGATGGCCCTGCGCTCAGGCGGCCTTCCAGAAGATGTAGTCGGCCTGGTACTTCACCACTTGCTTGCGGCCCAGGGTGGCGCCGTCGCAGGGGCTGGCGGGTGCCACGCCGCCCTGGGTGGCCACGCGCTGGATGTAGGCGATGCCGTTCATCGCGCCCATGCCGGTGGCCGGGTTGGCCTTGACCAGTTGCAGCGGGATGCTGCCTGCCATCGCCGGGGCCACCGCCACCTGCGTGCCGGTGATCTTGGAGCCGTCGCTGGAGGCCCAGGTGGCCGGCGGGCCGTAGTAGGTGCCGACCTTGGCACCCATGCGGTTGTTGAGGTCGGCCTGCGGGCCGACGAACACCCATTCCTGGCCGGCACCGCCGGCCTTGGCGCGGCATTCGTAGGTGATCTCGCCCACGCCCACGGTCTCCATCGCCACGCGGTGGCCGGCGGGCACCTTCACCGCGTCGGGCAGGCTGGCCTGGTTGAACGTGGCAGCCGACATCGGCATGCCGCCGCAGGCCGACAGCAGGGCCGCACTGGTGACGGCGATGGAAGCGAAGAAGATCGAGCGCATGGTCTTGTCCTTGAAGCAAAGGGAGTGGGCATCCCGCCCGAAGGCGGGAGGTGGCCGAGGCTCACCTCTGCTCTAGCCACCAGACCCCAGTTCAGATGCAGTGCCTGCGACAAAAAAGATGTAACGGCCGGTTGTCGGGCTGCGGTGCTAGGGGTGGCCATGAACGGCGGAGTCCGTACGCTGCGGCCCTTTGGGACGGACGCCCGGCTCCACGGGCCCTTGCGATGAAGTTGTACGACCCGCACCTCACCCCCATCCTCCGCTGGCGAAGGGCCGGCGCGGCCTGGCTGCTCAGCGCCGCGGCGCTGATGCCTTCGGCCGCGTCGGCGCAATACATCATGGAGTTCGCGCAGACCTATGCGGCGCCCACCTCCAACTTCATCAGCAACACCTTCCTCAACCAGGAAGCGCTGATCAACGCGACGCGCCCGGACGCACCGCGGGCGGCCGCCAAGGCGCAGCCGGCGCTGGCGCCGCCGCAGGTGGAACGCAGCGCCGCCGAACTGGCCCAGGCCGCGCCGGCCGCGCAGCGTGCCCGGCTGGAAAAGATCTACCTGCAGCTGATGCCCGGCTACCAGCAGCTGGAACGCAAGCTGGGCTGGCCGGCCGAGGACGTGGCCGGCGCGGTGGTCGCGCTGCTGGCCGGCAACTACATGGCCATGACCGGCACCGAGCCCAGCGACGAGGCGGTGAGCGCCGCCGGCCACCAGCTGAGGGCCAGCGCCCAGCTGCAAGGCCTGCTCGCCCGGCTCAATGCCACAGACCGCCGGCGGCTCTACGAGCAGTGCGCGATGCTGGGCACCTTCATGGCCCTGGCCCACCGCACCAGCCAGCAACAGCCCGCCAACGTGGTGGCCAACCTGCGCCACGCCGCCCGCGAGAACCTGCGCGCCGTGCTGGGCCCTGCGGCCGACGGGCTGCGGTTTTCGGCGCAGGGGATGCAGGTTAGGTGACCTCCCCTAAAGAATCACATGTGATGCGCCGATAGAAAATGCTCCCGCGGCAGTCGCCGCGCCTCTGAGCCAGTGAGACCCATCACATGCAGTACACCTCGCGCATCGCTGTCGCCCTGATGACCGCTGCCTGCTTCGCCCTGCCCGCCGCTGCCCAGGAACGTGGCACCAAGGAAGAGGCCAAGGCCATGGCCGACGCCGCCTTCGAACACATCAAGAAGGTGGGGCCGCAGAAGGCCTATGCCGACTTCACCACCGACAAGGCGGCCTGGACCAAGAAGGACCTCTACGTCATGGTCTACGACAGCAAGGCGATGGTGCTGGCCCATGGTGGTAACGAGAAGCTCGTCGGCAAGGACATGTCGGCCGTCAAGGACGGTAATGGCAAGCCCGTGGTCACCGGCCTGATCGACCTGGCCGCCAAGGGCGGCGGCTGGTACGACTACGACTGGCCGGACCCCATCTCCAAGAAGATGATGGCCAAGTCCACCTATGCCCGCAAGCAGCCCAACGGCGAAGGTTTCGTCGGCGTCGGCATCTACCGCTGAGCGGTCTGCCTCAGCAGTCACCGGGCAAGCCATGATCCCCTTCTTTCGCAACGCCTCGATCGGCTTGAAGGTGTCGCTGGCACCGGCCTTCGTCGCACTGTGCCTCTTGGTGGTCGCGGCGGTGGGCTGGTTCGCCAACCGCTCGCTCACGCAGGAGCTGCACGACATCGGCCACGAAGGCGTGGAGCGCATCGTCAAGGCCGAGACGCTGGCGCAGCAGCTGACGCAGCTGCACCAGCTGATCTACCAGAGCCTGACCTGGGAGGCCATCGGCCAGCGGGCCGAGATGATCCAGCAGCTGGACCAGCGCATCGGCGTGCAGCTGCAGGCGTTCGATCAGGCGGTGCGCACCGCCGCCAACGACCCCGCACTGACGACAGAAGACCGCGCCGTGCTGACGCCGATCGCCGACGGGTACACGGCCTATGCCAAGAGCGCGCGCGACACGTTGGACATCAAGACCACCGGTGTGGCCACGGCAGCCACCTTCGTGGTGACACTGGACAACCAGTTCGCCACGAGCCAGCAACAGCTCAAGGACTACATCAGCCGCGAGCAGGCCAAGACCGCCCAGAGCGTGTCCGAGGCCTCGGCGACGGCACAACGCCACAGCGGCATCATCGCCGCGACGACGCTGGTCGCGCTGGTGCTGGCGGCGCTGCTGTCGATGGCCATCGTGCGGGCCATCAGCATGCCGCTGGGCCAGGCCGCCCAGGTGGCCGGGCAGCTGGCGCAGGGCGACCTGACGCATGTCGAGCAGGCCGCCTCGGCCGACGCCACCGGCCGCGTGCTGGCGGCGCTGGGCGAGGTGTCGCGCGGGCTCAGCGGCATCGTGGTGGACATCCGCCGCACGGCCGGCGAGATCAGCACCGCCTCGGGCGATATCGCCACCGGCAACAGCGACCTCTCGGCCCGCACCGAGAACACCGCCGCCGCGCTGCAGCAGACGGCCGCCTCCATCGAGGAGCTGGCCGCCACCATCCGCAACAGCGCCGACCATGCCCGCGAGGCCAACACCATGGCGCACGACGCCTCCACCGTGGCCCGCGAAGGCGGCCAGATGGTGGCCGACGTGATCCAGACCATGGAGGCCATCAACGCCCAGGCCAAGAAGATCGGCGAGATCATCGGCACCATCGACGGCATCGCGTTCCAGACCAACATCCTGGCCCTCAATGCCGCGGTGGAGGCTGCCCGCGCCGGCGAGCAGGGCCGGGGCTTTGCGGTGGTGGCCGGCGAGGTGCGCAGCCTGGCCCAGCGCAGTGCCGATGCGGCGCGCGAGATCCGCACGCTGATCAGCAGCTCGGTGGAGCAGATCGACGCCGGTGCGGTGAAGGTGCAGGCCGCGGGCCAGACCATGGGCCGCATCGTCAGTGCGATCGAGCGCGTCGCCGGCAGCGTCGAGGACATCTCGCGCGCCACGGCCGAACAGGCCAGCGGCATCGCGCAGGTCAACCAGACGGTGGCCGAGATGGACCGCTCGACCCAGCAGAACGCGGCCCTGGTGGAGCAGGCTTCGGCCGCCACCGAGTCGCTGCGCCACCAGGCCGAGCGGCTGGTGCAGATGATCACGCGGTTCCGTACCACGTAAGCGGCGGGCGGCGTTTTCGTCGCGCTGTCCTACAGCCGGCGAGGCGCCTGGCCCACAGGCGGGCGGGGGGTATGCGGCTTAGCCTTCCGGGTGCTGATCACGCCCCGAGAGGAAAGCCCATGCCCACCCGCAAGCCCGCGATGCCCGCCCCCGCTGCCCGCCGTACCGGCGGCAACAACACCAAGGCCGCCATGCCCCCCGGCACCGGCCAGGGCGGTGAAACCCACCAGACGGCCGGCGTCGGCCAGCCGCTGCTGACCAGCAACCAGGGCCTGCCGGTCGCCGACAACCAGAACTCGCTGCACGGCGGCTACCGCGGCCCCACGCTGCTGGAAGACTTCCTGCTGCGCGAGAAGATCACCCACTTCGACCACGAACGCATCCCCGAGCGCATCGTGCATGCCCGCGGCTCGGCCGCGCACGGCTACTTCGAATGCCTGCGCGACTGCAGCGAATGGACCACGGCCAGCTTCCTGAGCAAGCCCAAGAAGCGCACGCCGGTGTTCACCCGCTTTTCCACCGTGGCCGGTGGCGCGGGCTCGGTGGACACGCCGCGCGACGTGCGCGGCTTCGCGGTCAAGTTCTACACCGACGAAGGCAACTTCGACCTGGTGGGCAACAACATCCCGGTGTTCTTCATCCAGGACGCGATCAAGTTCCCCGACCTGATCCACGCGGTGAAGATGGAGCCCGACCGCGGCTTTCCGCAGGCGGCTTCGGCGCACGACACCTTCTGGGACTTCGTCTCGCTGATGCCCGAAAGCCTGCACATGATCATGTGGGCGATGAGCGACCGCACCATCCCGCGCTCGCTGCGCATGATCGACGGCTTCGGCGTGCACACCTTCCGGCTGGTGAACGCGGCCGGCGAGTGGCGCTTCGTCAAGTTCCACTGGCGGGCCGGCCTGGGCGTGGAATCCACCACCTGGGACGAGGCGGTGAAGATCGCCGGCGCCGACACCGACTACCACCGCCGCGACCTGTGGGAAGCGATCGAACGCGGCGACTTCCCGACCTGGGAGCTGGGCCTGCAGGTGTTCGACCAGGCCACGGCCGACAGCCTGCCCTTCGACGTGCTGGACCCCACCAAGGTCATTCCTGAGGAGATCGTGCCGATCGAGGTGGTGGGCCGCATGGTGCTGGACCGCAACCCGTCGAACTTCTTCGCCGAGACCGAGCAGGTGGCCTTCTGCCCCAGCCACCTGGTGCCGGGCCTGGACTTCAGCAACGACCCGCTGCTGCAGGGTCGGCTGCATTCGTATCTGGACACGCAGCTGTCGCGGCTGGGCACGCCCAACTTCCACCAGCTGCCCATCAACCAGGCGCGCTGCCCGGTGGCCAACTTCCAGCGCGATGGCCAGATGCAGATGCAGGTGCCCACGGGCCGCGTGGCCTACGAGCCCAACTCGCTGGGCAGCCGGCTGCCGCGTGAATCGCCGGAGCGTGGCTTCAACAGCCTGCCGCTGGAAGAAACCGGCCCCAAGCAACGGCTGCGGCCCGAGAGCTTCGCCGACCACTACTCGCAGGCGCGCCTCTTCTTCCGCTCGATGACGGCGCCCGAGCAAGGCCACATGATCAATGCGCTGGCCTTCGAGCTGGGCAAGGTGGAAACCGGCGCCGTGCGCGACCGCGTGCTGTCGCACCTGGTGCTGGTGGACGAAACCCTGGCCCAGGCCGTGGCCGACAAGCTGGGCGTGGCAGCGGGCAGCATCTCGGCCGCCACGCCGGCCCGCACGCCGCAGGACCTGCCGCCCTCCCCCACGCTGAGCCAAGTGGCTAGCCGTGCCGGGGGACTCAAGGGCCGCCACCTGGCGATGTTGGTGGCCGAGGGCGCCGATGCCGAACTGGTGAGCACCACGCGCCAGGCGCTGGAAAAGGCGCGTGCCCGCGTGTCCGTGATCGCGCAGAAGATCGAAGGCGTGAAGCTGTCCGACGGCAGCCTGCTGAAGGCCGACGGCGCGCTGGCCGGCTCACCGTCCTGCCTCTTCGGCGCGGTGATCGTGCTGGGCGGCGAGGAAGGCATGCAGCCGCTGCTGGGCCACCCGGCCGCGCAGGACTTCCTGCGCGACGCCTGGCGCCACCTCAAGGCCATCGGCCTGGACGCGGCCGGCCAGCAGCTGGCCCAGGCCGCAGGCATCGGCAACGACGACGCGGTGCTGATGCTGAGCGACCGCAAGACGGTGGCCCGCTACCTGAAGGTGGCCGCCGCCGGCAAGCACTTCGCGCGTGAAGGGCAGCCGGGGACGGACGTCTGATCAGTCCGGGGCGCGGAAGGCCATCACCTTCAGCGCCCGGTCGGCCGACACGTCGCCGAACACGGCCGGGTTGGCCACCCGCTCCACGAACTGCAGCGTGGGCGCCTCGGCCTGCATGCCCTGCAGCAGGAAGTCGGCACCCAGCTTGGGCGTGTTCAAGCACAGCAGCGCCAGCCCGCCCGGCGCCAGCAGCTCGGGCAGCCGACGCATCACGCGCGGGTAGTCCTTGGGCGCCATGAAGCTGCCCTTCTGGTGGCTGGGCGGGTCGGCCACGATCAGGTCGTAGGGCGCACCGCGCTTGATCTTGCCCCATGAGTTGAAGATGTCGTGCGGCATGAAGGCGGCCCGCGCGGCTATGCCGTTGAGACCGTGGTTGCGCTGCCCGATGGACAGCGCGCCGCCGGCCATGTCCACATTGGTCACATGCCCTGCCCCCGCCTGCAGCGCCGCCACCGAGAAGGCGCAGGTGTAGGCGAACAGGTTGAGCACGCGGCCACCCGGCTGCTGCGCGGCCCAGCGGCGCACCCAGCGCCGGCCTTCGACCATGTCGAGGAAGAAGCCGTGGTTCTGCCCGCGCAGCAGGTGCACGCCGTAGCGGGCGCCGTCTTCCTCCACCACGTGTTCGGCCGGTACCTCGCCGGCCATCAGCCGGTTGGTGGCCCTTGATTCGTCGCGCTGCTGGAACACCCAGTTCAGCGGCTCGCCGGGCGCCACCTGGGCCCCGCGCGCGGCCAGCGCCTGGCCGATGGTGTGCAGCGCGGCTTCTTCCACCGGCGCGAAGCTGGTGAACAGCCACACCGGCGGATAAGCGTCCAGCGTGAAGGCCTCGCAGCCCGGGTACAGGCCGCCGCGCCCGTGGAAGTGGCGGCCGGCCTCGGTGGGCCGGGGCAGCGTGGCGATGGTGTCGAGCAGGGCTTGCATCGGTGGTGCGTTGAGCGGGTGCGCGAGTGTAGGCAAGCGGCACTGGCGGCATCGGCGGGCCCCGCATGCCGCGTTGCGGCATCGTCGGCCCGCGGACCACCGGCTGTCCTACACCGCGCATGCAGTGCCCCGCATGAAATGTGGTCAGGCGGCCCGTGGCCGCATCCGGAGGTGATCCATGATCCGCACCCCTGCCCTGCTGGCCACCGCCCTGCTGGCCGCCGCAGCCGCCACCGCCCAGACCACCGACCTGGTGGCCTACCAGGGCACCAACGCCATCCGCCTGACCGAGGCGGCCTGCACCGACGATGCGGTGCTCAAGCAGCTGTCTCCCGAGCTGCGCCCCTATTTCCGCAGCGCCTGGGCGCAGGTGGAAGGCAAGCGCTACAAGGCCTGCTGGGGCACCCTGCCCACCGCGGTGATCGTGGTGTACGAAGACGGCGACCAGGGCCTGGTGCCGCTGACCGACCTGCGCGTGCCGATAGACATCTAGGCAACTGCGCGTGTGGCCTGCCACGCGCGCAGCAGTTCGGCCACGCTCCAGGCCTGGGCGAAGCAGCCTTCGGGACGCTGCGGCGCATCACCGTCGAACACCTCGCTCACCTGGCCGATGCCGGCCTGGCGCAGGTGGCCCGGCAGCGCGGCCAGCATGGCGCGCGCCTCGGCCGGGTTGGCATGTTCACGCAGCCAGGCATCGATGAAGTGACCCAGTAGCCAGGGCCATACGGTGCCCTGGTGGTAGGCGGCATCGCGGGCGCGCAAGTCACCCTCGTAGCGCGGCTGGTAGGCCGCTTCGCGCGGGCCCAGGGTGCGCAGGCCGCAGGGTGTCAGCAGTTCGCGGCGCAGCGTGGCCAGCACCGGGGCCCACAGCGGCCGCTGCAGCACCGGGTAGCTGAGCGAGAGGCTGAACACCTGGTTCGGCCGCAGCGTGGCGTCGTCGCCTTCGGGCCCATCGACCACGTCCAGCAGGTGGCCCCGCTCGGCCGACCAGAAGCGTCGGTTGAAGCTGTCGCCCACCCGGTCGGCCATCGCATCGAAGCCGTCGTCGGGCAGGTCGTGCTGCTGCGACCAGTCGGCCATCAGCCGCAGCGCGTTGAACCACAGCGCCTGGATCTCCACCGGCTTGCCGCGCCGCGGCGTCACCACCCAGTCGTCCAGCTTGGCGTCCATCCAGGTGAGCTGGTAGCCCTCGGCCGCGGCGCGCAGCAGGCCGTCGCCGGCATCCACGCCGATGCCGAAGCGGGTGCCGTGCACGTGGTGCCGCACCACCTCGCGCAGCGCCGGGTACAGCGCCGGCACCAGGCTGTCGTCGCCGCTGCGGATGGTGTAGCGGTCCAGCGCATGGAAGAACCACAGCGTGGCGTCCACCGTGTGGTACAGGCCCTCGCGCCCGCCCTCGGGAAAGAGGTTGGGCAGCAACCCGTCGCGCAGGTAGCCGGCGAAGGTGTGCAGGATGGCCCGCGCCTCGGCATGGCGGCCGCTGGCCAGGGTCAGGCCTTCCAGCGCAATCATGGTGTCGCGGCCCCAGTCGGTGAACCAGGGGTAGCCGGCGATCACCGAGCGGCGGTGGGCGTCGTCGGCTGACTCGCCTGGCGCACGGACCACCGGCCGCACGATGAAGGCATCGGCGGCCAGCACCAGGCGGGCTTCGATGTCTTCATCCTCGGTCGCCTGCGCAGCGTCGCCGCGCTCGGCCAGACCGGCCGTCATCAACAGCAGCGCCTGGCGGTCCAGCTCGGCCTCGAAGAGGCTGTCCACCGGGCCCAGCGGCGCGTCGCCCGCCAGCGTGGCCCGCAGTGCCACGTCGCGGCCGGTGGCCAGCGGCGCGGTCCAGTGGCCCGGGCTGTGCTGGTGCTCGGCATGGTCGTAGCCTCTGGCCTGTTCCAGCGCCAGGTGGCGTGCCGGGTCCAGCAGCCCGTCGTGCTGGAAAGGCAGGCCCGCAGGCTCGGTGGCCAGCTGCATCACCAGGCCTTCGTGCAGCGTCAGCCGCAGGCTGCCGGCTTCGCCGTCGTCGGCCTGGTAGCGCGGCACGTCCTCGCAGGGCAGCGGGTCGTCCTGCCGGCGGGCGGCCACGTAAGGCCGCAGCAGCAGCCGGCAGGCCGCACCTTGCAGCAGGCGCCAGCGCACCGCCACCGCCTGGTGGCCGTGCGGCATCACCACCGACCGTTCGATCACCCGGCCGGGCAGCTCGTAGCGCCACACCGGCAGGCTGCCTTCCAGGCGAAAGCCGGCCAGGTGCGCATCCAGCACCCAGGCGCCATCGTCGGCCACCACGCTGTCGTCCAGCCGCGGCAGCAGCACATGGCGGCCGCGCGGCCGGTCCAGGTTGGGCACGAACCAGCCGTGGTAGCGGCGCGTGGCCGGCCCCTGCACGGCGCCGCAGGCATAGCCACCCAGGCCATTGGTGATCAACCACTCCGCGCCGGGGCTTGCATCGGGGGGCCGGCTTTGGCAGAGGGCGGCCTGGGGATTTGCAACAGGCAGCATCAGGGTGGGCAGGTTGCGAGGCATCATGAAGGGTCCTTGGTCGGCCCCGGCGATGTTGGCACCAGCCATGCCCAGCCGCCATGCCAGCGCCGGACCGGCCCTTGCCGCGTTCCTTCAGCAGTTCTCCGGCAGCTTTCCGCAACCCTTTTCAAGCAGAGAACTTCCATGCCCACCATCGACATCAACGGCCAGCCGCGCGCCATGGACGTCACCGACGACATGCCGCTGCTCTGGGCAGTGCGCGACGTCGCCGGGCTCACCGGCACCAAGTTCGGCTGCGGCATCGCCATGTGCGGTGCCTGTACGGTGCACCTGGATGGCGAAGCCATCCGCTCCTGCGTCACGCCCGTGGCCGCCTGCACCGGCAAACGTGTGGTCACCATCGAGGCGATCGAGAACGACCCCGTCGGCCAGCGCGTGCAGGCCGCCTGGCGCGAGCTGGACGTGGTGCAGTGCGGCTATTGCCAGTCGGGCCAGGTGATGCAGGCCACTGCGCTGCTGCGCAGCAACCCCAATCCGTCTGACGCCGACATCGACGCCGCGATGAGCGGCAACGTGTGCCGCTGCGGCACCTACAACCGCATCCGCGCCGCCATCAAGCTGGCTGCCTCGCGCAAGGGAGCCTGACCATGTCCGTGCCGATGAACACCCTGCCCCGCCGCAGCTTCCTGAAGTTCGGCGCCGCCACCGGTGGTGGCCTGCTGGTGAGCTTTGCGCTGCCGCTGCGCGCGCAACCCGACCGCAAGGAAAAGCCGGCCGAAGCGGCCGTCGGCCAGGCCGCCGAGAAGGCCACCGGTGAAGCCGGTGCGCTGGCCCACAACGCCTTCATCCGCATCGACCGCGAGGGCGTGGTCACGCTGGTGATGCACAAGGTGGAGATGGGCCAGGGCACCTACACCTCGATGCCGATGCTGCTGGCCGAAGAGCTGGAAGTCGACATCACCCAGGTGAAGCTGGAGCATGCACCGCCCGACAACGAACGTTATGGCGACCCGCTGCTGGGCGGCCAGGTGACGGGCGGTTCCACCTCGGTGCGCGGCGCCTGGGTGCCGCTGCGCAAGGCGGGCGCCAGCGCCCGCACGGTGCTGGTGGCCACCGCGGCCGACCGCTGGGGCGTGCCGGCGTCCGCCTGCACGGTGCGCAATGGCGTGGTCACCCACACCGCCAGCGGCCGCAGCCTGCACTACGGCCAGCTGGTGGACGAAGCGGCCCGCCGCCCGGCCCCGGCCGACGTGAAGCTCAAGCCCGCCAAGGACTTCAAGCTCATCGGCACGCCGGTCAAGCGGCTGGATTCGCCCGAGAAGGTGAACGGCCGTGCCCGCTTCGGCATTGACGTGCGCCTGCCCGGCATGCTGGTGGCCACGGTGGCCGCCTCGCCGGTGGTGGGCGGCACGCTCAAGAGCGCCGATGAAGCCAAGGCCCTGGCGGTCAAGGGCGTGCGCCAGGTGCTGAAGATCGACAACGCGGTAGCCGTGGTGGGTGATCACATGTGGGCCGCCAAGCAAGGCCTGGCCGCACTGGCCCCCACCTGGAACGACGGCCCCAACGCCGGCTTCACCAATGCCAAGTTGGTGGCCGACATGCAGGCAGCCGCCGCCAAGCCCGGCGCCGTGGCCCGCAACGACGGCGATGCGGCCCAGGCGTTTGCGCAAGCCCCCGGCCGCAAGCTGGAAGCGGTGTACGAGCTGCCCTTCCTGGCCCACGCCACGATGGAGCCGATCAATACCACGGTGGTGCTGCAGGCCGATGGCTGCGACGTCTACGTGGGCACCCAGGTGCCCACCATCGCGCAGGGCGCGGTGGCCAAGCTCACCGGCCTGCCGCTGGACAAGGTGCGCATCCACAACCACCTGATCGGCGGTGGCTTCGGCCGCCGGCTGGAGGTCGATTCGGTGGTGCAGGCCGTGGCCTTTGCCAAGAAGGCCAAGCCGGGCACGCCGATCAAGTTCGTGTGGACGCGGGAAGAGGACATCCAGCACGACATGTTCCGCCCTTACTACTACGACCGCCTGCAGGCCGCGCTCGATGCGCAGGGCCGGCCGGTGTCGTGGTCGCACCGCATCACCGCCTCGTCCATCATGGCGCGCTTCGCACCGCCGGCCGTGAAGGACGGCGTGGACCCCGACGCAGTGGAAGGTGCCAAGGACCTGCCCTACCAGATCCCGAACGTGAAGGTGGACTACGTGCGGCATGAGCCGCCGGTGCCCACCGCCTTCTGGCGCGGCGTCGGCCCCACGCACAACATCTTCGTGGTGGAAAGCTTCATGGACGAGCTGGCCGCCGCGGCCGGGGCCGATCCGTTCGAGTACCGCCGCGGCCTGCTGGCCAAGGCCCCGCGCGAGCGCCGGGTGCTGGAGCTGGCAGCCGAGAAGGCCGGCTGGAAGACGCCGATGAAGCCCATCGAAGGCAAGCGCGTGGGCCGTGGCATCTCGGTGCAGTTCGCCTTCGGCAGCTACCTGGCCCAGGTGGCCGAGGTGGCGGTGGATGGTGAAGGCAACGTGCAGGTGCTGCGCGTGGTGTGCGCGGTGGACTGCGGCCAGGTGATCAACCCCGACACCGTGCGGGCGCAGATCGAGAGTGGCGTCAACTTCGGCATCACCGCCGCGCTGTGGAGCGAGATCACCTTCGACCAGGGCCGGGTGATGCAGAACAACTTCACCGACTACCGCATGCTGCGCATGAACGAGTCGCCCACGATCGACGTGCACATCATCAACAGCACCGAAGACCCGGGCGGCATCGGCGAGCCCGGCACCTCGGCGCTGGCCCCGGCCGTCACCAACGCGGTGTTCGCGGCCACCGGCCAGCGCATCCGCAAGCTGCCCATCGGCGAGCAGCTGGCCAGGAAGGCCTGATCAGGGCTGCGCAAAGAAGTCGAGGATGGCCGTCATCGCCGGCAGGCGGTAGCGGTCGGCCTCGACCAGCAGCTCATGCCGCGCGCCTTCGATGCGCAGCGGGCACGGCTGTGGCCGCACCGCCGGCTGCAGCCCGGCACAGAAGGCGGCCTGGCCAGCGGCCGTCACCGCGGTGTCTTCCCCGGCCTGCAGCACCAGCAGCCGGGCGTCGATGCGGCCGGCGCCTTCGATCAACGCGTCCGACGCCTGGCAGGCCGCCCGTGCCCAGCCCCGCGTGGGGCCGCCCAGCGCCACCTGGCGCCGTTCGCTGATCACCTGTTCCACGAGGCCGTGGCGCACGGCCGAATGCGTCAGTTCATTGCGGCTGTCGTCGAAGGTACTGGCCTTCCAGCCGGCGTCCAGCAGGCCGGCCCAGCAGGTGGGGCAAACACCGCCGGTGGCCTTGAACCACAGGCAGCCGGTGGTGGCGCTGAACAACACCTTGGCATTGGGCGCATGCATCGGCGACGACAGCGCCGCCGCGCGGATGACGCCCGGGTGCCGCTCGAGGTACAACGAGGCGATGCCGCCGCCCATCGAGTGCGCCAGCATCAGCAGCGGCCGGCCCGCCGAGCGCGGGCGCACCACGCGGTGGATGAACACAGCCAGGTCGGCCACGTAGTCGTCGAACGAGGCCACATGGCCCTTTTCCGGCTCGTCCGCCAGCAGCCGCGGCGACAGGCCCTGGCCGCGGTGGTCCAGCGTGTACACCGCATAGCCCTGGCGCCACAGGTCGTGCATCACCTCGGCGTACTTCAGCAGCGTCTCGGTGCGGCCGTTGACGATGACCACGCTGGCCCGCGGCTGCGGCGGCTCGGCCAGCGCATAGGCCAGCATCAGCCCGCCGCTGGCGGCGAAGCGGCCCTGCACCACCTGCTGCCGCCAGAAGGGCTGGATCTGGCTGGCCATGCGGGCCGGCAGCTCGGCCTCGGTGGCCAGGCCATACGGATTGGCCGGCGGGCCGGCGGGCTCCGGCGAGGCCGCGGGGTGCTGGCAGCCGGCCAGCCATGCCGGCAGGGCCACGGCCATCAGCCGCATGAACGACAGCAGGTTCATCATCACCTCCCGGGGCAGGCCTCAATCGACGCGGATGGGCTTGCCCGCATGCACCAGCGCCAGCTTGCAGGCCATCTGCGCCATGTTGTGCTGGCGTATCCAGCTGCCGCGGCTGAGGTTCACCACGTCGCAATGCACCGCCGGCCCGCCTTCGGCGCCCCACAGCGGGCCCGGCGTGCAGCCGCTGAAGCGGCTGAGCACCTCGCCGTCTTCATGCAGCTGGAAGACGCCGGCCACCGCCGGTGCCTGGCCCGGCTGGCCGGCATCGCCCGCGTCGATGCGGCGCCGGCCTTCGGCCAGCTGCTGGTTGATGCCGGCCCGCGAGGGCTTGCGCGCCACCGGCGCATCGCCCACGCGGATCATCGAGGTACCGTCCACCGGCGAAGGATTGAAGCCCACGCTGCGCGTGACCTCCGGGTTGAGCAGCTGGATGTACACCGCCAGACCGGCGCCCAGTGAATGGCCCACGGTGGTGATGTAGAGCTGCGTGGGCGCGCGGCGCTCGTGCAGCAGGTCGCTCAGGGCATGCAGCCGCTGGATGCGCTGGATGATGGCGCGGCTGGCCCGGTCGGCCTGGCGGTACTGGTCCCACACGAAAGGCGTGAACGAGGTGACGCCGCGCAGGTTGGACACCCAGCCGCCCCCACCCACGGTGCCGCGGTAGACGAGCGCGTACTCGAAGCTGGGCACGCCGGCCACCGGTGCCCGCGGGCGCCGCCACACGTCGATGGCCAGGTCGGGCACGAACAGCGACCAGCCGCGGGCCTGCGTCTCGGCATGGAACTCGGGCAGGCGGGTCCACAGGTATTCCTGCAGTGCCTCGTTCACCGGCACACGCGGCTCATGCTGGGTGTAGCGGCAGTCGTCGTCGCTGGCCGGTGGCGCATCCACGAAGGTGTTGGGCTCGGCGGCGCGGGCGGCTTCCTGTTCCACCTGCTCGGCCTGCTGCGCGTCCAGCGCGGCGCAGTGCTGGCGCAGCACCTCGGCCCGGCCCTGCGCGGCGGCCTCCTCCCGCGCGCGGCTGCCGCACAGCAGCTGGTAGCGCCGCTCGTAGCGGTTGAAGGTGTCCAGCTCGTCCAGCTGGCGCACGAAGTCCTGGGCGCGTGGGTACTTCAGCTCACGCACCTCCTGCCTCAGTGAGGGGGAGTCGAAGGCCAGCGCGGTGTAGTTGTCGGGCCGGTCGTCGGCGCCATAGACGTCGGCCGCCAGGGCGGCATACGGCCAGTAGAAGTCGGCCACCGCGCGCAGCGCCGGCCCACCCGACACGACCGGTGCACGTGGCGTGGCCAGGTCGCCTTCAAGGCCGGCAGCGGGCGGCGGCAGCTCGTCCAGCCCGCCCGGGGCCACCGTGGTGGCCGGCGGCGGCGTGCCGCAGGCGGCCAGCGCGCAGGCCAGCGCCAGGGCAGCTGCGCGCTGCAGCCCGTGGCATGGGCGCGTGGCGCGGGCGGGGTATTGCGGGCTGCGCATCGCCGGATCCTCCTTGCGAAGGGGTCAGTGTGAGGCCGTCGCGGCGCGGCCGCCTCCCTACTTCATCAGAGGGTGCGCAGCCCCGGTGCGCCGCTAACATGGCCCGGCCGGGGGCGGCATGAACGGCTGGCAGGGGCATGCGGATGGGGGCAAGCCTGAGCGTGAAGCGGCAGCGGGGTGGCGCAGGCTGGGCTGCCGGTCCCAGGCATCCGCCGCTGGCTTCGGCGGGTGGCCTGCTGGCTCTGCTGCTGTGGGCCGCACTGCAAGGCGCACCGGCGCTGGCACAGTCGGCCGCTGCCTGGCCCCTTGCGGGCGATGGCGCGACGCCGGCTGCCGCGGCAGCCTCCGGCCCTGCCGCCGCAGCGCCCGATGCGCCCGCCCTTGTGGAGTTGCACCACCGCCAGATCGTGACCTTGCGCGCCCGGCTGCTGGGCGACACACCGGCCGAGCGCGCCGAACTGGCGCGCCAGGCCATCGAGGCCGTGGCCGCCCAGGCCGGCCCGGGCCGGGTGACGCACGATGCCGCCGGCGATGCGGTGCGGTTCCAGGTCGACGGGCAGACGGTCTTCTTCCTGCTGCCTGAAGACGTGGGCGGCGCCCGCCCCGGTGTGCTGCTGGAAGCGGCCACGCGGCAGGTGGCGCATCGGCTGCAGGCTGCGGTGGCCGAGGCCCGTGAGATGCGCGACCCCCGGCAGCTGGCCCTCGGCGCCGCCAGCGCCGCAGCCGCCACCGTGCTGGCGGTGGGCCTGGCCTGGGGCTTGTTCCGCATCCGGCGCCGGCTGGTGCAGCGGCTGGACGCGGCGCTGCAGCGCTGGCACCAGCGGCACCCGGCCGCCAGCCTGGTGGGCGCCTACGGCCGCCATGCCCATGGCGGCGTGCGTTGGCTGGCGGCGGCGCTGGCGTGGGTGGGCGCACTGCTGGTGGCCGAGCTGTGGGCCACCTTCGTGCTGCGACAGTTCGCCTACACCAGGCCCTGGGGCGAGCGGGCTTCGCTGTGGCTGCTGGACCGGCTGCAGGCGTTTGCGCTGGCCATCGCGGCCGCGGTGCCGGGGCTGCTGACGGCGGTGCTCATCTTTACGCTGGCCTGGCTGCTCACCCGCACGCTCACGCTGCTGCTGCGGCGGGTGGAACAGGGCGAGCTGCAGCTGGCCTGGCTGGACCGCGACACCGCCGGCCCCACCCGCCGGCTGGGCCACCTGCTGGTGTGGCTGTTCGCGCTGGCCATCGCCTACCCCTACCTGCCGGGTGCGCAGAGCGAATCGTTCAAGGGCGTGACGGTGCTGGCCGGCCTGATGCTGTCGCTGGGCGCCTCCGGCGCGGTTGGCCAGGCCATGTCGGGGCTGAGCCTGATGTACGCCCGCGCCATGCGGCCGGGCGAGTACGTGAAGATCGGCGAGGTGGAAGGCACCGTCTCGCACATGGGCCTGTTCGCCACGCAGATCCACACCGGCATGGGCGAAGCGGTGAGCCTGCCCAACGCCGTGATCGCCGGCCAGGCGGTGCGCAACTTCTCGCGCCTGGTGGGCGACGGGCAGTTCGTGCTGCACACCGCGGTGACCATCGGCTACGCCACGCCGTGGCGGCAGGTGCACCACATGCTGCTGGAAGCCGCGCGCCGCACGCCCGGCGTGGCCACCGAGCCACCGCCCTACGTGGTGCAGACGGCGCTGTCGGACTTCTACGTCGAGTACCGCCTGTGCGCCCAGGCCGACCGCAGCGCCCCACGCCGCCGCGCCGAAGCGATGAACCAGTTGCACGGCCACATTCAGGACGTGTTCAACGAACACGGCGTGCAGATCATGTCGCCGCACTACATGACCGACACGGCGCAGCCGCAGGTGGTCAAGCCTGGGGCGTGGTTTCCGGTGGAGGGCCGGGAAGGCGGCCGCACCTGACGCCGCCAAGCATCGGCCGGCCACACGCCGGCGCAGACGTTGCCGGCATCCGCGCAGCCTGCGGCAGGCTGGGCGCCAGGCGCGCCCTTCAGCCGCTCACGGCTGCAAGCGCCAGCCCGCGGCCCCCGGCGACGCCATCACCGCGGCCAGCACGGCGGTGCCGGCTTCGGTGGGCAGCAGGTTGTCGCGGTACAGCAGCGGCTGCCAGCGCACGTCACGGCCGACGCTGTAGACCGGCACCGGCCGCCCCGCCGCCCGCGCGATGGCACCGGCCTGACGTTCCAGGTTCTGAGCCAGGGCGGCGGTCAGCTGCGATTCCTGGCGGTTGGGGTAGAGGAACACGCTGAGCTTGCGCATGGCCGGCGGCTGCTCGGCCGCCCAGGCCCGCAGATCGGCCTGCCAGTCGCCGGGGGGCACACGCAAGGCCGACGGCGTTTCGCCGCAGCCGGCCGGGTCGGTGAGCTGCTGGCGCAGCAGGTACCACAGGCCGAGGACCGGCCTTTGCAACGGGTGGGTCAGGTCGCAGGCCCAGGAGCGGGCCTCGACGAAGTCGCCGCTGCCCACCACCAGCACCACACGGTCCACCTGGTCCACCACCTCGGGGTGCCGGCGCAGCCAGGCCAGCTGGTTGCGCAAGGTCCAGCCCGGCGCCGACATCGACCACACGGCCTGGCGGCTGGCGCGCGCCAGCTGCGGACCCAGGCGGTCGGTGCTGCGCGGGTGGCGCCAGCCCAGCACGCCGCCTTCGCCCAGCAACAGCAGGTTGGGGGTGGTGGCCGAAGGCGCAAAGGCCGGGCCGGCCATGCCCAGGCCGTTGAACTGCCAGTCGCTGCGCAGGCGCCAGTGGCCCGCCTGGTCGGGCGCGGGCGCGTAGCCCACGCGGGCGTCGGCCACGAAGAGCGGAAAGTCGAGCCAGCCGGTGCCGCGCACGGCGGCTTCACCGGCCGCCAGCAGGCCGAGCGTGACGAGCACCGCGGTGACCACGCCTGTCCGCGGCCTGTACGCGGGGCGGGCGAGCCGCTCTGGCGCACCGGGACTGACCGGCGCCGCACCGGAGGCCTCGTCCAACGCGGCATCGAAGGTGGAACGGGGGGTGGGAGCAGGAACGGGACGAGGCATGAGGGCGCGAGGCAGGCGGCAGCGTCGCCCAGTGTCACGGCCTCATCCCCCGCGCCGGCACGGTGTGCGCATATTTGCCGATCTTTAGCACTTTGCGCGACACCCCGCCGGGCGCCGGAAGAAGCCTAAACCGCCGGCAGCCGCACGTGACCCGCGTTAACCACCCGCCAGCACGGGTTGAAGCCCATCGCATGGCAAAGGTCGGCCGGCCGGTCGATGTCCCACAGCACGAAGTCGGCTTCACGGCCCACGGCCAGCAGGCCGACCTCGTGCTGCACGCCCAGCGCGGCGGCGGCATGGCGGGTGGCACCGGCCAGAGCTTCTTCCGGCGTCAGCCGGAACAGCGTGCAGGCCATGTTCAGCGCGGCCAGCATCGACGGCATGGGCGAGGTGCCCGGGTTGCAATCGGTGGAAACGGCCATCGGCACGCCGGCCTCGCGCAGCGCGCCCACGGGCGGTAGCCGGGTCTCGCGCAGGAAGTAGAAGGCGCCGGGCAGCAGCACGGCCACGGTGCCGGCGGCGGCCATCGCGGCCACGCCCGCGGGGCTGAGGTGCTCCAGGTGGTCGGCCGACAAGCCCCGGTAGCGCGCCACCAGGGCCGCCCCGCCCTGGTCGCTCAACTGCTCGGCATGCAGCTTCACGCGCAGGCCGTGGGCATGGGCGGCCTGGAACACACGCTCGGTTTGCGCGGGGGTGAAGCCGATGCCCTCGCAGAACGCGTCCACCGCGTCCACCAGGCCTTCGGCCACCAGCGCGGGCAGCATCTGGTCGCACACCAGCTGGATGTAGTCGTCGGCCCGGCCGGCGTACTCGGGCGGCAGCGCATGCGCGCCCAGGAAGGTGGTGTGCACCCGCACCGGCAGCAGGCGGCCCAGTTCACGGGCCACACGGAGCATCTTGGCCTCGGTGGCGGTGTCCAGGCCATAGCCCGACTTGATCTCGAGCGTGGTGACGCCCTCGGCCAGCAGGTTGGCCACACGGCGGCGGCTGGCCGCGAACAGCGCCTCGGGCGTGGCGGCGCGGGTGGCCCGCATCGTGGCCACGATGCCGCCGCCACGGCGGGCAATCTCTTCATACGCCACACCGTTGAGGCGTGCTTCGAACTCGTCGCTGCGGTTGCCGGCGTACACCGCATGGGTGTGGCAGTCGACCAGGCCCGGCGTCACCCAGCGGCCGCCGCCGTCGTATTCCCGCTCCGGCCGCAGGCCGGCGGGCAGGTCGGCCTCGGGGCCCAGCCACACGATGCGGCCATCGGCCACGGCCAGGGCGCCATGCTCGATGGCGCCGTAGGAACTGCCTTCGGCCATGGTGGCCAGGTGAAGGTGATGCCACAGCGCGTCGCAATGCATGGCCGATGCCCCCCGGTAGTCAGCGAATCATCGGCAGCTTAAGCCCATGCCGCTGTGCGCAGGCCACCGCCGCTTCGTAGCCGGCATCGGCATGGCGCATCACGCCCGAGGCGCAGTCGTTCACCAGCACGCGGGCCAGGCGGCGTTCGGCCTCGTCGCTGCCGTCGGCCACGATCACCATGCCCGCATGTTGCGAGTAGCCCATGCCCACGCCGCCGCCGTGGTGCAGGCTCACCCAGGTGGCGCCGCCGGCGGTGTTGAGCAGCGCGTTCAGCAGCGGCCAGTCGCTCACCGCGTCGGTGCCGTCCTTCATCGCCTCGGTCTCGCGGTTGGGGCTGGCCACCGAGCCGGTGTCCAGGTGGTCGCGGCCGATGACGATGGGCGCCTTCAGTTCGCCCTTGCGCACCATCTCGTTGAAGGCCAGGCCGGCCACATGCCGCTCACCCAGGCCCAGCCAGCAGATGCGCGCCGGCAGCCCCTGGAAGCTGATGCGCTCACGCGCCATGTCCAGCCAGCGGTGGGTGTGACGGTTGGCCGGGAACAGTTCCTTGATCTTGGCGTCGGTCTTGTAGATGTCTTCCGGGTCGCCCGACAGCGCCACCCAGCGGAACGGGCCCTTGCCTTCGCAGAACATCGGGCGGATGTACGCCGGCACGAAACCGGGGAAGTCGAACGCGTTTTTCACGCCCCGGTCGAAGGCCACCTGGCGGATGTTGTTGCCGTAATCCACCGTGGGAATGCCCATGGCCTGGAAATCGAGCATGGCCTGTACATGCTGCGCGCAGCCCTGCGCGGCGGCGGCCTGCAGCTCGGCATGCTGGGCGGGGTCGTGCTGCGCAGCCTTCCAGCGCGCCACCGTCCAGCCGGGCGGCAGGTAGCCGTTCACCAGGTCGTGGGCCGAAGTCTGGTCGGTCACCAGGTCGGGGCGCGGGCCGCCGGCCTGCGCGCGGCGCACCAGTTCGGGCAGCAGGTCGGCCGCATTGCCCAGCAGGCCGATGGAGACGGCCTCCTTGCGGTCGCAGTGGTGCTTGACCAGCGCCAGCGCTTCGTCCAGGCTGTGGGCCTGCTTGTCGAGGTAGCGGGTGCGCAGGCGGAAGTCGATGCTGCTTTGCTGGCACTCGATGTTCAACGACACCGCCCCGGCCAGCGTGGCGGCCAGCGGCTGCGCGCCGCCCATGCCGCCCAGGCCGGCGGTGAGGATCCAGCGGCCGGACCAGTCGTTGTTGTAGTGCTGGCGGCCGGCCTCGACGAAGGTCTCGAAGGTGCCCTGCACGATGCCCTGGCTGCCGATGTAGATCCAGCTGCCGGCCGTCATCTGGCCGTACATGAAGAGGCCCTTGCGGTCCAGTTCATTGAAATGGTCCCAGTTGCCCCACTTGGGCACCAGGTTGGAGTTGGCGATCAGCACCCGCGGCGCGTCGGCATGGGTCTTGAATACACCCACCGGCTTGCCCGACTGGATGAGCAGCGATTCGTCCGCCTCCAGCGCCTGCAGCGAGGCCAGGATCTGGTCGAAGCAGGCCCAGTCGCGCGCCGCGCGGCCGATGCCGCCGTAGACCACCAGGTGCTTGGGGTTTTCCGCCACCTCGGGGTCGAGGTTGTTCTGGATCATGCGGAATGCCGCCTCGGCCAACCAGTTCTTGCATTGCAGCTGGCTGCCACGCGGCGCGCGGATCACGCGGCTGGCGTCGTAGCGGGGGTCGTTGCGCAGGGCGTGGTCGGCAGGGGTTTCGGCTTGGCTCACGGGCATTCTCCGGCGGGCGGCGGTCAAGTTGTATAGACAACTATAGTGATTCCGCCCCCGCCTTGGCAACCTTTTCGTGCAAGATGTCTAGACAAGCTACAGTGTCCGCATGAACCCCGACACCCTTGCCGCCGTGGCCAGCGCCCCGGCCGCCACCCTGCTGCTGGCCACCATCGTGGTGGTGAGCCTGCTGGGCCTGTACAAGGCGCCGCAGCTGATCTCCCGCAACCTGCTGCGGCCGCACGGCCTGGCGCGCCGCGGCGATTACGCCACGCTGGTGACCAGCAGTTTCATCCACGCCGACCTGCCGCACCTGGTGTTCAACGGCTTCACCTTCTGGGCCTTCGGCTTCGGGCTGGAACGGCACCTGGGCACGCCCCGCTTCGTGGCGCTGTATGCGGTGGGCCTGCTGGCCAGCAGCGTCGCCACCTGGTTCATCCACCGCCGCCAGCCGGGATATGCCAGCCTGGGCGCCTCGGGCGCCATCCTGGCGGTGCTGTTCGCGTCCATCATCGTGTTTCCACAGTCGTCGCTGTTCATCCTGCCGATCCCGGTGCCCATCCCGGCGCCGCTGTTCGCGCTGGGCTACCTGGCCTTCAGCCTGTGGGCCGGGCGCAGCCAGGGCGGGCGCATCAACCATGATGCCCACGTGGCCGGTGCGGTGGCCGGCGTGCTGTTCATGGCGCTGGCGCAGCCCGGGAGCATCGGCCGCGCCCTGGCGGCATGGTGGTCTTGACGGCAGGGTTGCCACCGCGCGCCGAGCGGCGTAGAACAGGGGGCCTCTCGACCACGGCAGAGGACACTCCATGGACAAGCAACTCCACCTGCTGGAAAGCTTCCAGGCCCAGGGCTCCGACGGCGCCCGCTACAAGGTGATGGGCTACGAGCACCTGGTGCGCGACCCTTCGCTGAACGAGGCGGTGGCCCACTGGGAGCCCACCGGCGAAACCGAATATCGGCTGGACGACGGCCGGCTGGTGCTGCCGGCGCGCGACGGTTCGCTGCGCATCGACAAATCCGGCGTGACGCTGATGCGCTGACGCGTGGATGCCCGCCCGAGGGCAGGCACGGCGCCTGCTGGGGCGGGGTCATGAACGCCGTCAAACCCCCGCTCGACGAAGCCATCCTGCAGGAGCTTCGGCAGGTTTTCCATGCCGCCCGCCAGGGCGACGTCGGCCACCTGGCGCCGCTGCTGCGGGCCGGCCTGCCCGCCGACCTGACCAACGACGCCGGCGACAGCCTGCTGATGCTGGCCGCCTACCACCGCCACGTGCCGCTGGTGGCGCTGCTGCTGCAGCACGGGGCCGACACGGAGCGGCGCAACGACAAGGGCCAGTCGCCGCTGGGCGCTGCGGCGTTCAAGGGCGATGAGGACATCGTGCACCTGCTGCTGCAGCACGGCGCCCAGGTGGACGCCACCGGCGCCGACGGCCGCACCGCGCTGATGTACGCCGCGATGTTCAACCGCACGGCCATCGTGCACGCCCTGCTGCAGGCCGGCGCCGACCCGGCGCGGCAGGACGCGGCCGGCGGCACGGCTGGCGCGCTGGCGGCCAAGATGGGCGCGGCGGAAACGGCGGCGGTGCTGGGCGCCGGCTGAGATTCAACCCAGCCAATGGTGGGCGATGGCCTCGCGCGTCATCACCACCGCGTCGGCGCAGTCGGCCAGATGGCGGATCACCCGGTCCAGCCCCGCGATGCGCCCCGGCCGCCCGATGATGCGGGTGTGCAGGCCGATCGTCAGCATGCGCGGCGCATGGCGCGCCTCTGGCCGCAGCGCCTCGATGGCGTCGATCACGTAGCCTGAAAAGTCGTCCGCCCGCACGAAGCCACCACGGTCGAGAAAGCGCATGTCGTTGGTGTCGAATCCGTACGGCAGCACCACGTGCGGCGGTCGGCCGTCGCGCGGGTCGAGCAGGAACGGCAGGTCATCGCCGTAGTCGTCGCTGTCGTAGATGAAGCCACCATGCGCGCGCAGCAAGCGGCGCGTGGCCGGTGTGCGGCTGCTCTTGTCGTGCCAGCCGCTGGGCGGCCGGCCGCACAGCCGGGTGATGACCGCGGCCGTGCGGGCGATGTCGCCGGCCTCGTGCACTTCGGAGCGGCCGGCGGGCGAGGTCCAGGTCCAGCCGTGGCCGCAAGGCTCCCAGGCATGCGTGCGCACGTCGTCGGCCACCCAGGGCGTGCGCTCCAAGGCGCGGCCGCAGATGTTCAAGGTGAGCGGCAGGCCGGCGTCGATGAAGCGCTGCGCCACCCGCGCATAACCGGCACGGGCCCCGTACTCGAAATGCGTGGCCATGCAGTAGTCCGGCACACCGTCGATGCGGTGGCTCACCTCGTGCACGCCTTCGTTGCTGGCGTCGCCATCGGCCACCGACAGCTCGGCGCCCTCTTCGATG
Organism: Aquincola tertiaricarbonis; assembly: GCF_023573145.1. Taxonomy (GTDB): domain Bacteria; phylum Pseudomonadota; class Gammaproteobacteria; order Burkholderiales; family Burkholderiaceae_C; genus Aquincola; species Aquincola tertiaricarbonis_B. The sequence goes on from NZ_CP097635.1 coordinate 106,398, forward strand.
TTGAGCACGAAGCTGATGGCCAGGCCCGCGCCGCCCGGCCAGCGCAGCGCCTGTTCCTGCGGGCTGCGTCGGCCGTCGAAGCGGCGGCCGTTGTACAGGTCGTCGGTCGTCTTCATCTGCATCACAGGTCGGGCCAGCGGGCGGCCCAGGGCGCAGCGGCCTCATAGGCGGCGGCCAAGGCCAGCAAGGTGTGCTCGTGGCCATGGGCGCCGATCAGCTGGATGCCAATGGGCAGGCCCTGAGCGGAAGGATCGGCCGGCAGCGCCAGGCCCGGCAGCCCGGCCGCATTCACCCAGCCGGTGTAGGCGGCATGCCCGCGCGGGCCCACCGGCTGGCCATCGATCACCGGCGGATAGGGCTCCGCCGCCGGCCAGGGCAGTGCCGCGGCGGCGGGCGTGACGATCACGTCCAGCTGCTCGAACATCACCGGGCTGCGCTGCCGCAGCGCGCGCACCCAGGCCATGAGCTGCCACAGGCGCGGCGCGCCCAGCCGCCGGCCTTGCGCCGCGGCCTCGCGGTAGCGGGGGCTGGCCTGCGCTTCCCACTCAGGGTGGGCGTCGAACGCGGCGGCCAGGCCGATCTGCCCGATCTCGGGCCAGGCCTGCATCAGCGGGCCCACGTCCAGCGGCAGCGGGCCTTCTTCCACGTGGTGGCCCAGACCAGCCAGCCGCTGCACCGCGCGGCGGCAACTGGCGGCAATCTGCGGGTCCAGTGGATGGCCGTCGAGGCGCTCGACATAGCGGATGCGCAGCGGCCCCTCGCGCACCGGCGCCGGCGTGAAGAGCGAGCTGCGGTCGGCCGCCGCGGGGCCCCGCAGCGCGTCGAACAGCAGCCGGCAATCGGCCACCGTGCGCGCCACCGGCCCGATGACGTCGAAGTCCAGCAGCATGCCGGGCAGCGCATGCTGGCGCGGCCAGGCGCTGAGCGAGGGCTTGAGGCCCACCAGCCCGGTGTGCGAGGCCGGGCGCCGGATGGAGCCACCGCCGTCCTGCGCAATGGCCAGCGGCCCGATGCCGGCTGCCACCGCGGCCACCGCACCGCCGCTGGAGCCGCCGGGCGTGAGCGCCGGGTTCCAGGGGTTGCCGGTGACGCCGAACAACGGGTTGGCGGTGTAGCCCTCGTTGGCGAACTCGGGCACGCTGGTCTTGCCCAGCACCACCGCACCACCGGCATGGGCGCGGGTGGCGGCCAGCTCGTCATGGCCGGGCTGGTGCAGCCGCAAGGCGGCCGTGCCACAGGTGGTGGGCAGGTCGCGCCAGTACAGGCTGTCCTTGACCGTCAACGGCACGCCGTCCAGCACCGACAGCGGCCGGCCTTCGGCCCAGCGGCGCTCCGACGCCTGCGCCTCGGCCAGCGCCGCGGTGTCGCGCCGCGCCACCACGGCGTTCAGGCGCGGGTTCACCGCGTCCATGCGCGCGAGCACCGCGCGCAGCACCTCCACCGGGCTGAGGCTGCGCTCGCGGTACAGCCGCCCCAGCTCGGTGGCGGGCAGGCGCCACAGATCGCCCGCCATCACATGTGCGACGGCAACCAGACCGCCAGGTCGGGCACCGCGATCAGCAGCAGGGTGAACAGCAGCATGATGACCACGTAGGGCACGGCGCCCACCATCGCATCGCGGATGCCGCCGTTGTCGGGCCGGATGCCGTGCACCACGAACAGGTTCATGCCCACCGGTGGGGTGATCAGCCCCAGCTCGCACATCAGCACGATGAAGATGCCGAACCACACCGGATCGACCCCCACCGCGGTGACGATGGGAAAGGTGATGGGGATGGTGGCCACCATCATCGATAGCACGTCCATGAACATGCCGAGGATGAAGTAGAAGACCACCAGCACCAGCAGCAGCTGCACCTGGCTGAGGCCGAAGCTGGTGACCCACTGCGTCATGGTTTCCGCCACGCCCGTGAGGCTGATCGCCAAGTTGAGCACGAAAGCCGCGGTGATGATGAGCAGGATCATGCCGCTGGTCTTGGCCGTCTGCACGAAGCAGTGCTGCAGCAGCGTCCAGCTCAGCTTGCCGCTTTTCCAGGCGAAGGCCAGGCTGGCCACCACGCCCAGCGCGGCCGACTCGGTGGTGGTGGCCACCCCGGCGTACAGGCTGCCCATGACGATGAAGAACACCACCGCCGGCGGCACCAGGTCCTTGAGCACCGCGATGCGCTCGGCCATCGGCACCGATGCCTCGCGGATGCCTTGCCGCGTGACCAGCGCATGCCCGGCGATGAAAAGCATGAAGCAGCCGGTGAGCAGCAGGCCGGGCACGATGCCGGCGATGAACAGCTTGCCGATCGAGGTGTCGGTGAGCGAGCCGTAGACGATCATGTTGACCGACGGCGGGATCAGGATGCCCAGCGTGCCGCCCGCGGCGATCGAGCCCAGCGACATCGTCATCGAATAGCCGCGCTTGTGCAGCGAGGGCAGCGCCACGGTGCCGATGGTGGCGGCGGTGGCCACCGACGAGCCCGAGGTGGCCGCGAACAGCGCGCTGCAGCCCACGTTGGTGTGCAGCAGCCCACCCGGCAGCCGCCCCAGCCAGGCCGCCAGCGCACCAAACATGCGGTCGGCAATGCCCGATCGCAGCAGCAGCTCGCCCATCAGGATGAACAGCGGGATGGAGGTGAGCAGGTTGTCGTTGTGCACGCCCCAGACCACCGGCGCCACCGAATTGATGACGGGCAGGCCATAGGCCAGCAGCCCGCCGATCAGGCCGATGGCCGCCATGGACACCGCGATGGGCAGACCCAGCAGCATCATCGCCAGCATGGCCGCGAAGCCGGCCAGCACGTAGCCCGCGCTCATGGCCGCACCCCCATGGCGGTGAGCGGCGCCGCGGGCGCGGGCTCGCCGCCGCTGCGCGCCTTGAGGTCTTCCAGTTCCTCGTCCACCTCGTCCTTGGTGCTGCGCGGGCCGAACTCCCGGTTGAGCATGCCCACCCTGCCCTGCACCAGCAGCCAGGAAGCGCGCAGCGCATAAACCGCTGCCACCAGCGCGAAGACCACCAACCCGGCCAGCCACACCGACTGTGGCAGCACCAGCGGCGTGGCCCAGGGCGTCTGCGCAACGCTCTTGTACGCGGCCGAATCCTGGATCACGAACCAGGCGAGCCAGGCCACCAGGCCGGCAAAGCCCGCCAGCAGCACCGCGGACAGCCAGTTCAGCGCGGTCTGCAGCGCGGCCGGCAGGCGGTCGTGGAACACGTCCACACGAATATGGCTGCGTCCCGTCAAGGCCAGGCTGAAGGCGATGGTGGCGCCCACCGCCAGCGCATAGCCGCCCAGTTCATCGGCCCCCTGCAGCGAAACGTTGAAGGTCTTGCGCATCACGGTTTCCACCGCCACCAGCAGCGACAGCGCCACGAAGATCAGGCCGAAGATCGTGCCCAACCACAGTTCCAGCTTGGCCTTCATGCCGGCCTCACTGGATGTTCAGGGCCTTGCCGACCGTCTTCTTCCAGTCGGCCGAACAGGTGGGGTTGGCCTTGTCGCAGATCTCGGCCCAGGTGGGCACCGAGATGGCGGCCACGGCCTTGCGCACGGTGTTGATGTCCTCGGGCTTGACGGCCACGTCCACCAGCTTGAACTTCTTGCCGGTGGTGCACGGGTCCTTGCCCGCGTTGCAGTTCAGCGCGTCCTGCGTCAGCTCCTTCGAGTACACCCAGATGTCGTCGGTGAGCGTCTTGAAGGCAGCGACCACCTTCTTCTGCTCTTCAGGCTTCAGGCGGTTCCAGGCCTTGAGCGTGATGGCGTAGGCATTGAGCGCCATCTGGAAGCCCAGCGGGTACTGGTGCGTGGTCACCTCGGGCCAGTTGGACGAATTGGCCGAGCTGGGGCCGGTGATGCCACAGTCCACCACGCCCAGCGACAGGCTCTGGTGTACCTCGGTGAAAGCCAGTGGCACCGGCGTGCCGCCCACGCTTTCGATGAACTTCGCCAGGTTCTGGTCGTACACCCGCACCTTCATGCCCTTGAGGTCGGACAGCTGGGTCAGCGGCTTCTTGCAGAACAGCATCTGCGGGCCGAAGGGCCAGGCACCCAGCAGCTTGACCTGGAACTGCTTTTGCAGCCGCTGGTCCAGCGTGTCGAAGTAGGCGTCGTACACCTTGCGCGCGGCGTCGTAGTCGGGCGCCGCACCCACCAGGTCCAGGCCCAGCAGCGTCGGCTCGTCGCGCGAGTTCTGGCTCACGCGCAGCGAGACGATGTCGAACAGGCCGGCCTTCATCACCCGCAGCTGCTCGGTGTCCTTGATGCCCAGCTGGTCGATCGGCTTGTAGTCGGCATTGATCGGCAGGCCGGTGCGCTGCGCGAACTCGTCGAAGAACGGCTTTTCCTTGTTCTTCTGCACCATGCCGGTGGCGGCCGGTTGCCCGATCACCTTGAAGGTGATGCGATCCTGGGCATGGGCGGCCAGACAGCCGAAAGCGACAGCCAACGCAGCGGCGGCACGGGCAAGTTTCATCATGGGCACTCCTAGGGTCGGGGTTTGAAAGGGTCGGTCGGCTTCAGCGGGCTTGTTCGAGCAGGCGGGCGATGGCGGGCGGCAGGCCCAGGTGCCGCTTGGCCGGCGGCGGTGCGCACTCAGCCAGGCCAGGGTCGCCGAAGGCGACCACCACCACCTGCGTGCCGGGCGCGGCCGATCGCTCGGCCTCTGCGCGGATCAGCGCACTCATGCTGTCGCTGATGTTGGGGTTGAGGATGAGCAGGCGCGTCATGGCTTGCGCGGACGCAGCGAAGGCATGCCGCAGGGCAGAAAGCGCCCTTGGCCGGGCCGCGGATGGAACTGCGTGCCATCCCACACCACCTGCCCGCGCGCCAGCGTGAGCCCCGGCCACGCACGCAGCGTGTGGCCCTCGTAGGGCGTGTGGTCCACCGCGTGGTGCAGCATCGCGTTGCTCAGTACGAACTCGCGTTCGTCCCACACCACCAGGTCGGCGTCGCTGCCGATGGCGATGCTGCCCTTGCGCGGGTGCAGGCCATAGGCCTTGGCCGGGTTGGTGGCGGTGAGCTCGACGAACTTCTCGAGCGTCAGGCGGCCGCCCAGCACGCCTTCGGAGTACAGCAGCGGCATGCGTGTCTCGATGCCGGCCAGCCCGTTGGGGATGTGGCGGAAGGCCACCTCCTGGCCACCGGGCTTCTTGCCCTCGGCCGCGTCGTAGTTGAACGGCGCATGGTCGCTGCTGAAGACGGTGAAGAGCCCGTCCACCAGCGCGTCCCAGATGACCTGCTGGTTGCCGGCATCGCGCGGCGGCGGGCTGCACACGCAGCGGGCGCCCTGGTAGCTGTCGTCGATGCCCAGATCGGCCGCGGTGAGGAAGAGGTACTGCGGGCAGGTCTCGGCATAAATGGGCAGGCCGTGGGCGCGGCCCCAGCGGATCTGCTCCACCGCCTCGCGGCCCGACACATGCACGATGAGGATGGGCACGTCCACCAGCTCGGCCAGCGCGATGGCGCGGTGGGTGGCCTCACGCTCCACCAGCATCGGCCGCGCATGCGCATGAAAGCGCGGCGCTGTGCGGCCGGCCGCTTCCAGCCGCCGCGTCAGCCACTCGATGCAGTCGGCGTTCTCGGCATGGATCATCGCCATCGCGCCGTGCGCCCGCGCCACCGACAGCACGTCCAGGATCTGGCCGTCGTCCAGCTTCAGGTCGTCATAGGTCATGTAGATCTTGAACGACGTGTAGCCCTCGCGGATCAGGGCCGGCAGCTCGTGCTCCAGCACCTGCGGCGTGGGGTCGCTGACGATCAGGTGGAAGGCGTAGTCCACATGGGCCTTGCCCTCGGCGCGCTGGTGGTAATCGGCCACCGCGGCGCGCAGGCTTTGGCCCTTGACCTGCGCCGCGAACGGAATCACCGTGGTGGTGCCACCGCAAGCTGCGGCGCGCGTGCCGGTGTCGAAGTCGTCGGCCATGCGCACCGGCGGTGCCATGGGTTGGTCGAGGTGGCAGTGCGCATCCACCCCACCCGGCGTGACCACACGACCGGCGGCATCGATCTCGCGTGCAGCGGCCGGCAGGCCCTGCCCCAGCGCCACGATGCGGCCTTGCGCGATGCCGATGTCCGACACGAAGACATCGGCCGCCGTGGTCACGCGGGCACCGCGAATGACTAGGTCAAGCCCGCTCATCGCGCCACCCCGGCACCAGCGAGGGGCGCAGCGTGGGGCTTCTTTGTCATCAGGCGTGTCGACAACATCTTGACTGCTGTGTGTTGGTGCATGTAAATCAGGCGCAGGCCAAACCTTTGCAACGCCCGTGCCAACTTCAGTGTCTACACTTTCGTCGACAGTCTTATTCGAGCCATTAGTGTCAACACCGATGTCGACACACCTGGCCCGAATGCTGCATGATCGATTGCATGACGCAGACACTTCGACTGGGCGTGCTCACGCCCTCTTCCAACACCGCGCTGGAGCCGCTGACCAGCGCGCTGGCCGCGGCCGTGCCCGGCGGCAGCGCACACTTCGCACGCTTCAAGGTCACCGATATCTCGCTGTCCGAGCAGGCGCTCGGCCAGTTCGATGACAGCAAGATTCTGGCCGCCGCCGAGCTGCTGGCCGATGCCAAGGTCGACGTGATCGGCTGGAGCGGCACCGCAGCCGGCTGGCTGGGCTTCGACCGCGACCGTACGCTGTGCCAGCGCATCACCGAGCGCACCGGCCTGCCCGCCACCACCGCGGTGCTGGCGCTCAATGAACTGCTGGCGCTGCACGGCGTCAAGCGCCTGGGGCTGGTGACGCCCTACACCGCCGATGTGCAGCAGCGCATCGTCGACAACTACGCGGCGCTGGGCATCGAGGTGGTGGCCGAGCGGCACCTGGGCATCCGCGTCAACCACGACTTCGCGTTGGTGGAGCCCGACACGCTGCACGGCCTGATGCGCGAGGTGGCCGCCGCCGGGCCGCAGGCCATCACCACCTTCTGCACCAACCTGCGTGCGGCGCCGCTGGCCGAGCGCATCGAGGACGAGCTGGGCATGCCGCTGTTCGACACCGTCAGCACCACCGTGTGGGGCCAGCTGCGCGCCATCGGCGCCGATCCCACGGTCATCCAGGGCTGGGGCCGCTGGTTCCAGCGGGGCTGAGCGACGGTGGCTCAGGGCACAATGCCCGCGGCCGATGCGCTGGCCACCTTGAATCCCATGCCCACCCGCACGACCAGCCCGAAGAAGGCGTCCACCGCCGCCCGCCTGCAGCGCGAGAACACCCACGACGAGATCTACGAAAAGATCTACGTCGCCATCCTCGAGCACCGGCTGCACCCCGGCACCAAGCTGGCCGAAGAACGGCTGGCCGACATCTTCGGTGTCAGCCGCGCCCGCATCCGCGAGGTGCTGGCCCGGCTGGCGCATGAGCAGATCGTGGAGCTGTATCCGCAGCGCGGCGCCTTTGTCGCCAAGCCCACCATCGAGCAGGCGCGCGACGTGTTCGAGGCGCGCCGCCTGATCGAGCCGGCCGTGATGCGGCGCCTGGTGCAGACGCTCAACCCCGAGAAGCTGGCCCGCCTGCGCATGCACCAGGAGCTGGAGCTGGACGCGCGCCGGCGCGACGACAAGCGCGCGGTCATCCGGCTGTCGGGCGAGTTCCATTCGTTGGCGGCCGACCTGGCGGGCAACACCGCGCTGGCGCGCAGCATGCGCGAGCTGTCGGTGCTCACCTGCCTGATGATCTTCCTGTACGACGCGCCCACCAGCACCAGTTGCCGTGCCGACGAGCACTCGCAGATCATCGATGCGATTGCCAGGCGCGACGCGGCGCGCGCCGAGCGGCTGATGCTGGAGCATCTGGAACACATCGAGCACAGCATGAAGCTGGACGAAGCCACCGAAGAGGTGGACCTGGAAGCCATCTTCAAGGGCTGATGCGCATCCTGCTGCTCAACCCCAACGCTTCGGCGCACATCACTGCGCGCATGGCGGCTTCGGCACGGGCCGAGCTGGGGCCCGATGACGAACTGGTGGCGCTGACCAACCCGCAGGGGCCCGCCGTGGTGCGCAGCGCCGCCCAGCTGGCGCAAGCCGAAGCCACCCTGCCCGCGCTGATGGCACCGCAGGTGGCCCGCTGCGATGCGATGGTGCTGGCCATCTCGCTGGACGGCGCCATCGACCGCCTGCGCCCGGCCTGGGGCGCCAAGCCCGCGCGCGGCATGACCGAAGCCGCCGTCGCCCAGGCGGCGCAGGTGGCGCCCCGCGTAGGCCTGCTGACGCTGGGGCCCGACATGACGCCGCTGTATGCAGCGCGGCTGGCCGCGCTGCTGCCGCCCGAACGCATCGCCGGTGTGATGGCGCCGGCGCTGGAGCAGGCCTTCGCACCCTGCGAAGGCGTGGACGAGGGCGTGCTGCAGACCCTGCTGCAGGCCGCCCGCGCCCTGCCCGCCGACGCCTATGTGCTGGCCGGCGCCGTGCTGTGCGGCTACGACGGCGCGCTGCAGGCCGCGCTGGGCCAGCCGGTGTTCGACGGTGTTCGCTGCGCGGTGCGGCAGGTGCGGGGAGCGGCGGCGGCTCAAGGGCGCTGACGTCGGGCGGCTGGACGCAGGAGCGCCGGGGGCGACCGCTAGAGCGACTGCTCCAGCCGCGCCAGTTGCGCGCGCAGCGCCTGCAGCCGCTGGCTCGCCTGTTCGGCAGTGGCGCTGCCGGCGGCGACGTCCTTCACCAGCGCCTCCAGGCCACTGCGGTCGGCCTTCAGCTGCTTGAGCTGCGCTTCCAGGCCAGCCAGGTTCCTGTTCGGGTCGGGCGGTTCGGCCCGCAGTGCCGCCAGGCGCGCTTCGGCCTTGGCGATGCCCTCATCCAGGCGTCCGATGCCCTCGGTCACCGTGCCGGGTACGGCGCCCGCTCCACCCCCACCCCCACCGCCCTTGCCTTCACCCGTCGCCTTGGCCATCGCCTCCACACTGCGGCTGCCGAAGTAAAAGCTGACCACCGAAGTCACCAGGGTGATCAGCGCGGTGATGATCTGCTTCTGGATGTCCTGGGTGGCCGCAGGTGTGGTGCGCGTGGGGGAGTAGATGCGCAGCTCGATGCCGGTCGGGCCGCTGGCGGCCCCGGCGATCGCCAGCAGACCCTGCTTTTCGTAGCGTTGGATTTCGGGCTGCACCCGCGCAACGTCGGCCACGGTGGTGCTGAAGAGCTGCCAGCCAGGCAAGCTGCCTGCACCATCGTTCATGAGCGCCTGCAGCCCGAACACCGCGAACAACACCATCACCCCCACGGCGAGCAGCGAGCGCAATGAACCGGCCGGCAGACCAAACGCCTCGTCGGCCGAGGCCAGACCCAGCGCATGGAACACCATGGCGATCAACGCCAGGGCCGCGCCGAAGATCACCAGCAGGCCGACGAACCAGAAGGCCGTGCCGGGTTTGTCATAGAAGACCGGCACCGCAAGGGCCAGCGTGAAGGCAAACACCAGCACCAACAGGCCCGCGGCTAACCCGGCCCGCACCTGGGCAGACGCGCCCGCAGGCGCTTGATCCATGTCACCGCTCATGTCCACAGCTCCCAAGCCCACTTGGTGGGCGCAGGCTAGGGCCGATCGCTTGCGGGTGCCTCCTCAAAACAATGGACGATGCGCCCTACCCCATGCTGCGCGGATTCGGAATGCCCTCGATCGGGCACTCCTCGGTGCCCACCATCGGCCGCGTGATGGCTTCCACCGCGGCGCGGGTGGCGGCGGGGTCGGCCACCCACTGGCGGTAGAAGTCGTAGGGGCACTCGGCCACGCCGCGGTCGCCGTCGTCGGAGTTGATGAGGCCGGTGTAGCCGCGGTGCAGCAGCTTGAACAGGTGGTTCTCCGACTGCGCGTGCTTGCGGAAGTCGCGGATCAGGTGCTTGCTCAGCGCCGCGTACTGCACGCCGTTGTCTTCCTCCCCGCACTCGCCCAGCGTACGCCCGTCGAAGCCGATCAGCGCGCTGTGGCCGAAGTAGCTGTACACGCCGTCGAAGCCCGCTGCGTTGGCCACCGCCACGTAGCAGTTGTTGGCCCAGGCCATGGCCTTGGCCATCAGCACCTGCTGGTCCTTGGCCGGGTACATGTAGCCCTGGCAGCGCACGATCAGCTCCGCGCCCTTCATCGCGCAGTCGCGCCAGATCTCGGGGTAGTTGCCGTCGTCGCAGATGATGAGGCTGATCTTGAGACCCTTGGGGCCTTCGCTCACATAGGTCTGGTTGCCCGGGTACCAGCCTTCAATGGGCACCCAGGGCATGATCTTGCGGTACTTCTGGACGATCTCGCCCTGGTCGTTCATCAAGATCAGCGTGTTGTACGGCGCATTGCGCGGATGCTGCTCGTGGCGCTCGCCGGTCAACGAGAACACACCCCACACCTTGGCCCTTCGGCAGGCGTCGGCAAAGATGGCCGTCTCTTCACCGGGCACCGTGGCCGCGGTGTCGAACATCTCCTGCGGGTCGTACATGATGCCGTGGGTGCTGTACTCCGGGAACACCACCAGGTCCAGCCCCGGCAGCCCGCGCTTCATGCCCACCACCATCTCGCCGATGGCGCGTGCATTGGCCAGCACCTCGGCCTTGGTGTGCAGCCGGGGCATCTTGTAGTTGACCACCGCCACCCCGACGGTGTCGTTGCTGCTGCTGATGTCGCCGTGGTTCATGCCCGTGTCCTCCTGCTGCCTGCCGATGCGATGCACGCATTGGGCGGCGGCGGGGCCGGGCCTGGGTATACGTCGAATGACGTAGCGTTGAGTGACGTAGACGGCGGCTCAGGCGTCCAGCATCTCGCGCACCTTGGCCAGCAGCACCGGAAACTCGAAGGGCTTGGCCAGCACTTCCATGCGGTCTTCGGCCAGCGCATTGCCCAGCGCGGTGGTCTCGGCATAGCCGGTGATGAACAAGACCTTGAGCGCCGGTCGCAGCTCACGTCCGGTGTCGGCCACCTGGCGGCCATTCATGCCGCCGGGCAGGCCCACGTCCGTCAGCAGCAGGCCGATGGGTTCTTGGCCTTGCAGCAGCTGCAGCGCGCCCGGGCCGTCACGCGTGGGCAGCACCCGGTAGCCGGCCTCGGTCAGCAGCTCGGTGATCAGGTGGCGCACCGCGTCGTCATCGTCCACCAGCAGGATGGTTTCGCCTGCGCCGCCGGCCACCTTCTGGGGCGCGGCGGGCTCGTCGGCATCGGCTTCGCCCAGGTGCCGCGGCAGCAGCAGCGACATGCGCGTGCCCCGGCCCGGCGTGGAATCCACCGCGATCTGACCGCCCGACTGGCGCACGAAGCCGTACACCATCGACAAGCCCAGGCCCGTGCCCTTGCCCAGCGGCTTGGTGGTGAAGAAGGGCTCGAACACCCGCTGCACCACCGAAGGCGGCATGCCGGTGCCGGTGTCGATGACGTCCAGCCCGACGTAGTCGCCCGGCGGCAGCTTGTGGGCGGCGGCGGCCTCGGCCGGCAGCGACTGGTTGGAGGTGACCAGCGTCAGGTCGCCGCCATCGGGCATCGCGTCGCGCGCGTTGATGCACAGGTTGAGCAGCGCATTCTCGAGTTGCGGCCCGTCGACCCGCGTGGCCCACAGCGCAGGCTCCAGCTGCACGCTCACCCGCACCGCCGGCCCGACGCTGCGGCCGATCAGCTCGGCCATGCCCTGCACCAGGCGGTTGATGCTGACCGCCCGCGGGTCCAGCGTCTGCCGGCGCGAGAAGGCCAGCAGCCGCTGCGTCAGCGCCGCCGCGCGGCGCACCGAGGCATCGCCCATGTCCAGGTAGCGCGTGAACTGCGGATCGAGCTGCGCCCGCCGGCGGATGATCTGCAGCGCGCCTCCAATGGACGACAGCAGGTTGTTGAAGTCGTGGGCGATGCCGCCGGTCAGCTGGCCGATGGCTTCCATCTTCTGCGCCTGGCGCAGTTCGTCCTCGGTCTGCTTGAGCTTGGCACGCGCCTCACGCTCGGCCGTCACGTCGCGGCCAGCCACGAAGATCTCGTCGCCGGTGGTCACCCCTACCCAAGACACCCAGCGGCTGCCGCCTTCACGGTGCGGGTGGCGCAGCACCACCGCCGTCTTCACCTGCTTGTCGATCAGCGCGAAGGCGTCATACAGCCGCTGCACCTGGTCGGGCAGCACGAACTCGGCAATGTGATGGCCCAGCACATCGCCCACCGAATAGCCGAGGATGCGATGGGCCGATGGATTGGCGCGCCGGATGTGGGCCCGGCTGTCCAGCACCACCAGCAGGTCGGGCGAGAGGTCCCACAGGCGGTTCAGCTCATCGGTGCGCTCGGCGATGCGGCTGCTCAACGAGCGGTTGACCGCCTCGAAGCCGCGCTCGATGGCCTTGCGTTCGGTCTGGTCGAGCAGCGAGCCGACGATGCGCACCACCTGCCCCGAAGGCGCCCGGCTGACGCAGCCGCGGTCGCGCACCTCGATGTAGTGGCCATCGGCCTTGGCGAAGCGGTACTCCAGCGCGTACTCGTCCTGGTCGCCGGCGGTCAGCTCTTCAAAGAAGCTCCAGACGCGCGCCCGGTCCTCCGGGTGCACGCGGGCCAGCCACCCGTCCACCGTGCCCAGGCCGTGCGAAGCGGGGTAGCCATAGCAGCGCTCGACCGCTTCGTTCCAGGTGATGCGGCCCTGCAGCAGCTCCCAGTCGCGGATGACCTCGTTGGCCGCCCGCACCGCCAGGCGCAAGCGCTCTTCGACCACGGTTTGCGCGGTGGTGTTCCGCGACACGCACAGCACGGCCTTGACCGCGCCGTCGGTGCCCAGCAGCGGCGTGAGCACGTTGTCCCAGTACTCGGGCGGCTGCCCGGGCAGCTGGCTGGCACCGGGAAATCGCCCGACCTGGCCCCGCAGGGCCTGCTGCAGGGCCACCTCGCCGCGTGCGCCCACCTCAGGCGGCAACAAGGGCAGCCAGGGGCGGCCGGCCACGTCGTCCTCGGGCACGCCCAGCGCCTGGCAGCCGGCCTGGTTCATGTGCAGCAGCTGGCCGTCGGTGCCGATGATCTTGATGCAGTCGACGCTGGCATTGAGCATGTCGGCCTGCATGCGCACCCGCTGTTGCAGCGCCTGTTCGCGCAGGTGGCGTTCATGCACGTCCATCAGCCACACCAGGCGGCGCGGCCGGCCCGCTTCATCGGGCGCATGCAGCGCGGCATGCACCGACATCCAGCGCCAGCCGCCGTCGGCCTGTTTCACCAGGCAGTCGCGCGGCAGGCTGCCGACAAAAAATGATACCGGCCCCGCATCTTCGGGTCCCAGCAAGTCCAGGAGCCGCACGGCCTCACCCACGGTGAGCTGCCAATGCGCATTGGCTTCCAGAATGCGGCCATCTTCGGACATCAGGGCGGCGGCCAGGGGCAAGACTGGTACGGCACCCCCCGGAACAAGCATTTCTGGCATTCGGATCCTCACGACAGTGATCCGGTGTACCACTTCAAGCGGTTTGGGACAAGATTGCGCCCCTCAGTCGCTCCCCTGCAGCGCGTGCCACCCGCCACCCGAGCCCACGACCGCCTCCACGAAGGCCACGCCCCGCGCACCCTCTTCCACCCGCGGATAGTCCGCCAGCATCGGCTCGGCCGCTTCCCCGCCTTGCCGCGCGCGGATGTCCGCGGCCACGCCGCGGTACACGTTGGCAAAGGCCTCGATGAAGGCCTCCGGGTGGCCGGCCGGCAGCCGGCACGCGACCTTGGCGGCTTCGCTCAGCCACGGCGCATTGCGCGTCAGCACGCGCTTGGGGCCGTCGGCCGGGGCGTGGATCAGCAGGTTGGGTTCTTCCTGCCGCCAGTCCAGGTAGCCCTCGCTGCCGAACACCCGCAGCCGGATGTCGTTTTCGCAGCCCGCCTCGATCTGCGAACACAGCAGCACGCCCTTGGCGCCGCCCTTGAAGCGCAGCAGGATGCTGGCGTCGTCGTCCAGCTGGCGGCCGGGCACGAAGGTGCTGAGGTCGGCGCACAGGCTCTCGATCTGCAGGCCCGTGACGGTGGCGATCAGGTGCTCGGCATGGGTGCCGATGTCGCCCACCGCGCCGGCCAGCCCACTGCGAGCGGGGTCGGTGCGCCAGTCGGCCTGCTTGCTCTCGATCTGTCTAGACAACCAGCCCTGGTGGTATTCCATCACCACCTTGCGGATGCGGCCGATCGCGCCCTGGCGAACCAGTTCGCGGGCCTCGCGCACCATCGGGTAACCGCTGTAGTTGTAGGTGACGCCGAACACGGTGCCGGCCTGCTGCACCGCCTGCACCAGCTGGCGCGCCTGCTCGCTGGTGTGCACCAGCGGTTTGTCGCACACCACATGAAAGCCCGCCTGCACGAAGGCCATGGCCACCGGAAAGTGCAGGTGGTTGGGCGTGACGATGCTCACCGCGTCCACACGTTCGTCGGGTGGGCGGCGCAGTTCGTCGGCCAGCAGCGCTTGCCAGGTGCCGTGGTTGCGGTCGTCGGCCAGGCCCAGGTCGCGGCCCGAGGCGCGCGAGCGCTCGGGTGTGCTGCTCAACGCGCCGGCCACGAAGTCCCACTGGTCGTCCAGCGCCATCGCATGCCGGTGCACCGCGCCGATGAAGGCGTCGCGACCGCCGCCCACCATGGCCACACGCAGCCGCCTCATGGCGCGGCCCCGGATGTGCCGCCGCTGCGGCCGAAGGCGTCGTCGAAGGCGCCACCGGCCGGCGGAAAATCGAGCCGGCGGGTGAAAGCGGCGCTTTCCGTCGCGCCATGCACGCGGTCCATGCGGCTGTCTTCCCATTCGATGGACAGCGGGCCGCGATAGCCGATGTCGTTGAGCGCGACAAAGATCGACTCGAAGTCGATCATGCCGCGGCCCACGCTGCGAAAGTCCCAGGTGCGACGCGCATCGCCAAAGCTGGTGTGGCCGCCGAAGGTGCCCACGGTGCCGTCGCCCTTGCCCCACCACACATCCTTCATGTGCACGTTGTGGATGCGGTCCGGGAAGGTGCGCAGGAACTTCACATAGTCCACGCCCTGGTAGCCGAAGTGGCTGGGGTCGAAGTTGAAGCCGAAGCGCCGGTGCTGGTGCACGGCCTGCAGCGCCCGCTGCGCGGTGGCGATGTCGAAGGCGATCTCGGTGGGGTGCACCTCCAGCGCGAAGTTCACGTCGCACTCGTCGAAGGCCTGCAGGATGGGCGCGAAGCGGCGGCCAAAGTCTTCGTAGCCCGCATCCCAGAAGGCCTGCGTGGTGGGCGGAAAGGCGTATAGGGCATGCCAGATCGACGAGCCGGTGAAGCCCGTCACCGTCTTCACGCCAAAGGCCTTGGCCGCGCGCGCGGTGTCGGCCAGCTCCAGCGCGGCGCGCTGGCGCACGCCTTCGGGCTCGCCATCGCCCCACACATGCGCGGGCAGTATCTTCTGGTGGCGGGCGTCGATCAGGTCGCACACCGCCTGGCCCACCAGGTGGTTGCCGATGGCCCAGCACTGCAGGCCATGCGCCTGCAGCAGCGCGCGCTGCTGCTGCACGTAGCCCGGCTCCTTCAGCGCGCGCTGCACGTTGAAGTGGTCGCCGCCGCAGGCCAGTTCCAGGCCGTCGTAGCCCATGCGCCTGGCCAGCGGGGCCAGCTCGGCCAGCGGCAGGTCCACCCACTGGCCGGTGAAAAGAGTGACGGGGCGTGCCATGGCGGCCTCAGAACGGCGAGTTGGGGAAGTAGAAGTCCTTGGCGTTGTCCTTGGTGATCAACACCGACGGGATGATGGTGGTGGGCGGCAGCTTGTCGCCCTTGAGCCGCGCCTCGGCCGTGAGCTTGATGGCGTCGTAGATGAACTTGGGCGAGTACGACACATTGGCCTGGATGCGCGGGTCCGCGCCGTCCATCAGCGTCTTGACCATGCCCTTGGCGCCGGCACCGCCGAACACCAGCTTGATGTCGGTGCGCTTGGCCTGGTCGATGGCCTTGAGCACGCCCACGGCCATGTCGTCGTCGGCCGCCCACACCGCGTCGATCTGCTTGAAGCGGGTGAGGTAGTCCTGCATCACCTTGAAGGCGTCGTCGCGGTTCCAGTTGGCGTACTTGGCGTCCAGCAGCTTGATGTCGGGGTAGCCCTTCATCACCGCGTTGAAGGCGTCCATGCGCTCGTTGTCCAGCGTGGTGGCAATGCCGCGCAGCGCCACCACGTTGCCCTTGCCGCCCAGCGCCTTGGCGATGTAATCGGCCGGCACCTTGCCGAAGGCGGTGTTGTCACCGGCCACGTAGGCGTCCTGCGCGCTGGTGTCGGTCAGGCCGCGGTCCACCACGGTGACATACACGCCTTTGCCCTTGACCTGCTGCACCGGCTTGGTCAGCGCCGCCGATTCGAACGGGAAGATGACCAGCGCATTGATCTTGTTGGCGGTCACCAGGTCCTGCAGCTGGTTGGCCTGCTCGCCGGCGTTGGCGGCGGTCTTGATCGTCACCTTCAGGTTCTTGTGGGTCTTCTCCAGCTCCTTCTTGGCCTCGTTGGCCCACCAGACGATGCCGCCGGTGAAGCCGTGCGTGGCCGCCGGAATGGCCACGCCCAGGTTGACGGTGCCGGCGGGCGCCTGGGCGCGCGCGGCGGGTGCCAGGGCCAACAGCGCGGCAGCTGCGGCGGTGGCCAGCAGCGCGGTACGGCGGGGGGTGGGGCAGGTGGTGGGGTGGGTCATGTCTCGTCTCCTTGGTTTGGCGGGAACAAGGCCCTTGCACCGGGCCGGAAAGAAAGCTGGCACGTTCAGCGGCGGCGCCTTTGCAGGAAGGCCACCACGATGATCACGAAGCCCTGCACCGCGGCATTCAGGTACACGCTGATGATGCTGGTGAGGTTGAGGATGTTGCTGATGACCGACAGCAGGATGGCGCCCACCACGGTGCCGGTGATGCTGCCCGCGCCGCCCTTGAGCGCGGTGCCGCCGACGATGACCGCGGCGATGGCTTCCAGCTCCCACAGCAGGCCGGTGGTGGGCGAGGCGCTGCCCAGCCGCGGCACGTACAGCAGCGTGGCCATGCCCACGCACACGCCCAGCAGCACGTAGGTGAGCACCTTGATGCGGTCCACGTCCACCGCGGCATAACGGGCCACCTGCTCATTGCTGCCGATGGCCTGCACATAGCGGCCATAGGCCGTGCGGTTGAGGATGAGCCCGCCCAGCGCCGCCACCGCGACGAACACCCACACCGGCACCGGCACGCCCAGCAGCGCGGCGTAGTACACCGGGCTGTAGGCATCGCTCAACGCGTTGTCCAGCGTGATGGCGCCGCCGTTGGAAAAATAGGTGAGGTACGCGCGGAAGATGCCCAGCGTGCCCAGCGTGACGATGAAGGGCTCGATGCGGCCACGGGTGATCAGCAGCCCGTGCGCCAGCCCGAACAGCGCGCCCAGCAGCAGCGCAAAGCCCATGCCCAGCGCCACCACCAGCACCGGCTGCAGGCCCTGCTCGCCCAGCGCATTCATCAGCAGGATCACGCAGCCGGCGATCAGCGCCGCCATCGAGCCCACCGACAGGTCGATGCCGCCGCTGATGATGACGAAGCACATGCCCACCGCGATGATGCCGATGAAGGCCGTGCGCGTGAGCACGTTCATCAGGTTGTCGAAGCTGGCGAAGTCGCTGTTGAGCAGCGTGCCCGCCACCAGCAGCAGCGCCAGGCCCAGCACCGGGCCCAGGCCATGCAGGCGGCTGCCGCCGCCGCGGCGGCCCTGCGGTGGGGCGGTCTTGTCAGTGCTCACGGGTTCCGGTGGCATGGGCGATCAACTCCTCTTCGGTCAGGCCGCTGCCCTGCACCACCGCCATCAGGCAGCCCGCACGCATCACGGCCACGCGGTGGCACAAGCCCACCAGCTCCATCAACTCGGACGACACCACCACCACGCCGCGGCCCTGGCGGGCCAGTTGCTGCACCTGGCCGTAGATGTCGCGCTTGGCGCCCACGTCCACGCCGCGGGTGGGCTCGTCCAGCACGATCACGCGCGGGTCGGGGTGCAGCACCTTGGCCAGCGCCAGCTTCTGCTGGTTGCCGCCCGACAGCGACGAGGCCGGGATGTCCAGCGTGCCGGTGCGGATGCCGAAGTCCTGCACCGCCTGCTGCATCGCCGCGCGCTCGGCCGCCGGCTGCAGCCAGGGCCGCGCGTAACGCGCCAGCGCCATCAGCGTGAGGTTCTCCTTCAGGCCGAAGTCCACGTGCAGGCCCTTGCCCTTGCGGTCTTCGCTCAGGTAGGTCAGGCCCAGGCGCGCGGCCTCGCGCGGGCTGCGGATGCGCACCGGCCGCCCGGCCAGCTCCAGCTGCTGCACCGTGTGGGGCCGCAGGCCCAGCAAGGCCTCGAACAGCTCGGTGCGGCCGGCGCCCACCAGGCCGGCAAAGCCCAGGATCTCGCCGGGCCGCACCTCGAAGCCGATGTCCTGCGCCCAGCCCGGTACCGTCAGCCCCTGCACGCGCAGCAGCGGCGGTGTGTCGGCCGGCGGTGGCGGGTCCTTGGGCGGGTACAGGTCGGCCAGCTCGCGGCCCACCATCAAATTGGCCATTTCGCGGCGCGTCAGGCTGGCGGTGGGCGCGCGGGTGACGAAGCGTCCGTCGCGCATGACCACCACCCCGTCTGTCACACGCTCCACCTCGTCCAGCTTGTGGCTGATGTAGAGGATGGTGACTCCCTCGGCCTTGAGCCGCGCCATCAGGTTGAACAAGGCCTCGGTCTCGCCGGGCGTCAGCGTGGCGGTGGGCTCGTCCATCACCAGCAGGCGGGCGCGGCGGGCCAGGGCCTTGGCGATTTCCACCAGCTGCTTTTCGGCCACGATGAGCCGGCGCACCGGCGTGTCGGGGCTCACGGCCAGGCCCACCTGGGCCAGCGCCTGCGCGGCCTCGGCCCGCATGGCCGCATCGTCCAGCAGCCAGCCGCGCTTTTTCTCGTGGCCCAGGAAGATGTTCTGCGCGATCGTCAGGTCTTCGGCCAGGTTGAATTCCTGGTGGATGAGCACGATGCCCGCGGCCTCGGCCTCGCGCGAGCCGGCAAAGGCCACCGGCTGGCCGCCGATGCGCAGCGTGCCGCCGCTGGGCTGCTCATGGCCCGCGAGGATCTTCATCAGCGTGCTTTTGCCGGCGCCGTTTTCGCCCAGCAGCCCCACCACGGTGCCGGGCTGCACCTCGAAGCTCACGCCATGCAGCACCTGCACCGGGCCGAAGCGTTTGGTGATGCCTTCGAACTGCACATGCAGGCTCATGCTGTGGCCCCTTGCAGCATGGCCTGCTGCAGCGCCAGCGCGCCGGCGCCCACCACGCCGGCTTCGTCACCCAGCGGCGTGTACTGGATCTCCAGGTGCCGGGTGCTCAGCGCCAGGCTGCGGTGGTAGATGCTTTGCCGCACGCTGGCCAGGAACAGCGGCCCGGTGCGGGTGACGCCGCCGCCGATGAACACATGGCTGGGGTTGAAGAAGTTGACGACCGAAGCCAGCATCTGCCCGATGAGGGCGCCGGCCCGCTGCACGATGGCATTGCTGGCCGCATCGCCCGCGCGGCTGGCCTGGGCCACGTCGGCGGGGGTCAGCACGCCGCGCTCGTCCAGCAGCTGCGCCAGCATCGGGCTCTTGCCGGCCTGCGCGGCCTCGGTGGCCATGCGGGCGATGGCGGGGCCGGCGGCCATGGCTTCCACGCAGCCCAGGTTGCCGCAGTGGCAGCGCGGGCCCTGGGGGTCGACGCAGATGTGGCCCACGTCGCCGGCCGAGCCGTTGACGCCCCGGTACACCTGGCCCTGGCAGACGATGCCGCAGCCGATGCCGGTGCCCACCTTGATGACGACGAAATTCTTCAGGCTGCGCTGCAGCCGCCACAGCTCGCCCAGCGCCATCAGGTTGACGTCGTTGTCCACGAACACCGGGGCCGCGTAGTCGGCGCGCAGATCGTCGCGGATCGAAAAGCCGTCCCACTCGGGCATCAGCGGCGGCGCCACCAGCTGCGCATGGTCGAAGTCCACCGGCCCCGGCACGCCCAGGCCGATGGCCAGCACCTGGCGCGGCGTGGCGCCACAGCGCGCCAGCAGCTCGCGCAGCAAGGCCCGCACGCGGCTGAGCACCAGGCCCGGGCCGCGGCGCACGTCCATCGCCTCGGCATGGCGTTCCAGGATGCGCAGGTCGGGCGTGAGCACCGCCACGTCCAGCCCGGTGGCGCCCAGGTCCACCGCCAGCACCACGCCCAGGGTGCGCGCCAGGCGCAGCGTCTCGGCCCGGCGGCCGCCGGTACTGGCCTGGGGGCCGGCCTGTTCCAGCAGGCCCTGCTCCATCAGCGAAGCGACGGCGGCATTGGCCCGGGTGCGCGACAGCTCGGCCCGGTGCGCCACGGCCTCGCGCGGCAGCCCGGTGCTCCACATCACGGCGTCCAGCACGGCCCGTTCACCGCCCGACAGGGTGGCCCAGGGATTCAGCACGGCCGGTCCATTCGTCTTGTCTCCTGTACTGCTGTGGCCGCTCTGCGTCGGCGCGGGGCCATGCTAGGCGGCCCACTTTCGCCTATCAACCACAAACTTCAACCCGTTTCGGCTGGAAGTCGGCCTGTGCCGCAAGGGCTTTGCGGGCTGAACCACAATGGCCGGCAGACCAAGCCAAGCACAGGAGTACGCATGAGCAGCCAATGGATCGACATCACCGCGCAGGACGGTGGCCAGTACGGCGCCTATCTGGCGCTGCCCCCGGCCGGTACGGGTCCGGGGCTGGTGCTGTTCCAGGAGATCTTCGGCGTCAACGAGCACATCCGCGCGGTGGCTGACCAGTACGCGCTCGATGGCTTCGTGGTGATGGCGCCCGACGTGTTCTGGCGCGATGCACCGCGCGTGGAGCTGGGCTACAGCGGCGACGACTTCGACCGCGCCATCGCGCTGATGAAGGCCGCCAAGCCCGAGCAGCTGGCCGCCGACATCAAGACCACCGTGGCCACGCTGCGCGCCCGCACCGAGGTGGACGCGGCCGGCGGCAAGGTGGGCGCCATCGGCTACTGCATGGGCGGCCGGTTGGCCTATCTCGCCGCGTCCGACCCCGGCGTGGACGCGGCCGTGGCCTACTATGGCGGCGGCATCCACGACCAGCTGCAGCGCAGCGGCAGCATCAGCTGCCCCATCCAGTTCCACTACGCCGAGCAGGACCACGCCATTCCGCTGGACAAGGTGGAAGAGGTGCGCAAGGCATTTGCCGGCAAGCCCGCCGAGCTGCATGTGTACCCCGGCGCCACCCACGGCTTCAACTGCTGGATGCGCGGCTCGTACCACCCCGCATCGGCCGCGCTGGCCCACGGCCGTTCGCTGCAGTTCCTGGCACGGCACCTGTTCTGATACGGCCACGCCCGTGGCCAAACGCAGCCTGCTCGGCGCCTGGACCCGCCTGCTCAACCGCAGCGGCCACGCGCTGGCACGGGCGGCGGTCAAGCAGCAGAAGGCGCTGCTGAAGTCGGCCGCCAAGCCCAAGGTCACGCCCAGGCGCAAGCCCGCGGCGGCACCGCTGCAGGCCACGGTCACGGCCAAGCCGAAGCCCAAGCCGCGGCGCGCGGCCAGCCGCGTGGGCCGCATCGTGCAGCCGGCCCTGAAGGCGCTGGCCGAGCAGCAGCGCTTTCCGCGCGCGCCGGGTGACTGGCTGCCCGGGCTGGCGGTGGGCCCGGCGGGCGCGCGGCGCTTCACGCTCTACCGGCCGGCGGCGCTGCGCGGCGGGCTGCTGGCACGGCTGGCACCCGCACCGCTGCTGGTGATGCTGCACGGCTGTGCCCAGACCGGCCGCGACCTGGCCTTCAGCAGCCGCATGCACCGGCTGGCCGAGCGGCACGGCTTTTTCGTGCTGTACCCCGAGCAGGACACGCTGGCCCACCCCCAGGGCTGCTGGCGCTGGTACGAGCTGCGCGCGGGCCACGCCCAGGCCGAGGCGCAGACGCTGCAGCTGATGGTGGACCAGGTGGCCCTGCGCCACCCGGTGGACCGCCAGCGCGTGGCGCTGGCCGGACTGTCGGCCGGTGCCGGCATGGCCGCGCTGCTGGCCACGCGCGAGCCGCTGCGCTACGCCGCGGTGGTCATGCATTCGGGCGTGGCGCCGGGCAGTGCCCGCTCCACCGCCACCGGCCTGCAGGCCATGCGCGGCCATGGCCAGGTGGCGCTGCCCGAGGGCATGCTGCCGCCGCCGCTGCTGGTGCTGCAGGGGTCGGCAGACCGACTGGTTGATCCGGTCAACGGACGGAATGCCGTCCATGCCTGGGCGCAAGCCCACGGTGCGCGCAGCACCGCCAGCCGCCGGGTGCAGCGCGGCCAGCGCCACGCGATGACGGTGACCGATCACCGCGGCCGCGGCCGGCGCCTGGTGGCCCGGCTGTGCGAGATCGACGGGCTGGGCCATGCGTGGAGCGGCGGCGCCGCCGGCCTGGCCCACAGCGACCCGGCCGGGCCCGACGCCTCGGCGCTGACCTGGGGCTTCTGTGACGCTTGCTTTCGGCAAGTATCGGGTACTACGTAGGACGTTCCTGCATGGTTCTTGCTGATACTCGGTGAACCGGTTGTGGGCCACAGTATTTCGCCCCACCGGCGTGCCTATCAGGAGAACCCAGTTTGCCTACTTCCCTTCGTCGCGTGTTGATCCTCACGCCGCTGGCGGCCGCCAGCGCCTTTGCCCTCTCGGGCTGCTTCTTCAGCGATTCCGACGGCCCTGACACCGGCTGCGAAATCCTCAGCACCAGCGGTGGCACGGTGGTGGTGGGCTCCGGCCTGCCCGGCGACCCCGCCGCCCCCGAGCCCGCCAGCGGCTACCGCGTGGGCAAGAAAGTTGTCTATTCAAGCAAGTACATGGTGGCCACGGCCAACCCGCTGGCCAGCAAGGCCGGCTGCGAGGTGCTCAAGAGCGGCGGCAGCGCGGTGGACGCGGCAGTCGCCGTGCAGGCCGTGCTGGGCCTGGTGGAGCCGCAGTCCAGCGGCATCGGCGGCGGCGCCTTCATGCTGCACTTCGATGCCAAGACCAAGGCCGTGACCGCGTACGACGGCCGCGAGACCGCGCCGGCCACCGCCACTGAGAACTACCTGCGCTACATCGACGACACCAGCAACCGCACCACCCCGGTGCCCAGCGCCCGCGCCAGCGGCCGCTCCATCGGCGTGCCCGGTGCGGTGAAGATGCTGGGCCTGGCCCACAGCGAACACGGCAAGAAGCCCTGGAAGGACCTGTTCCAGCCTGGCATCGATCTGGCGACCAACGGCTTCCCGATCAGCGGCCGCATGGCCGATGCCATCGCCGGCGCGGCCACCAACTTCCTGCGCGATGCCGAGGCCACCGCCGCCTACCTGAATGCCGACGGCACACCCAAGGCACTGGGCACCACCTTCAAGCTGCCGGCTTATGCCGCCACGCTGAGCACGCTGGCCAGCGGCGGCGCCGATGCACTGTACAACGGCGCGCTGGCCCAGGCCATCGTCGACAAGGCCGGCCAGACGGTCGGCGCCAATGGCGCGCCCATCACGCCCAGCAAGCTCACGCTGAGCGACCTGTCGAGCTACCAGGCCAAGAAGCGCGAGGCCATCTGCACCACCTACCGCAGCGCCTACATGGTGTGCGGCATGCCGCCCCCGTCGTCGGGCGGCCTGGCGGTGGCGCAGATCCTGGGCATCGTCGAGAACTTCGACCTGGCGCAATACAAGCCCACCGACATCGACCTGGAAGGCGGCAAGCCCACGGTGATGGGCGTGCACCTGATGGCCGAGGCCGGCCGCCTGGCCTACGCCGACCGCAACAAGTACGTGGCCGACACCGACTTCGTGGTCCTGCCCGGCGGCTCGCCCGCCGCGATGGTGGACAAGGCCTACCTGAAGAGCCGCTCGCAGCTCATCAGCATGACGCGCAGCATGGGCACGGCGCAGCCGGGCACCTTCGGCACCGCCACGCCCAGCGGCACCAGCAGCGCGCCCGAGGCTGGCACCACGCACATGACCATCGTGGACAAGGACGGCAACGTGGTGAGCATGACCACCACGGTGGAAGCGGGCTTCGGCTCGTACCACATGACCAACGGCTTCATCCTGAACAACCAGCTGACCGACTTCGACGCGGCGCCGACGGACGCCACCGGCGCCCTGATCGCCAACCGCGTGCAGCCGGGCAAGCGCCCGCGCAGCTCGATGGCGCCGACGCTGGTGTTCAAGCTGGATTCCGCGGGCAAGGCCGGCGACTTCGCGATGGCCACCGGCTCGCCGGGCGGCGCCACCATCATCCAGTACGTGGCCAAGACGGTGGTGGGTGCGCTGGACTGGGGCCTGGATGCCCAGCAGGCCACCTCACTGGTGGACTTCGGCGCTGCCAACAGCGCCACCACCAACGTGGGCGGCGAGCATCCCAACATCAACGCCACCAACAACGGCGCCAACGATCCGCTGGTTACCGGCCTGCGGGCGCTGGGTCACACCGTGAGCGTCAACGCCCAGAGCAGCGGCATCGGCACCATCATGCGCAGCACGGTCAATGGCCGCAGCGTGCTGGCCGGCGGCGCCGACCCGCGCCGCGAAGGCCTGGTGCTGGGCGACATCGTCACGCCCTGAGCGGGCGGTTCAGCGCGCGGGCGCTGAACCGGCGGGCGCCGAGGCGCCTGCCGCCGGCCCCGCTGCCGTGCCGGCGGCGGGCCACCACCGTTCCACCACGCCCAGGCGCCAGGCCCCCACGCCCAGCGCCACCACCAGGGCTGCGGTGCCCATCACCCAGCCCCAGCCGTGCCGCTCGGCAAACGGATCGGGCCGGCGCACCGTGCCCGGCGGCAGGTGCGCCGTCTGCGACAGCGAAGCGCCCAGCCGCACATTGAGCTGCATGCGGCCGTTGATGGCCCAGCCGCTGGCGTCCAGGATGGGCCCCAGGCTGCGCTGGCGCAGCTTCAGCCACGCGATCAGCATGCTGGGCCCCGAGATGGACAGCACGATGCCGGCCAGTGCCACCGGAATCCACCAGCCCAGGTCGACGAACTTGGTGAACACGCCCACCAGCACCGCGCTGATGCTGCCCAGCGCCACGCCCAGGGCGGCCACCGTGCCCACGTCGATGCGGCCCTTGGCGGCCGCCGCGTCCGTTGGCGCGGCCACGCCGGCCACCGGCGGCGACTTGTCGGCGGTGGCGATGCGGCCGGCCAGACCGCCCAGCTTGCCCTGAGAGGCGGTGTCGCTGGCGGCGGCACGCTTGGCCACCTGCTCCTCGATCATGCGCAGGAACTTCTTGTACGGCGACAGGAAGGCCTGGCGGATGCTGATCGGGTTCTCGATCACCTTGACGATGCGGGCGTCCCAGTCGTGCCCTTCGCGGTCGTAGAAGAGGCCATTGCGGCCGACGAAGAGGAAGTCCACGTCACCCGCGGTGAAGGCGGCAGCGATGGTCATCTTCTGCGTGCCGCGGGTGCATTCGCAGTAGGCCAGGTAGGCCTTGGCCAGGCCGGCGATCACCGCGTGCTTGCCGGCATCGGCCACGTTCACCGTCAGGTCGCAGCTGCGGCCGTCGAGGAACAGCCGGCCGGCCTGGAACACCGCGCCTTCGCGCCGGTAGAAGGCCGCGAAGCTGACGAAGTTGCGCAGCAGCACCAGCAGGTCGCGCTGCAGCCGCAGCAGCTTTTCCAGGTCGTTCACATGGCCGTGCAGCGGCGCGGCGTCCTTGTCCTCGGCGATCAGTGCCAGCAGCCGGGCACGCGCGGCCGGCAGGTCGTGGCCCACCAGCGCCTGCAGGTCGTGGGCCGACAGGCCCGCCAGCGGCCCGGCCGGGCGCGCCGCCAGCCATTGCCGGCACGGCGCCACACGCGCCTTCAGGCGCTGCCAGCCGGCTTCGTCCAGCTCGGCCAGGTCGCTGCCCAGCAGCGGTTGCACCGCCTCGGCCCGCAGGCGCTGCAGCGCGGCCTGCCAGGCCGGGTTGGCGCCTTCGCCCAGCGGCAGCGGCTTGTGCGCGCCCACCGGCGCCAGCGGCAAGGCCTGCAGCGGGTCGGTGGCCAGCGACAGGCGCACTGCGGCCAGCTTGCGCAGCTCTTCCACCGGCGGGGCGTTCAGCGCCTCGGCGGCGGCGGGGTCGTAGCTGGCCAGCCGGCAACGGGCAAAGTAGTCCTCCACCTTGTCGTGCACCGCGTCCACCGCCTGGGCGGCCGGCCGCATGGGGCCGCAGTCGGCCTCACCCCGGGCGTGCCAGTCCAGCAGCGCCTGCACCGCGTCGAAGAAGGCGGTGGCACGGGCCTCGTCCACGCCCATGGCGCCGCTGGCGTCGGCCACGCCGCCCTGGGCCTGCAGCACCTGCTCGATCACGGCCTTCAGCGCCGCGTCGTCGCCAGCGGTGTCGGGCGTGACGATGCCGTCGCCGTTCAGGCGCTCGGCGGCCAGGTGCTTCTGGCGCTCGGCAATCTCGTCCAGGCCGATGTCGGGGGCCTCGGGGTGGCCATGGCGCTCCAGCGTGCGACGGGCCTCCGCCAGCATCGCCGGGCCTTCGCCGCTCTCGGCCAGCGCGTCCAGCGCCAGGCGGTCGCCGCCGCGGATCAGCTGCTCGGGGTCTTTCAGGCGCTCGCAGGCCCAGCGGCAGGCGGCCAGCAGCTCGGGCGCGCGGATGCGGCCGTCGTGGTCGCTGTCGATGAGGTCCAGCGTGCGGGTGTCGAAGTCGATGCCCCGCGTGGGGCAGGCCAGGGCCACCCAGAGCTTTTGATCCAGCTCATGCAGGTGGGCGATGTCGGCGCCGGTGGCGATGACGACCTGGTCGACACCGCCGGCGCGAAAGAACTGCCAGGCGTGGGCCATAAAAGATGCGCCCGGCGACCGGGCCAACAACGAAAAGCGCGGGAGTATCGCCGCGCCAGGCCAACGGGCGGGCAGCACAGCGGCGACAACCCCGGGTTTTCCCGTTAAAGCCGGGCAACCCGACAGCCGACATGGGTATCAGCCCTCCAGGCCGGCCGCACCGTGCCCTCGTGTGCATCAAAGAAGGACCCCATGCGCACCAACCTGCCCGTCACCCAGCGTGAGTACCGTTTTGCCGATGGCATGACCATCGTCTCGACCACCGACCTGGACAGCCGCATCACCTACTGCAACCCCGCCTTCATCGAGGTGAGCGGCTTCACGCAGGAGGAGCTGATCGGCCAGCCGCACAACATGGTGCGCCACCCCGACATGCCGGCCGAGGCCTTCCGCGACATGTGGGAAACGTTGCGCAGCGGCCACCCCTGGGTGGGCCTGGTGAAAAACCGGCGCAAGAACGGCGACCACTACTGGGTGGAGGCCAACGTCACGCCGCTGATGCAGAACGGCGCCGCCGTCGGCTACCTGTCGGTGCGCACGCAGGCCAGCCCCCAGCAGGTGCAGCAGGCCGAGGCGCTGTACGCCCGCATGCGGGCCGAGGCCGCCGCCGGCCCCCTGCGCACCCGGCTGCGGCGCGGTGAACTGGTGCCCACCCCGGCGCAAAAGGCCCGGCTGCTGGGCCAGCGTGCGCTGCGGCTGGCGGCTGCCGCCGGCTCGGCCGCCACGGTGGCCGGCCTGGGCGCCTGGCTGGCCGGGCCGGTGGGTGCCGGCGTGGGCGCGGCCCTGGCCGGCGCCGCCATCGCGGCCCAGGCCCGCCGCGCGCTGATGCAGCGCGCCGACACCCTGGTGGTGGCGGCCAACCGGCTGGCGGCCGGCGACCTCTCGGTGCGCATCGACAGCAGCCGCTATGGCGCCTTCGGCGCGCTGGCGCGGGCGCTGAACCAGGTGATGGTGAACATGCAGGCCATCGTCAGCGACGTGCGCAGCCAGGTCACCGGCGTCAGCAACGCCAGCTGCGAGATCGCCAACGGCAACAACGACCTGGCTGCCCGCACCGAGCAGACGGCGGCCAACCTGCAGCAGACGGCCGCCTCCATGGACCAGATGTCCAGCACCGTGCGCCACAACGCCGCCACCGCGGAAGAAGCCACCGCGCTGGCCACCACCGCCTCGCAGGCGGCCGAACGTGGCGGCCAGGCCATGGGCGAGGTGACGCAGACCATGGGCGCCATTGCCGAGGCCTCGCACCGCATCGCCGACATCATCGGCGTCATCGATTCCATCGCCTTCCAGACCAACATCCTGGCGCTCAATGCCGCGGTGGAAGCCGCCCGCGCGGGTGAACAGGGCCGCGGCTTCGCGGTGGTGGCCGGCGAGGTGCGCATGCTGGCCCAGCGCAGCGCCCAGGCCGCGCGCGAGATCAAGACGCTGATCGACGACTCGGTGAAGAAGGTGGACGACGGCACCCGCCTGGTGGGCGCTGCCGGGCAGACGGTGAGCGACATCGTGCGCCAGGTGCAGCACGTGAGCCAGCTGATCAACGCCATCGGCGACACCACGCGTGAGCAGACCGGCGGCATCGACCAGATCGGCCGCGCCGTGACCCAGCTGGACGAGATGACCCAGCAGAACGCCGCGCTGGTGGAGCAGAGCGCCGCCGCCGCCGAAACCTTGCGCGGCCAAGCCCGGGCGCTGGGCGAGGCGGTGGGCATCCTGCGCCTCGGTTGCAGCCGCTGACGGCACGGCCCCCGGGCCCGCCACCGTTCCGGGGTAGGCTCTGCAGCCTTGCCGTGAAGCGGCACCCGCCGCCCGCCGATGCTGCAGATCCACTTTGCCAACCGCCTTGAAACGCTGACGCTGCAGCTGCTGTCCCGCCTGCGGGCCGACGGCGAAACCGACCCGCTGGCGCCGGCCCAGGTCATCGTGCCCAGCGCCGCGATGCGCCGCCACCTGACGCTGCGTGCCGCCGATGCCCAGGGCGTGTGCGCCAACGTCGAGTTCACCTTCCTGGCGCAATGGCTGTGGCAGCAGATCGGCCGTGTGCTGCCCGGCGTGCTGCCCGAGTCGCCCTTTGCGCCCGACGTGATGGCCTGGCGGGTGTACGCCGCCTTCGGCGATGCCGACTTCGTGGCCCTGCATCCGCGGCTGGCCGCCTACCTGGCCGAGGCCGACCCGGTGATGCGCCTGGAGCTGGCCCGCCGCAGCGCCGGCCTGCTGGAGCAATACATCACCTACCGCGCCGACTGGCTGGCCCGCTGGGAAAGCGGCGAGCCGGCCGATTTGGGCCCGGTGGACGACAGCGCCCGTGCCGACGAAGCCTGGCAGGCCGACCTGTGGCGCCGCATCGTGGCCGAGCTGCAGCTGCAGCAGGACCCGGCGCAGCAGCTGATCAGCGTGCTGGAAGCGCCCGACGGCCCGGCGCTGGCCGCTGCGGCCGGCCTGCCGGCCAGCGCCCATGTGTTTGCGCTGCCGGCCATGCCGCCGCAGTACATCCGGCTGCTGCAGGCGCTGGGCCGCTGCATGCAGCTGCAGGTCTACGTGCTCAACCCCTGCCGCGAATACTGGTTCGAGGTGATCGACCGCCGCCGCCTGGCCCACCTGGCCGCCCGCGGCCAGGACGCGCTGCATGAAGAAGGCAACCACCTGCTGGCCGCCTGGGGCCGGCAGACGCAGGCGCAGATCGACCTGCTGGTGGAAGCAGCCGGCGAGCAGATGGTGGACGACGCCCTGTTCACGCCCGCCGAAGGCCACACGCTGCTGGCCGAGGTGCAGAACGCGGTGCTCGACCTGGTGGAGCTGGCACCGGCCAGCGTGGCGGCCGACCGCAGCATCGAGGTGCACCGCTGCCACTCGCTCACCCGCCAGCTGGAGGTGCTGCAGGACCAGCTGCTGGCGATGTTCACCGACCCCGACCTGCCGGGTCTGCACCCTTCGGACGTGCTGGTGGTCACGCCCGACCTGGACGCCGCCGCGCCGCTGATCGACGCGGTGTTCGGCACCGCGCCGCCCGAGCGGCAGCTGCCCTTCAACATCACCGGCCGGCCGCGCAGCCGCATCAACCGCTGCGCACGGGCGATGCTGGACCTGCTGGCGCTGGTGGGCTCGCGCCTGCCGGCCAGCGGCCTGCACGGCCTGCTGCAGCAGCCGGTGGTGGCGCGCCGCTTCGCGCTGGACGCCGCCGCGCTCGACCAGGTGCAGCAAGACCTGGCCGAAGCCGGCGTGCGCTGGGCGCTGGACGCGGCTCACCGTGGCAGCTTCGGCGTGCCGGCCGAGCCGCAGCACACGCTGGACGACGGCCTGGCCCGGCTGTTCCTGGGCTATGCGCTGCCCACACGGGCCACGCTGCCGCTGGCCGGCCGCCTGCCGGCCGGGGATGTGGAAGGCGCTGCCGCCGACACCCTGGGCGCCTTCTGGCGTTATGCCCAGCTGCTGGGCCAGCTGCACCGGCGTTGCCGCCAGCCGCACACGCCCGATGGCTGGCAGGCGCTGCTGCAGCAGGCGATGGACGACTTCATCGCGCCCGCGGAAGACGAGCTGGAAGACCTGCGCGAGCTGCGCCAGGCGGTGCAGGGCCTGGCCGATGCGATGAACCGCGGCGGCCTGGGCGAACCCAGTGCCGCGCCCCTGCCGCTGGCCGTGCTGCGCCATGCGCTGGAACAGGCGCTGGACGACCCCGCCCGCGGCGGCGTGCCGGGCGGTGGCATCACCTTCTCGTCGATGACCAGCCTGCGCGGCCTGCCCTACCGGGTGGTGTGCGCCATCGGGCTGGACGACGGCGCCTTTCCCAGCACGCCGCGCGAATCGGAATTCGACCTGATGGCGCTGCGCCCGCGCCGTGGCGACCGCCAGCGCCGCTTCGACGAGCGCAACCTCTTCCTCGACCTGCTGCTGGCCGCGCGCGACCGGCTGCTGCTGGCCTACACCGGCCGCAGCGTGCGCGACAACAGCGAGCTGCCCCCTTCGGTGCTGGTGGCCGAGCTGCTGGACACGCTGGCACCCGCGGTGGTGGGCGGCAGCCAGCTCTTGCGGGTGGCGCATGCGCTGCAGCCGTTTTCGCCGGAGAACTTCCACCCCGGCACCGACCCGCGGCGCCGCAGCTTCCACCGCGAATACGCCGAGGCCCTGGCCCGGCAGGCCGCCGCGCCTGCTGCGGTGAGCAGTGCCTGGACCGAACAGCCGCTGCCAGGCGCCGACGGGGACGATAGGGACGATGCCGACCTGGACGAGGCCACGCCCGCCCTGCCCGCCACGCCGCTGTTCGCGCGGCCGCTGCCGCCACCGGGTGACGAATGGCGGCAGGTGTCCATCGGCCAGCTCACCGAGTTCTTCCGCCACCCCAGCCGGGCGCTGCTGCGCCGCCGGCTGGGCCTGGACCTGCCGCGCGCCGCCGAAGAACTGCAGGACGACGAACCCTTCGTGGCCGACCGCGCCGGCCGCCAGGCCCTGGCCGAGCGCCTGCTGCCGCTGCTGCTGGACGCGACCACCGCTGCCACGCTGGACGAACCCGCGCTGCAGGCCCTGGCCGCCGCCGGTACCGAATACCCGGCCGGTTCACTGGGCGAGCAGCAGCGCAGCGCCGAGCTGGCCCGGCTGCAGCAGTTCGCTGGCCAGGTGCGTGAGGCGCTGCAGGTGCCGCCGCTGCCCGCGCTGCATGGCCAGCTGCCGCTGGAGCTGGACGGCGAGGCCTGGCAGCTCAGCGGCAGCTGGGCCGACCTGCGGCCGGACGGCCTGGTGCGCTGGCGCTACGACGACACCCGGCCGGTGGACTACCTGCAGGCCTGGCTGCCCCACCTGCTGCTGAACGTGGCGCGGCCGGGCAGCCTCAGCCGCTTCATCTCGCGTGACGGCAGCTTCACGCTGCGGCCGGTGGCCGATGCGCCGCGCCACCTGCACACCCTGCTGCAGTTGTATAGACAAGGCCTGCAGCAGCCGCTGCACTTCTTCGCCAAGACCTCGTGGGCGCAGGCTACCGGCGCGCCGCGCAGCCAGGTGGAAGCCACCTGGCGCACCGGCCCCCGCCGTCCTTATGCGGAAGAAGCCGACGCCGCCCACCGCCTGGCGCTGCGCGGCCTGCCCGACCCGCTGGACGACACCTTCGAACAACTGGCCGAGGCCGTGTACCGCCCGCTCCTGGACCACCTGGACGACGCCCGCCTATGACCCCGCTGGACGTGTTCCGCTGCCCGCTGGGCGGCATCAACCTGATCGAGGCCTCGGCCGGCACCGGCAAGACCTGGAACATCTGCGGCCTGTACCTGCGGCTGCTGCTCGAACGCGACCTGCCGGTGCAGCACATCCTGGTGGTCACCTTCACCAATGCCGCCACCGCCGAGCTGCGCGAGCGCATCCGCAGCCGGCTGGCCGAGGTGCTGGCCTGGCTGCGCGGGCCGCAGCCCGCGGAAGGCGCCGACCCCTTCATCACCGGCCTGCTGGCCGCGCTGCGGCAAGACGCCGGGCTGGACGATGCCACGATGCAGCAGCGGCTGCACCTGGCGCTGCAGACCTTCGACGAAGCGGCCATCTTCACCATCCACGGCTTTTGCCAGCGGGCACTGGCCGATGCGCCGTTCAGCGCGCAGATGCCGCTGTCGCTGGAGCTGATGGCCGACGACACCGAGCTGCTGCACCAGGTGGCGGCCGACCTGTGGCGCCGCCACGTGGCCGCGCCCGGCCTGTCGCCGCTGCTGGCGGCGCAGCTGGCCGGCGCCGGTGACACGCCTGCCCGCTGGGCTGCGCTGCTCAAGCGCCGGCTGGCCAAGCCGCTGTCGGCCGTGCTGTGGCCCGAAGGCCTGGACGACGCACCCGATGCGCAGACCCTGGCCGCGCCGCTGCAGGCCGCGCACGACCACGCCCGCGAGCTGTGGACTGCCCAGCGCGAGGCCATCGTGCAGACGCTGCTGGACGGCCTGCCGCGGCTGAACGGCAGCACCTTCAAGGCCGAGGGCGTGCTCAACGCCGCGCAAGCCTGGACCACGGTGCTGGCCACCGCCGATGCGGCCGGCGCGCTGGCCCTGAACCCCAAGGGCCTGGAGCTGTTCGGCAGCCGCCGCATGCAGGAGCGTGGCAAGAAGGGCCAGACGCCGCCCGTGCATGCCTTCTTCGACGCCGCGCAAACCCTGCTGGACGCGCGGGCCGCCGCCCAGCAGGCGGTGGCGCTGCAACGGCTGGCGCTGCTGCGCCGCGTGCTGGAAGAAGGCACTGCGGCCGTGCGCGCCCACAAGCGCGAGCAGCGGGTCATCGCCTTCGACGACATGCTCACCAACCTGCATGAGCGGCTGGCCAGCGCGCACGGGCCGGCGCTGGCCGCTTCGCTGCGGCAGCGCTTTCCGGCGGCGCTGATCGACGAGTTCCAGGACACCGACCCGCTGCAGTTCGCCATCTTCGAGCGGCTGTACGGCGACGGCACGCGGCCGCTGTTCTTCGTCGGCGACCCCAAGCAGGCGATCTACAGCTTCCGCAACGCCGACCTGCACACCTATCTGCAGGCCCGCTCGCATGCCACGGCCGAGTACACGCTGGCCGACAACCAGCGCAGCAGCGCCGAGCTGATCGGCGCGCTCAATGCCTTCTTCGGCCGCAACCCGCGCGCCTTCCAGCTCAACGACCTGGTGTACCGGCCGGTGGGCGTGGGCGCCAAGCCGCGCACGCCCTTCGTGGACCACAGCCGGCCCGCCCGCGCGCCGCTGCACTGCTGGGCCCTGCCCACCGACGACCAGGGCCAGCCGCTGCTCAAGGCGCAGGCCCAGGCCCGCAGCGCCCAGGCCTGCGCGGCCGAGGTCTCACGGCTGCTGCGCGCCGCCCGCCAGGAGCAGGTGCAACTGGGCGGCCGGCCTCTTGCCGCCGGCGATATTGCGGTGCTGGTGCGCAGCCATGCCCAGGGCGCGCGCATGCGGCTGGCGCTGGCGGCGCTGGGCGTGGGCAGCGTGGAGCTGTCGCAGGCCAGCGTGTTCCACGGCACCGATGCCGAGGCGATGGAATGGCTGCTGGCCGCCATCCTGGAGCCCACGCGCGAGCGCCGGCTGCGCGCCGCGCTGGCCACCGAATGGATGGGGCTGGATGCCGGCGACATCGATGCGGTGTCGGCCGACGAAAACCGGCTGCTGGCCTATGTGCAGCGCTTTGCCGGCTACCGCAGCACCTGGGTGGACCGCGGCATCGGCGTGATGCTGCGCCACTGGATGCAGGCCGAAGGCGTGAGCCAGCGGCTGCTGGCCCGGCCCGATGGCGAACGCCGGCTGACCAACCTGCTGCACCTGGCCGAGCTGCTGCATGCCGCGGCCGAGGAGCACGCTGCCCCGCCCGCGCTGCTGCAGTGGCTGCAGCGCCAGCGCAGCGAAGGCGCGGCCGACGAGGCGGCGCAGCTGCGGCTGGAATCCGACCGCAACCTGGTGCAGATCGTCACCGTGCACAAGAGCAAGGGGCTGGAGTACCCGGTGGTGTTCTGCCCCTTCCTGTGGGACGGGCGCAGCACCGTGGATGCCGGTGGCGACGCGGTGGAGTACCACGATGCCGAAGGCCGGCCGGTGCTGGACTTCCGCCTGCACGACAAGGCCGCGCTGGACGAGATCAAGGCCTTGCGCAAGCGCGATGCCGGCGCCGAGTTCCTGCGGCTGGTGTACGTGGCGCTGACCCGGGCCGTGCACCGCTGCTACCTGGTGACCGGCGCCTATGCGGTGCGCAACAGCGCCACCGAAGCCAACCGCAGCCTGCTCAACTGGCTGGCCGCAGGCGCACAACTGGGCCCCGACGACTGGGCCGAGCACAAGCAGCCCACCGAATGGGTGAGCGCCGAATGGGCCACGCTGGCCGCCGAATGCTCGCCGCACATCGTGCATGAGCCCCTGCCCACCGAGCCCGGCCTGCCGGTGCCGCCGGCCGAGACCGATGCGCAGGCCCTGGCCGCGCTGCACCCGCCCGCGGTGCTGCCCACGGCCTGGTGGATCGGCAGCTACAGCAGCCTGGCTTCCGGCGCGCGCCACGAGGCCGCGGCGGTGGACCATGACCTGCGGGTGCAGCCCGTGCCGCCCCAGCCGTCACCCGCCGCGCGGACCCGGCTGGACGACGACGACATCCTGCGCTTTCCACGCGGGGCGGCGGCCGGCGATGCGCTGCATGCGGTGTTCGAGGCGGTGCGCTTCGACCAGCCGGAGCAATGGCCCGACGGCATCGCCCGCGCGCTGGCCATGCATCCGCAGCCACTGTCGGCCGCGCAGCTCACCGGCGACGAACCACCGCTGCCGCCGATGCTGCAACGCATGCTGGCCGACGTGCTGAACACGCCGCTGCCCACCGGCGACGCGCAGGCCGGCCCGGTGCTGCTGGCCACGCTGCCACCGCGCCGCCTGCGGGTGGAGATGGAGTTCACGCTGCCCGCGCCGCACCTGACGGCCGGCGACCTGACCGAGGCGCTGCGCACGCTGGGCTACCCGACGCCTTCGCTGGTGTTCGGCGGGCTGGAAGGCTACCTGCGCGGCTTCATCGACCTGGTGTTCGAGCACGGCGGCCGCTACTACCTGCTGGACTGGAAATCGAACCACCTGGGCGACCGGCCCGAGGACTACGGCCGCGAGCGCCTGGCCGAAGCCATGGCCGAACACGGCTACCACCTGCAATACCTGCTGTACGCGGTGGCCCTGCAACGCCTGCTGCGGCAACGCCTGCCCGACTACCGGCATGAAGCGCACTTCGGCGGCGTGTTCTACCTCTTCGTGCGCGGCGTGCGCCCCGGCTGGCAGCAGCCCGACGGCACGCCCGCGGGCGTGTACTTCCACCGGCCCGCCGAGGCCACGCTGCAGCGGCTGTCGCAGCTGCTGGGCGAGACGGAGCTGTGGGCATGAGCGATGTTGTTGACGGCGCCACCGCCTGGCTGGCCCAGGGCCTGGGCGACTGGCTGCAGCGCTGGAGCCTGGAACAAGGCGCCGAGGCCGCCGATGCCGCCGTGGCCCGCACTGCCGGCCAGGCCTTGAGCCTGGCCACGCGGGAGGGCCATGTGTGCCTGCCGCTGGCGGCCCTGCAGACCGCGCAGGCCACGCCGGGGGACGACCCACCGCCTGCGCCCACCGCCCTGCTCCGCGACCAGGCAGCCTGGCGCGCCGCCCTGCTGCGCTCACGCGTCGTCGGCACCCCCGCCGAGCCAGGCGCCATGCCCCTGGTGCTGGACGACGACGACCGCCTGTACCTGCATCGCTACTTCGACTACGAACGCCGGCTGGCCCGCCGCCTGGCGCTGAGCGCGCAGGCCGCACCCACGCTGCCCACGCCCGAGGTGGCCAAGCGCCTGCAGCAGCTCTTCAAGCCCAATGCCGCGCTGCTGGGCGGGCAGGCCGACTGGCAGCAGCTGGCCGCCGCGCTGGCGCTGCGCGGCAAGCTGGCGGTGGTGAGCGGCGGCCCCGGCACCGGCAAGACCACGATGGTGGTCAACCTGCTGGCCTGCCTGCTGACGCAGCAGCCCGATGCCCGCATTGCGCTGGCCGCGCCCACCGGCAAGGCCGCCGCCCGCATGACCGATGCGCTGCGCCAGCGCGCCGCCCACCTGCCCGCCGAGCTGCGCGACCGGCTGCCCGCTTCCGCCGCCACCATCCACCGGCTGCTGGGCGCCACGCCCGAAGGCTTTGCCCACGATGCGCAGAACCCGCTGCCCATCGATGCGCTGGTGGTGGACGAAGCCTCGATGCTGGACCTGGCCCTGGCCACGCGGCTGCTGGAAGCGGTGCCGCCGCAGGCCCGCATCGTGCTGCTGGGCGACAAGGACCAGCTGGCCGCGGTGGAATCGGGCGCCGTGTTCGCCGAGCTGAGCGCCGATCCCGGCCTGAGCGACGCCGCCCGCACCGACCTGGCCGCCCTCACCGGCACGCCGCCGCTGATCATCGAGCCGCCCGAAGCGGCCCGGCCCAGCGCGCTGCAGGACAGCGCCGTCTGGTTCACCCGCAACTTCCGCTTCGCGGCCGACAGCGGCATCGGCCGCCTGGCCACCGAGATCAACACCGGCCAGTCGGCGGCGGTGCTGCGCCGGCTGCGCAGCGGCGAAGACGACGAAGTGCAGTGGCTGCACGACGACGGCCCGCTGCTGTCCGATGCCACGGTGGCCGCCGCCGCGGCCGGCTACCAGCCGCTGTGGCTGGCGCTGCAGGCCGCCCCGCACGACGTGGCCGGCGCCACCGCGGCCTACGAGCGCTTCCGGGTGCTGTGCGCGATGCGTGAAGGCCCGCGCGGGCTGCTGCGGCTCAATGAGCTGCTGACCCAACGCGCCCGCGCCGCCGCGCCCGGCGAGGCCCTGCCCGGCCCCTGGTACACCGGCCGGCCGGT
This sequence comes from Aquincola tertiaricarbonis, assembly GCF_023573145.1. Classification (GTDB taxonomy): domain Bacteria; phylum Pseudomonadota; class Gammaproteobacteria; order Burkholderiales; family Burkholderiaceae_C; genus Aquincola; species Aquincola tertiaricarbonis_B. The sequence continues at coordinate 143,343 of NZ_CP097635.1, forward strand.
GATGGTGCTGCGCAACGATCCGCTGCTGCGCCTGTTCAACGGCGACGTGGGCCTGACGCTGCCGGCCGAAGACGGCACGCTGCTGGTGTGGTTCCCGGATGCCAACGCCCCCGGCGGCTACCGCCCAGTGGCCCCGGTGCGGCTGCCGCCGCACGAAACGGCGTACGCGATGACGGTGCACAAGAGCCAGGGCTCAGAATTCGACCAGGTGCTGGTGGTGATGCCCGCCCGCGCCAGCCGCCTGACCACGCGCGAACTGCTTTACACCGCCGTCACCCGCGCCCGCCGCCAGGTGCGCATCGCCAGCGCCGAAGAACCCCTGGCCGCCGCCATCCAGTCGCCCACTCAGCGCGATTCGGGTCTGCTGGCCCGGCTGGGGGAGGTGGTCAGGGCGGGGTGACCCTGGCGATGGGCTCAGCAGTTGCAGATGCCGAACACGGCATCGAAGCGTTTCAACGCCGCGGCCAGCAGCTTCGTGTGGCCCGCACCCCAGGGATGCGGGCGGCCGTTGCGCTCGCGCCAGTCGAACGACTTGGGCTGATGCGTCAGCAGGTAGCCAGTCTCACCCTTGGCCCCCGGTGCAGGGATGGCGAACGGGTTGTCGGCATGGCGCTGGGCATGGGTCATCGGAAAGCCGACGACCAAACCTGTCCGCTCATTGAACGCTTTGGTGGAGATCACCAGCATCGGATGGTCATCCGGGATCTCGTCGCCGACGGCAGGCGAGTACTGGATGAAGATGATCTCGGCACGCTCAGGCACCCACAGCGCCGATTTACGTGTCGCCATGGGCAAACGCCTCCTTGCCGACCGGCCGATCCGCCATGGCTTCGCCGCCGTGCTTCTTCGGGTCAAAGGCGGCCAGCATCTGGTCCAGCGTGGGCTCCACCTCGGTTTCAATGACGATGCGACCAGGCTCGACGGTGACGCGCACGGGCGATCCATCCGACACGCCGGCCGCCTTCGCCATGGGCTTGGTGAGCCGCAACGCCAGGCCGTTGCCCCAGGTGCTGATCTGTGCCGATGAAGTAGCCATCTACAACTCCGTTGGTTGACACCAGTGTATCAACGCGGTCGAGGCGTATCAACGTCCGTATCAACAGCAGGACGGGGCGACTCCATCCTCCACCTGCAAGCCCTGGACGCGCTGAAACGCGGGGCCGCCTGGCGCATCGGCTTCGAATGCGCCTGCGCCTGGACAAGGCGGGGCGTCATAAGTACTTCGCCGGCACCGCAGCGGCCTCCGCCGTGACCCGCTCCAACCACTGCGCCTGCTGTTGCACGAAGCCGGCCAGAGACTCGATGAAGGGGCGCTCAGCGTCTTGATAGCCCGCCCAGGCCGCTTGCGCGGCTGCGGCGCCGAGGGCCGCCTTGGCCAGCCGGCGGCCCTCGCGCTGCATCAGCTTGCGGTCGATGCCGCAGCGTCTGGCGAAATCGGCCAGCGGGAAGGCAGCCACTTCGGTGGGTGCGAAGACATCGCCGATCGCCATCGCCAGTTCGGTGTCCAGCTGGGGGTACTGGCGCACGCTCACCAGGTCGTACCAGGGCGCTGGGGCCAGCAGTCCGCCAGGCCCGACGAAGAAGGAGAAATTCTTGCCGTGGGCGTCGCTGTTGCCGATGAGAAGCTGGAACAGCGCCCAGCGCAGCAAAGTCAGGCGGGTGGCCGCCTTTTGCGTGGCGCCATTCACGCAGCCGAAAAGCCGCGGCAGGCTCATCCCGTCGCGGAAGTTCTGCAACTCGGGGGCACTGCCCAGGTGGCGCTCGTACTTGAAGCTGACCGGCAGATCGCAAGCCTGGCAGGCGTCGATCACATGAAGGCGCTTGACCTGCGGGCCGGTCGGGGTCACCTCTAACAACCGGTCGAAGCGGCGCACCACCAGCACTGGTCTTGGGGTGCGCAGCAGGTCCACCTCTGCGGCCGGCAGGCCCATGCGGTGGGCGAGCGACATGCAGAAGTGCTCGTTGATCGCGAGGTGCGGCGTACGCGGATGGTCCGCGTCGGGCTTGAGCAGGTGGGTGGACGCGAGCGGCTGGCCGTCCACCAGCCACAACCGACCGCCCTCCGACAGCGGCCGGTCGAGGTAGACCAGCAGCTTGTCCTGCAGACCCGCCACCGACATGCGCACCCGGCCGTCCCACACGTTGAGGGGCAGTTCGGCACGCTGGCCGATGCGGGCGTCCAGTTCCTGCAGCGGCAACTCACGTGGTGGTGCCGCTGCCAACGTCGGCGCGCCGTTCGCCTCGAAGCGCAAGGCACCGGCGGTCTCGGCGCCCAGCGCGCGGATCAGGCCAAAGACGTTGGATCGAGACAGGCCGTTGTAGCGCGCGGCCACGTCCAGCGCCGTGCCTTCGGGCAACAGATGCTCGATGAAGCGACGTAGGGAGGCGGAGGCGTGCGCATGCGCCGGACGCTCCAGCGGCAGCACCGGCGACAGCGGAAAGGCCTGAGGATCGGTGCGCCAGTCATCGGCATATTGCAGCTGCCACTGATCCGCAGTTGCATCGTGGGTGATCACCGCCATGCGGCGGTCGCCGGCCCAGAGTTGCAGGTCGTGGCTCACGGCTGCTTGGCGGGCGCCTCGCGCGCCCAAGGATGCTCTTTCGGCAGCACCATCAAGGCCAGGCCGAGGCCATCCAGCACCGCCATCACCTTGTCCAGGCGCACGCTGCCCTGGCCGTTTTCCAGCCGGGACATCAGGTCGACCGAGACGCCCAGCAGCCCGGCTGCGTCGTCGATGCGCAGGGCTTGGGATTTGCGCTGGCTGCGCACCACAGGGCCGAGGTCGGAAGGTTGCTTCAGCACCTGCGATGAGACGGACGGTAAGGTCATTTCGGACTTTCAGAAATCAGAGCTGGTGTGGCGCACTTCGCGAAAAGTTTCCGTTTTTCCGAAATTAGCACAGGATCGTTCAGCCCATCAAGGGTTATTACTGAAACTCCGAAATACGCAGTCAATCAACCCGCCTCGACCCTCCCCCCATATCCCGCCACCGCCGCCGCCAGCGCGCTGCGCACTTGCTGCAGCAGCAGGTCATCGCCCAACACCCGCACGTCGCCGCCATGGCGTAGCACGTCCATGGCCAGTTCGGTGGGGTCGGTGTAGGGCAGGCTCAGGCGGTAGCTGCCGTCGGGCAGGCGCTCGCCCTGCTGCTGCGGGTGCCACTGCTCATGCGCCACCCACTCGGCCGCCTCCGGCGTGAACAGCAGCGTGGCCTGGCGCAGCGCCTTGCCGCCGAACACGCCGTAGCCTGCGTCCAGCGCGGCTTCCACCTCGGCGATGGGCACCTCCTGCGCGGGCGTGTCCAGCAGGCGGGCGTCGCGCACCGCGTCCACCGCGAAGCGGCGCAGGCCGCCGCTGGCGTGGCACCAGGCATCGAGGTACCAGGTATTGCGGTGGTACATCAGCCGCTGCGGCGACACCGTGCGCCACGAGGCCTGCTGCCGGCTGCGCACGTAATAGTTCAGCTCGGCCTGGCGGCGCAGCGAGATGGCGCTGCCCAGCAGCTCGAAGTGCCGCGGCGACACCGCCCGTCGCGCCGGGCTGGCGATGCGGATGCGCTTCATCAGTGCCAGCGCATCGGCCTCGCTGGTGCCCAGCATGCGGTGCAGCTTGTCCAGCAGCGGCTGCAGGTGGCGCGCCAGCACGCCGCCTTCGTCCAGGCCCTGGATCAGCTGGTGCATGGTCAGCAGCGCGTGGATCTCGCGCTCGCTGAACCACACGCCCGGCAGCTCGTGCGTGGTGGCGCCGCGGGCCGGCGAGTCACCTGCCCCGGCCGGTGCCGCGCCGCTGGCAAAGCGGTAGCCGTTGTGGAAGCGGTCGTACTCGATGGGCGCGTCCATGCGGCTGCGCAGGTACTCCAGGTCGCGCTTCAAGGTGGCGCGCGACACGCCCAGCTCGTCCATCAGCTCGTTGAAGCTCACCAGGCCCTGCTCGGGCCGGCGGTTGCGGATCAGCAGTTCGATCTTGTAGAAGCGCTCGGTACGGTCCACGGCGGTAGCAGCGCCCGGTGGCGGGCGGCCAGGAAAAAACACACGCAGCGTAGCGCAGGCTCACGCCTTGAGCCTGTGACCACCCAGACTGGTGTTGCCGGGGATGTCCCGGCGCCTACTGCAAAGACCCGACCATGGCCCAAGCCGCCCTTGCCTTCGCTCCCGAATTCGGTGCCGAGCCCTCGGCCGCCGGCCATGCGCTGCAGCCCGCCGGCGCCCCCACCACCGCCTTCGAGCGCAGCGGCTGGGACATCGGCCGCGACCACGCCCGCTACGGCCTGACGCCGCCGGCCGACCAGATGCTGTTCGGCCACCCGGTGCGCCAAGGCTGGGACGCCGGCCAACCCGCCTTCCGCCGCCGCACCCGCCCCGCCACGCCCGCCGTGCGCCAGTGGCTGGCGCTGCGGCTGCAGGCCTGGCTGCGCGGCGCGGCATTTGAAGACCTGCAAGTCACCCCAAACCTGCTGCGGCAGATCACGGTGAGCCACTGCCCCGTGACCGGCGAACGGCTGACGCAGCACACCGGCCACGCCAGCGACGGCGTGATCGAGCGCCTGAACCCGCAGGCCGCCTACGCGGCCGGCAACCTGGCCATGATCAGCCGCCGCGCCCAGGCCGCCCGCGCCGGCCGCGACGCCCAGGCCGCGCTGCTGACCGCCCGTGAGGCCGAGGCCCTGCCCGCCGACGACACGCTGGAAGGCCTGACCGCTGCGCAGTGGCTGCGGCTGGCGGTGCTGATCAGCTTTGCCACGCCGCTGCCGCATGCGCAGGCCGCCGCGCTGCCGCTGCTGATGCTGCCGCCCAACCGCGTGCGGGTGCTGAACCCGGTGCAGGCGCTGCAGGTGGTGTTGTCGCTGCCCTTCGCCGGCACCGCCGAGCTGCCCCGGCTGGCGCCGATCGCCGCGCTGGTGCCGGCCCGCGCCCGCCCCGCCTTCCACGTGTTCATGACCACGCTGCTGGCCCGCCGCGTGGCCGGCGGCCACCCCTGGGACGCCGCCGCGATGAAGACCGCGATGCTGGCCGCCTGGACCGACCCGCTGATGCAGCGTCGCTGGCAGCGGCTGTCGCTGGAGCTGACGACGGCAGAAGCCGACGCCGTGATCCACGGCGCCACCCGCGCCGGGCTGGACGGCACGCCGTGGCGCGACAGCAGCTTTGCGCAGGCGACCGAGGGCTGGGGTCTGCCGGTGCCGCAGCCGGCGGCGGCGCGCGGCGCGCCTTCGGCGCGGACGGGGCTGATCGCCCTGCCGGGGGTGGAGCGGCGCGCCAGCGGTGGCAGCCGCGTGCGGGTGGGCGTGGCGCCGGCGATGGTGGCGGGGAAGGGACTGCGCGGGGTGCGGGTGGGATGAGATGTGGTCGGCTGCTGGCAACACCCTGCGCGGGCGGCGTCCATCCGATGCCAGCTCAGTCGTGACACCGCAACTGCGCTATCAGCGACGCATTGCCGTCCGTACTCATCCGGCTGGATGACGTGCGCGGCGACTTGGGCGAGGTCAGACACCAAGGAGCAGGTCGATGAGCGCTTGCTTGCGGTCATTGGCTCTGCTCATGCCGAACAGATGGCGATCAGCGCCACGCGGGGTATTTCAGCAACGGCGGCAGAATGCCGCCCCTGCCCGTCCTTGGTTGACGGACGCTAGTGCCCGGCAGAAACCTTGATGACACAGTTGATCGCACTCATGATCCACGCGGCAGATCCAGCGGCCGCTCGGGCCTGGTATCAGAATGCATTCCCCGACGCCGTCCATGTCCAGACCGTCCCTGGCCTGGAAACGCTGCACCTAGGCGGCGTTCAGCTTGAGTTCGTACCCGCCGACGACAAGGTTGCCTCCGGTGCAGCCGGCACGGTGCCGTACTGGGAAGTTCCCGATTGCACCTCAGTGCTGGCTTGGTTGCAGTCACAGGGCGCCGTCCTGTACCGCGGTCCGATGGCGATCGAGAACGGCCGGGTCATGTGCCAAGTACGGGATCCTTGGGGCAACTGCATAGGTATCCGGGGTGCGCAGCGTCCAGCCTGAAGCCCGGCTGCAGTGCCCCTACCGCCCCACCGCCTCCAGCAACTCCTGCTTGTTCATCTTCGACCGCCCCTTGACGCCCTTGTGCTTGGCCTCGTTGTACAGCTGCGCATAGGTGCGCCCGCCCTCGCCGGTGTGGGAGCGCTGGCCGCCGCGGTGGCTGGGGGAGACGTCGTTGACGGAGGACTTGCTGCCGGTCTTGGATTCGCCGTGCTGCGCCCGCTCCTTGTTCACGGTGCGGGCGGCGATCTCCTCGGCCACCTTCGTCGGCTTGCCGCGTTCCTTCAGGCCGCTCTTGATGTGCTCGTACTGCCGCTCGCGCTTGGCAGACCAATCGGTGCTGGGCATGGGGGCTCCTTCGCTTGAAAATCAGATGCCGTCGGGCACGGAGTACCACTGGCGCAGCACGTTGATCTCATCGATCAACGCCGCCTTGCACTGCTCGCAGCTCAGGCCGCTCATCGGGCCGATGTTCCAGTTGCAGCCGGTGGCGTCGCGCGGGTGCTTGATGATGGCCACGTCCACCAGGCCGCCGCACTCGGCGCGGTGCCAGGCCACGCCGCGCACCAGCTTCTGCACATGGCTGGCCGGGATCTGCAGGTGGCCGCGGCTGTCCCAGCGGCCGGCCAGCTGCACCTGCAGGTCCTCGTGCGCCTCGGCCCGGGTGGGAAAGGCCACCAACGACACCTCCATCGTCGTCAGCGACCGCTGCTTGTCCGAGACCATCGCCCAACGCCACAGAAGATCCACGTCCTGGACGAGCTCGTATTGCCACTCCATATCGACCTCCGCTGCCGATGCATGCGCCTGCAGGCAGCGGGCAAACACCGTTCCCGCCCGCTCAGCGTGAGACGAACAGCAGCAGCGACCGGCCCGCCATCTGGCGCACTTCGCCGCCCGCTGCCATGCCGCCGTCGGCGTCAGGCTGGGCGGTGTCCACCGCCAGGGCCCACTGGCGGCCGTCTTCGGGCGGCGGCGGCAGCGTGAAGTCGATGGGCTCATGCCAGGCGTTGAACAGCATCAGCACCGAGGCATCGTCGGCCGGGCGTTCCAGGTGGCTGCGCGGCGCGCGGCCGTCCAGCATCAGGCCGAAGCACAAGGTGTTGCCGTCCTCCCAGTGGCCGGGCTGCATCTCCTGCCCATCGGGGGCCCACCACACGGCGTCACGCAGGCCCAGCTCCTCGTGCGGCTGGCCGGTGAGGAAGCGCCCGCGCCGCAGCACCGGCAGTTCGCTGCGCAGCGCCAGCAGCCGCTGCACGAAGGCCTGCAGCGCACGGCCACGGTCGTCGATGGCCTCCCATTGCAGCCAGGAGATGTCGTTGTCCTGGCAATAGGCGTTGTTGTTGCCGTGCTGGGTGCGGCCGAACTCGTCGCCCGCCACCATCATCGGTGTGCCCTGCGACAGCAGCAGCGTGGCCAGCAGGTTGCGCTGCTGCTGCGCGCGCAGGGCGTTGATGGCTTCGTCGTCGGTCGGGCCCTCGGCGCCGCAGTTCCAGGAGCGGTTGTCGCCGTGGCCGTCGCGGTTGTCCTCACCGTTGGCTTCGTTGTGCCGCTCGTTGTAGCTCACCAAGTCGGCCAGCACATAGCCGTCGTGCGCGGTGATGAAGTTGACGCTGGCCCAGGGCCGGCGGCCACGGCGGTTGAAGGTGTCGCCGCTGGCGGTCACGCAGCCGGCCAGCGCGGCGGCGGTGCCAGGCTCGCCCTTCCAGTAGCTGCGCACGGTGTCGCGGAAGCGGTCGTTCCACTCGGCCCAGCCCGGCGGAAAGCCGCCCACCTGGTAGCCGCCGGGGCCGCAGTCCCAGGGCTCGGCGATCAGCTTGACGCTGGACAGGATCGGGTCCTGGCGGCAGGCGTCGAGGAAGCCGCCACCGTCGTCGAAGCCATGCGGCTCACGCGCCAGGATGGTGGCCAGGTCGAAGCGGAAGCCGTCCACCTGCATCTCGGTCACCCAGTAGCGCAGGCTGTCGGTCACCATCTGCAGCACCCGCGGGTGGCTCAGGTTCACGGTGTTGCCGGTGCCGGTGTCGTTGATGTAGTAGCGCGGCTGGTCGGGCATCAGCCGGTAGTAGCTGGCGTTGTCGATGCCCTTGAAGCTGAGCGTCGGGCCCAGTTCGTTGCCTTCGGGCGTGTGGTTGTAGACCACGTCGAGGATGACCTCCAGCCCCGCCTTGTGGAAGCGGTCGACCATCTCCTTGAACTCGTCGACGCTGGGCTCGCACAGGTAGTCGGGGTGCACCGCGAAGAAGCCGATGGTGTCGTAGCCCCAGTAGTTCTTCAGGCCCTTGTCCAGCAGGAAGGGCTGGCTCAGGAAGGTCTGCGAAGGCAGCAGCTCGATGCTGGTGACGCCCAGCTGCTTCAGGTGCTGGATCACGGCCTCATGGCCCAGGCCCTTGAAGGTGCCGCGCTCGGCCTCGGGCACCTGCGGATGGCGCTCGGTCATGCCTTTGACGTGGGCTTCGTAGAACACGGTGCGGTCCCAGGGCACGCGCACGCGTTCACGCATCTTCCAGTCGAAGCTGCTGTCCACCACCACGCACTTGGGCACGAAGGGCGCGCTGTCGCGCTCGTCGAAGCTCAGGTCGGCATCGGGGTGGCCCACGGTGTAGCCGAACAGCTCGTCACGCCACTGCACCTCGCCCACGTGGGCGCGGGCGTAGGGGTCGAGCAGCAGCTTGTGGGGGTTGAAGCGATGGCCCTTCTCGGGCTCGTACGGGCCGTGCACGCGGTAGCCGTAGCGCTGGCCGGGCTGGATGCCGGCGATGTGGCCGTGCCACACCTCGTCGGTGTACTCGGGCAGCGCGATGCGCGCCAGCTCCTGCTGGCCGCTCTCATCGAACAGGCAGACCTCCACCTTGGTGGCGTTGGCGGAGAACAGCGCAAAGTTGACACCGTCGCCGATGCAGGTCGCACCGCGCGGGTGCGGCGTGCCTTCGCTGAGGCGGGCGTCGTAGGAAGTGGGCATGCGGGTCGTCCAGGCAGTACGGCGGTGGGGCCGGCAGTGCGCACAGGGGCGCACCGCCAGCGGGAGCCCCGATGCTCCGTGCCGCCTGTACCGGCGTGTATCGGCGCGCCACGCCAGCGCGCGTCGGACAGCGCCGACGCCGCCGCCACAATCGACCGCCGCCCCACACTGCGCTTGCCCAGCGCGCAGCGGCGATAATTCACCAATAAGTTAACTGAGCCCCTCCGCCGCCCGCCATGAGCACCGAGCCCACTCCCGTCACCGACGAACGCCTGCGCGATGCGGACCGTTCGCAGGCCACCATCCTGGCCGCCGCGCGCGACGAGTTCGCCGAGCATGGCCTGGGTGGCGCGCGGGTGGACCGCATCGCCGAGCGGGCGGGCCTGAACAAGCGGCTCATCTATTACTACTTCGCCGACAAGGAACGGCTGTTCCAGGCGGTGCTGGAGCAGGCCTACCGCGACATCCGCGCGGCCGAGCAGGCGCTGCACCTGCTGGACCTGAAGCCCGCGGACGCCGTGCGGCGCCTGGTGGAGTTCACCTGGAACTACTACCTCGAGCACCCCGAATTCCTGACCCTGCTCAACAGCGCCAACCTGCACCGCGCCCGCCACCTGGCCGATTCGCAGCGCGCGCGTGAGCTGAACAGCCCGCTGATCGAGACGCTGGCCGAGATCCTGGAGCGCGGCCGGCGCGAAGGCAGCTTCCGCGGCGGGGTGGACCCGTTGCAGCTGTACGTGTCCATCGCCGGCATGGCGTACTTCTACCTGTCGAACAACCACACGCTGTCGGCAGTGTTCGGCCGCGACCTGATGACGCCCAAGGCGCTGCAGCAGCGCCTGTCGCACATGAGCGACGTGATCCTGGGTTACCTGCTGCCCTGAAGCCACCCTTCGGCCCAACCCGGGCCGCGACCGGCCCCGGGTAACTCCCAGCCCCATCGGGCTGTACGCCGCGCACGCCCCACTCCTAGAATCAATTCACCAACCGGTGAATTAGAAGTTCGAGGAGACCGCGATGAACGCTGTACGCCGCGCCGCCCTGGCGCTGTCCTCCACCGCCTTCGGCCTGGGCCTCGGCCTGCTGGCGGCCGCAGGGCCCGCCGCCGCGCAGGGACCGGGCGCCAACGGCTACCCCGGCAAGCCCATCCGCGTGATCGTGCCGTTTGCGGCCGGCAGCACCACCGACATCATGGCCCGCGCCATCAGCGACAAGCTCAGCGCCAGCCTCGGCCAGCAGGTGATCGTGGACAACCGCGGCGGCGCCAGCGGCACCATCGGCCAGCAGATGGTGGCCGCCGCCCCGCCCGACGGCTACACGCTGCTCATCCACTCGTCGTCGCACACGGTCAGCCCCTGGACCTTTGCCAAGCTGCCGTTCGACACCCAGGCCGATTTCGCCGGCATCACGCCCATCGCGTCGCTGGCCAATGTGATGGTGATCTCGCCGGCCAAGGGCGTGAAGACGCTGCCCGACCTGCTGGCCGCGGCGCGGGCCAAGCCGGGCAGCTTCAACTACGCCTCGGCCGGCCAGGGCAGCGCCACGCACCTCAATGCCGAGAAGTTCAAGCTGGCTGCCCACATAGAAGCCACCAACATCCCGTTCAAGGGCTCGGCCGAGGCGGTGAGTGAAGTGCTGGGCGGCCGGGTGGATTACTACTTCTCCCCCATCGCGCCGGTGATCGGGCAGATCAAGGACGGCCAGCTGCTGGCGCTGGCGGTGGGCTCGCCCAAGCGCTCGGCCGCGTTGCCCGACGTGCCCACCACCGCCGAGGCGGGTGTGCCCGGCTCCGAGTTCAATTTCTGGATCGGGATGATGGCGCCGGCCAAGACCCCGCGCGAGATCGTCAAACGCCTGCATGACGAGGTGGCCAAGGCCCTGGCCTCGCCCGAGGTGAAGGAGCGCTTTGCCAAGCTGGGCGCCGACCCTTGGACGCTGCAGCCCGAGCAGTTCGACCAGTACATCCGGGACGAGATCGCGGCCAACGCCAAGCTCGTCAAGGCCGCCGGCCTGTCGCCCCAATAAACCGAAGGAGTACTCGAAGATGGCCACTCAAAGGCTCGGCATCGTGATGCATGGCGTCACCGGCCGCATGGGCATGAACCAGCACCTGATCCGCTCCATCGTCGCCATCCGCGCGCAAGGGGGCGTGCCGCTGCGCAACGGCGACCGGGTGATGCCCGACCCCATCCTGATCGGCCGCGACGCCGAGAAGATCGAGGCGCTGGCGCGGGCCCATGGCATCGCCCGCTTCGGCACCAACCTGGACGCCGCGCTGGCCGACCCGGCCGACACCGTGTTCTTCGATGCCGGCACCACGCAGATGCGGCCGCAGCTGCTGGCCCGTGCACTGCGCGCCGGCAAGCATGTGTATTGCGAAAAACCCATTGCCACCACGCTGGCCGAGGCGCTGGAAATCGCCCAGGTGGCCCAGTCCTCGGGCCTGAAGCACGGCGCGGTGCAGGACAAGCTGTTTTTGCCCGGCCTGCGCAAGCTCGACATGCTGCGCCGCGCGGGCTTTTTCGGCCGCATGCTCAGCGTGCGGCTGGAGTTCGGCTACTGGGTGTTCGAAGGCGACCTGCAGCCCATCCAGCGGCCGAGCTGGAACTACCGCAAGGAAGACGGCGGCGGCATGATCCTCGACATGATGTGCCACTGGCGCTACGTGCTGGACAACCTGTTCGGCCAGGTCAAGAGCATCTCGTGCATAGGCGCCACCCACATCCCGCGCCGCTGGGACGAAGCCGGCCGGCCCTACGAGGCCACTGCCGACGACGCCGCCTATGCCACGGCCGAGCTGGTGGGCCACAACGGCGAGCCGGTCATCGCCCAGCTGAACATGAGTTGGGCCACCCGCGTGCGGCGCGACGACCTGGTGACCTTCCATGTCGATGGCACCGACGGTTCGGCCGTGGCGGGCCTGTCCGACTGCCGCGCCCAGTCGCGCGTGACCACGCCGCGCCCGGTGTGGAACCCCGACGTCAAGCAGACCATGCCCTTCTTCGACCAGTGGCAGGACGTGCCCGACACCCAGGTCTACGACAACGGCTTCAAGATCCAGTGGGAGCACTTCATCCGCCATGTCGTGGAAGACGCGCCCTACCGCTGGACGCTGCCCGAAGGCGCCAAGGGCGTGCAACTGGTGGAAGCCGCCACCCGCAGCTGGAAGGAACGCCGCTGGATCGACGTGCCGGCGCTGCAGGTGTAAGCCCATGGCCATCACCCTCAACCTGCCCACCGCCGACGGCGCGCTGCGGCCCTACACACTGCAGGCGTCGGCACCGCTGGCCAGCCCGGCGGGCCAACAGCCGGCCTTCAACCGCATCGCCTACTCGGCCGCGCACGTGGTGGCCGATCCACTGGCCGCCATCGACCCCTGGCTGCAGTGCGCGGTGGACTGGGACGCCACCATCGCCTACCGCCAGCGGCTGTGGCGCCTGGGCCTGGGGGTTGCCGAGGCCATGGACACCGCCCAGCGCGGCATGGGCCTGGACTGGCCCACCTCGCTGGCGTTGATCCGCCGCAGCCTGGACGCGGCCCGCGACCATCCCGGCGCGCTGGTGGCCTGCGGCTGCGGCACCGACCAGCTCTCGCCCGATGCGGTGCGCAGCGTGGACGACGTGATCCGCGCCTATGAAGAGCAGATGGAGGCGATCGAGGCGCTGGGCGGCCGCCTGATCGTGATGGCCAGCCGCGCGCTGGCCCGCGTGGCCCGAGGTCCGGACGACTATGTGCGGGTGTACGACCGCATCCTGCGCCAGGCCCGGCAGCCGGTCATCCTGCACTGGCTGGGCGAGATGTTCGACCCCGCGCTGGCCGGTTACTGGGGCGGTGGCAGCGTGGCCGCGGCGATGGACACGGCGCTGGGCATCATCGAAGCGCATGCCGACCAGGTGGACGGCATCAAGATCAGCCTGCTGGACAAGCAGCAGGAGATCGCGATGCGCCGCCGCCTGCCGGCCCGCGGCGGCCGCGATGGCCAAGGCGTGCGCATGTACACCGGCGACGACTTCAACTATGCCGAGCTGATCGCCGGCGACGGCCACGGCACTGCGCGCGTGCATGGGCACAGCGATGCGCTGCTGGGCATCTTCGATGCCATCGCGCCCGCGGCCAGCGCGGCGCTGGCGGCACTGGCCGCGGGCGACGAAGCGCGCTTCCACCAGATCCTGGCGCCCACGGTGCCGCTGTCGCGCCACATGTTCGCGGCGCCCACCCGCTTCTACAAGACGGGCGTGGTGTTCATGGCCTGGCTCAACGGCCACCAGTCGCACTTCACGATGGTGGGCGGGCAGCAGAGCACCCGCTCGCTGGTGCACCTGGCCGAGCTGTTTCGCCTGGCCGACGCCGCCCGCCTGCTGGACGACCCAGCCCTGGCCGCCCAGCGCATGCGCACGCTGCTGGCGCTGCATGGGGTCGACGCATGAGCAAGGTGATTCGCAGCTTCGAAGCCAGCCACCAGTGGCTGTCGATCAACACCGCCACGGTGCGCCGGCAATGGACGCTGGACCGCATCATCGACGAATGCGCGCGGCGCGAGATTCGCGCCATCAGCCCCTGGCGCGACCAGGTGCAGGCCGCCGGCCTGCAGGCCACGGCGCGGCAGCTGCGCGCACACGGCATGCAGTTGTCGGGCTACTGCCGCGGTGGCTTTTTCCCGGCGGCCGATGAGGCGGGCCTGCGCGCCGCGCTGGACGACAACCGCCACGCCATCGACGAGGCCATGACCCTGGGCGCGCCCTGCCTGGTGCTGGTGGTGGGCTCGCTGCCCGGCGCGCTGAACGGCCAGCCTGCCTATACAAGCCTCGCGCGCGCCCGCAGCGAGGTGCGCGATGGCATCGCGGCCACGCTGGCGCACGCGCGCCAGGTGGGCCTGCCACTGGCCATCGAGCCGCTGCACCCGATGCAGGCCGCCGAGCGCGCCTGCGTCAACACGCTGGCGCAGGCGCTGGACCTGTGCGACGAGCTGGACCCGCAGCGCAGCGGCGCGCTGGGCGTGGCGCTGGACGCCTACCACGTGTGGTGGGACCCGCAGCTGCAGGCGCAGATCGAACGCGCCGGGCGCGAGCGGCTGCTGGCCTACCACGTGTGCGACTGGCTCACCCCCACCCGCGACCTGCTGAACGACCGCGGCATGATGGGCGACGGCGTGATCGAGTTGCGGCAGCTGCGTGGCTGGGTGGAAGCCGCCGGCTACCGCGGCTTTGCCGAGGTGGAGATCTTCTCGGAGCACTGGTGGCAGCGCCCTGGCGAAGACGTGCTGGACACCTGCATCGCCCGCCACCGCAGCGTGGTGTAAACCCCGGGGGTGGCCAGGGCAGGCATGGCAACTGCCGCGCGGGCGTCACAACAGCAGCACCCTGAGGAGAGCGCGATGACCACCTCCACCGCCCCGGCCGCCGGCAGCGACAACCCCAAGGCCGAGCCCAGCCTGCACCGGGTGATGGGCCCGTGGCTGCTGCTGCTGTTCATCGTCGGCGACATCCTGGGCACCGGCATCTACGCCCTCACCGGCCAGGTGGCCTCCCAGGTGGGCGGCGTGGTGTGGCTGCCCTTCCTGGTGGCCTTCGTGGTGGCGGTGATCACCGCCTTCAGCTACCTGGAGCTGGTGACCAAGTACCCGCAGGCCGCCGGCGCCGCGCTGTATGCGCACAAAGCCTTCGGCATCCACTTCATCACCTTCATCGTGGCCTTCGCGGTGATGTGCTCCGGCATCACCTCGGCCAGCACCGCCTCGCGGGCGTTTGCGGCCAACCTGTCGCAGGCCTTCGGGCTGGGGCTGGAGGGGGGCTTCGGTATCACCGCCATCGGCCTGGTGTTCATGGCGCTGGTGGCGGCCGTCAACTTCCGCGGCGTGGGTGAAAGCGTCAAGCTCAACGTGCTGCTCACCTGCGTGGAGCTGTCGGGTCTGCTGCTGATCATCGGCATCGGCCTGTGGGCCATCACCCAGGGCCAGGGCGACGTGTCGCGCATCACCCAGTTCAAGCCCAACGTGGACGGCGGCATGTTCTGGTCCGTTATCGCGGCCACCACGCTGGCCTTCTTCGCGATGGTGGGCTTCGAGGACTCGGTGAACATGGCCGAGGAGTGCAAGGACCCGGTGCGCCACTTTCCCAAGGTGCTGCTGGGCGGGCTGATCATCACCGGCATCATCTACGTGCTGGTGTCCATCTCGGCCGTCACGCTGGTGGCGCCCGACAAGCTGGGCGAAGGCGAGACGCCGCTGCTGCAGGTGGTGCAGGCCGGCGCGCCGGGCTTTCCGATCGGCATCTTCGGGCTCATCACCATGTTCGCGGTGGCCAACAGCGCCCTCATCAACATGCTGATGGCCAGCCGGCTGGTGTACGGCATGGCACGCGAGCAGGTGCTGCCCGCCGCGCTGGGCAAGGTGCACAGCAGCCGCCGCACGCCTTACATCGCCATCGGCTTCACCACGCTGCTGGCCTTCGGGCTCATCGCCTTCGTCGGCGGCGTGCCGGCGCTGGGCGGCACCACCGCGCTGCTGCTGCTGTGCGTGTTCACCGTCGTCAACGTGGCGGTGCTGGTGCTGCGGCGCGACAAGGTCGACCACAAGCACTTCCGCACGCCCACGCTGCTGCCGGTGCTGGGCGCGCTGAGCTGCGCCTTCCTCACCGGCCCGTGGACGGGCCGTGCCGCGGTGCAGTACCAGATCGCGGGCGTGCTGCTGGCCGTCGGCGTGGGCCTGTGGGCGCTGACGGTGGTCTTACACCGCCGCACGGGCAGCCCTGCCGCTCAGGATGGCGCCGCAATGGCCGATAAGACACCGATGTCATGAAACGCCGGGCGTGGCCCGCGTGCGCACGCCCGCCCATGTTCAACAGTTTCCGAGTTCGCCTGGCCTTCATCATGGCGACGCTGCTGGCCCTGACCACCAGCAGCCTGTCATGGATGCTGGGGGCGGCCATGTCGCACCAGCTGGCCGCCGAGCAGGGCCGCGCGCTCGACAACCTGGCACGCGGCATCGCCGCGGTGATGGCCGAAGGCATGGACACACGGCTGGGCGAGATCGCCCGCGTGGCCCAGGGCGGCCTGCTGCCGATGGTGCGCAGCGACGGCAGCCTGGCCGTCACCGACGCCGACCTGGACCGCATCGCCGCCAACCGCACGCACTACAGCTGGATCGGCGTGGCCAGGCCCGATGGCGTGGTGGTGGCCGCCACCGGCCACCTGCTGGTGGGCGCCAACGTGTCCGAGCGGCCCTGGTTCGCCCATGGGCTGCAAGGCCTGTACACCGGTGACGTGCACAAGGCCAAGCTGCTGGCGGCGATGCTCGCGCCTTCGGCCGATGGCTCGCCGCCGCGCTTCATCGACTTTGCCGCGCCGCTGACCGACCCTCAAGGCCGCGTGGTGGCGGTGATCGGCGCGCATGTGAACTGGGACTGGGGCCGCGAAGTGATCTCGCTGCTGCGCACCGGCGACGCCCGCCAGCAGGGCGTGCGCGTGTTCGTGGTGGATGCGGAGGGACAGGCCATCCTCCACCCGCCGGATGCCGACCGCGCCCTGACGCCGGCCCTGGAAACGCTGCAGGCCGGCCCGAGGGTGCTGGAATGGCAGGACGGCACCGACTACCTGACCGCGGCCATCTCGGTGCATCCGCAATCGCGGACCAACCAGCTGGGCTGGCGCGTGGTGGTGCGTCAGCCGGCCGCGGTGGCACTGGCCGCCGCCTACGAAGCCCAGCGCGTGGTGTGGTGGTCGGGCCTGGTGGTGGCCCTGCTGGCCGCGGCCGTGGCCTGGTGGGCCGCCGGCAGCCTGAGCCGGCCGCTCACCGCCATCCATGAGGCGGCGCTGCGCATCGGCGCCGGCGAGGCCGACGTGCGCCTGCCCACGCCCAGCGGCGCCAGCGAGGTGCGCGGCCTGGGCACCGCGCTGGCCGGCATGATGGCCACGCTGGCCGCGCGCGAGGCCTCGCTGCGTGAAGCCAACGAGACGCTGGAAGCCCGCGTGGCCGAGCGCACCCAGGCCCTGGCGCATGCCAATGCCGAGCTGAACCAGCTGGCACGGCGCGACGCCCTCACCGGCCTGCCCAACCGGCGCGCCGCCGACGAACGGCTGGCCAGCGAGCTGAGCCGCCACCGCCGCAACCACCAGCCGCTGACGCTGCTGGGCATCGACATCGACCACTTCAAGCGGGTGAACGACACCCACGGCCATGCCGCGGGCGACGCCACGCTGGTGCAGGTGGCGCAACTGCTGCAACGCACGTTGCGCAGCACCGACTTCGTGGCCCGCACCGGCGGCGAGGAATTCCTGGTGCTGCTGCCCGAGACCGACACCGAAGGCGGCCAGCAGGTGGCCGAGAAGCTGCGGGCGGCCGTCGAGGCGCTGACGCTGGAGACGGTGGGCTCGGTGACGATCAGCGTGGGCATGACCAACCGTGCCCACACCTACCGCGATGGCGCTGCGGCCACCCATGCCGCCGATGTGGCGCTGTACGCCGCCAAGCGCGGCGGCCGCAACCGGGTGGTGGCCTTCGAGGACGCCTCGCGCATCACCGACAGCGTGCTCGACGCCTTCGCCTAGGACTTCGCCTAGAACTTCGCTTAGGAACCCGCGCGGGCTGCTGCCGGGGCTTCCAGGTCGCCGTAGTTGCTGGCCTGGGCGCAGCGGTTGCGCCCGCGGTGCTTGGCGTCGTACAGCGCGGCATCGGCCGAGGCCATGAACGAATCGGCACGGCCATCGACGCTGGGCGAGCGCAACGCCAGCCCCAGGCTGATGGTGACCACGCCACGCTCGGTGGCGCCATGCGGCAGCGCCATCGCTTCCACCGCCTGCCGCAGCCCTTCGGCCACCCGCTGGCATTGCGCGGCCGAGTCGGCCTGCACCAGCACGGCGAACTCTTCGCCGCCGATGCGGCCCAGGAAGGCCTGCGGCGGCAGGTGCTCGCGCATGGCCTCGCCCACGCGCTTCAGGCAGGCATCGCCCGCCGGGTGGCCGTACAGGTCGTTGTACTGCTTGAAGTTGTCCACGTCGATCAGCACCAGCGCCAGCCAGCGGCGGGTCAGCGCCGCTTCCTGCCAGCGGCTGGGCATGGCCAGGTCGAAGGCACGGCGGTTGGGCAGGCCGGTCAGCGGATCGGTCTGCGACAGCCGGGCAAAACCGTCGGCCCGCCGCTCGGCGGCGCGGAAGGCCAGCGTTTCACGCAGCCGCAGCAGGTAGCTGTAGCGCGAGCTGCGCTCGATGCGGTAGCAGGCCTGCAGCGTGAACAGCGTGGTGCCGGCCATCAGGCCGATGGCGAAGATGCGCGCCTGCTCGGGCAGGCGCTCGTCGGTGCCCACGGACAAGGCGGTCAGCGGCAGCGTGATGCCGGACATCCACAAGGCCTGCCTGAAACGCAGCGGCAGCGAGATGTTGATGACCAGGAACGCGAGGCTGAAGACGAAGGGGTCGTACATCCGCATCTCGTTGCTGGTCAGGCGCAGGATCACGCAGGCGCACAGCATCACCATCGGCAAGGCGCCGGCCAGGATCCATTCACGCGCGCGCGGCGACACCCAGTTGCGCCAGATGGCGGTCAGGATGCAGGCGCCGTAGGCCGTCATCAGCAGGCGCCAGGAGAGCACCGCGCCGAACTGGTCGTTGCGCATGAACCAGTCGTTGAAGACGAACAGGTTCCAGATCATCAGGCCCACCACGCCGCCGCGCACCAGCCAGCGCCGGCGCGAGGGGCCTTCGTCCTGCTCGTAGCGGGCTTCGACCTCGGGGTGGAACTCCAGCCGCCGGCGGCGCTTGAGTTCGAGCTCCTGCTTCACCAGCCCTTGCAGGCGCAGCTCCTGGGACAGGGGATTGGGCATGTCACACCTCCTCGGTGGCGGCCGGCCGGACCGGGCGGTCCGGCGGCGTGCCGACGGGCGACGACAGAGCGTCGACGGCGGCCTGGTCTTTCGGGCTGGGCAACGGACGGCCCAGCAGGTAGCCCTGCACTTCGGTACACCCCTCGGCGCGGGCGCACTCGAGGTGGGCCGGCGTCTCCACGCCTTCGGCCACCGTCGTCACGCCCAGGCGGCGGCCCAGCTCGGCCACCGCACGCACGACGGCTGCGCACTCGGGACGCTGCAGGGCATCGCGCACGAAGGAGCCGTCGATCTTGATCTTGTCGAATGGAAAGCTGCGCAGGTGCGCCAGCGACGAATAGCCGGTGCCGAAGTCGTCCAGCGCCACACGCACGCCCATCTCGCGCAGCAGCCGCAGCTCGGCCAGCGCCTGGGCGCCGTTGAGCAGCAGCGCGGTCTCGGTGATCTCCACCTCCAGCCGGTCGGCCGGCAGCGCGGCGGCCTTCAAGGCCCGGCTCACGGCCGGCAGCAGCGTGCCGCGGCCCAGCTGGGCGGCCGACACGTTCACCGCCACGCGGGCGCCGTCGGTCCAGCCGGCAGCCTCCAGGCAGGCGCGGCCCAGCACGAACTGGCCCAGCCGGTCGATCAGCCCCGCCTCTTCGGCCACCGGCACGAACTCGCTGGAAGGAATCCAGCCGCGCGGCGGGTCGAACCAGCGCACCAGGGCCTCGCGCGCCGTGATGCGGCCGCTGGCCAGGTCGGTGATGGGCTGGAAGAACACGAAGAGGCCGCGCTGGCCTTCCATCGCGGCGCGCAGGCGGGCCTCCAGGTCCACCCGCTCCTGGATGCGGGTGAGCATCTCGCTGGTGAAGGTGCGCACGGTGGCGCGCCCGGCCGCCTTGGCGGCGTAGAGCGCGATGTCGGCCCGCGCCAGCAGCGTTTCGCTGTCGCGGCCGTGCTGCGGCGACAGCGCGATGCCCACCGAGGCGCCGATGCGGGTGTGGCGCTCACCCTCCAGCAGATAGGGTGCGCACAGCGTGCCCAGCAGGCCGTGGGCCAGCAGCTCGGCGGTGGCCGGGTCGCCGCCGGGCAGCAGCACCGCGAACTCGTCGCCGCCCAGGCGCGCCACCGCCGTGGCCCGGCCGGCGCAGTGGGTCTGCAGCCGCGCCGCCACCTCGCCCAGCAGCGAGTCGCCGGCGCGGTGGCCCAGGGTGTCGTTCACCATCTTGAAGCCGTCCAGGTCGATCACCAGCACGGCCATCTCGCCGTCGCCGCCGCCCTCGCCGGCCAGGCGCTGCTCCACCTGCTCATGGAAGGTGTAGCGGTTGTGCAGGCCGGTCAGCGAATCGTGGTGCGCCAGGTGCAGGATGCGGCGCTCGGCCTCCACCTGCGCCGTCACCAGCGCCAGCGTCACCATCACGCCCTGGTGCTCGCCGCCGCAATCGGTCACGGCCGCGGCCTGCAGCTCCAGGATCTCACCGCCGACGTGGCTGCGCGCGGTGTGCGGCAGGCGTGCGGGATCGGTCAGCAGCCGGCGCTGCTGCTCGGGCTGGTGGTGGAACACGTCGATGCTGGTGCCCACCAGCTGGTCGGCCCGGATGGGCAGCAGGTGCTCGATGCGCCGCACCAGCGACAGCGCGGCGCGGTTGGCGTAGTTGATGCGCAGGCTGACCGGGTCCGCCGTCATCACCGCGATGGGCAGGTCCTCGATCATGCCCAGCAGGCGCTGCTGTTCCTGCCCGCGTCGGCCCACCTCGGCCCGCGCCGCGATCATGCGGTTGAAGTCGCGGCCCTGGATGCGCAGCACCAGCAGCGTGGCCAGCGTCACCAGCGCCATGTCGCTGGCCATGGCCGCGAACACCGGCACGCCGGCCAGGCTGAGGAACACCACGATGGGCAGGCCGGCAAAGGCGCCGATGAGCAGCGGCGCCGGCCAGGCATGCACCAGGCAGAACATGCTGCTGATCATCGTGAGCGAGAGGAAGAAGGCCACGTGGCCCTGGTCGTAGGCGTCGCCGTGCGGAAACAGCGCAAAGCCCCAGCCGGCCAGCAAGGCCCCCAACACGCTGGCCAGCACCGAACTCACCGCCAGCTGACGACGCGCCTGATCCGGCGTGATGCTGCGCTCGCGCCGTTGCCACCAGCTCACCGTGCGCCAGACGAAGATGGCCCCGAAGCACAGCGCGGGATACAGCGTGAGGGAGACAGGCGCCTTCAAGCGGAAGGTGTACGCCAGCACCGACGCGTTGGCCAGCAGGATGAAGTACATCAAGGGCACGAGGCGCGACAGCGCGCCGAACTGCGCCTGGAGCAGTTCGGGGGGGTGGTCGGCGCTGTCGCCGCACGGTGTCGGATGTCGAAAGAAGGTACCCACGCTGCTCGCCCCGGGACTGGCCCGTGACTCGATTTATCGGCGGCGTGGACAGGCGGCTTGAGCGGGCGCGGGGGGGCAGATTGGGTGCGTCACCCTTCAGGCTGGCGAAAAAACTGCCGATACCAGCGCCACGCCACCAGCGCCTTCCGTGTTGATGTGACCGCCACCACCCCCATGCCTTCCACCGACCCGGCAGACCCCGCCCCCACGCACGCGCCCGATGACGGCGCGCCGCCGGTGCGCAGGCCTGCCGCCGAGGTGAGCACCTGCTGGTGGCGCTGCAGCCATTGCGGCACCAACCACACGCTGCGGCTGCCACGCCGCAACCCGGGCCATTGCCTGAACTGCTGCACCGCGTCGCTGGCGCCGGTGCTCGGGTTCGCCTGGGAACGTTGAGGGCACCGCCGCATCCCGCGGCGGTCTTGCAGGATCAATCCCCGCTCAGAGCCAGGCCCAGAGCCAGCGCAGCCAGGCCGGCCGGCGATCGACGGTGGGACGATAGTGCTGACGCAGGGACGGATACATGAAAGCCTCCTTGTGGAGGCTTGACTGTATGTTCATACAGTAGTTGTGGCAAGCCGCTTTTGTCGAGCGGCCGGGCCGGCGGTCAGAACGTGGACCAGTCGTCGTCGTTGGCCACCGCCGCGGCAGGCGCCGGGGCTGGGGCAGGCGCAGCGGCCTTGGCGGCTGCAGGCGCGCGCGCCGGAGCCGGTGCCACGGCAGCCGGTCGTGCCGCCTTGGCGCTGGTCGCCGCCGGCTTGCGTGCCGCGGCCACCGGGCGCGCCACACGGGCCATCGGTGCAGCAGCGGGCGCCGGGGCCGGCATGGCCGCTGCCGGGCGCGCGGCCACGGCCGGCGTCGCGGCGCCACCCGCCAGCTTGAACACCGCCACCGCCTGCACCAGCTGCTGGGCCTGCATCTTCAGGCTTTCGGCGGCGGCGGCCGACTCTTCCACCAGCGCGGCGTTCTGCTGCGTGGCCTGGTCCATCGCCGTCACCGCTTCACCCACCTGGGCCACGCCCGAAGCCTGCTCGCGCGAGGCCGAGCTGATCTCGCCGACGATGTCGGTGACACGGCGGATGGAGGTGACCACCTGCTCGATCGTGGCACCGGCCTGGTCCACCTGGCGGGTGCCCTGCTCCACACGCTCCACGCTCTGGGCGATCAGCGTCTTGATTTCCTTGGCCGCCTCGGCGCTGCGCTGCGCCAGCGTGCGCACTTCACCGGCCACCACCGCAAAGCCGCGGCCCTGCTCGCCGGCGCGCGCGGCTTCCACCGCGGCATTCAGCGCCAGGATGTTGGTCTGGAAGGCGATGCCGTCGATGGTGCCGATGATCTCGGTGATGCGGTGCGAGCTTTCGCTGATGCCCTTCATGGTCTGCACCACCTGGTGCACCGCTTCGCCGCCCTGGGTGGCCACGTCGCTGGCGGCCTGGGCCAGCTGGTTGGCCTGCTGGGCGTTGTCGGAGTTGGTGCGCACGGTGGCGCCCAGTTGCTCCATCGAGGCGGCCGTCTCTTCCAGCGCCGAGGCCTGATGCTCGGTGCGGGCCGACAGGTCGCTGTTGCCCGAGGAGATCTCGGCCGATGCGGTGGCCACACCCTCGGCATTGGCGCGCACCTCGCCCACGATGTCGGCCAGGCGGGTCTGCATGTCCTTCAGGGCCGACAGCAGCTGCGCCGTCTCGGTGTTGCCGCTGGCGTCGAACTGCTTGCTCAGGTCGCCGGCGGCCACGCTGCGGGCCACGTCCACGGCCTGGTTCAGCGGGCGCAGCGTCGTGCGGATGATCCAGGCCGCGGTGGCGGCGGCCAGCAGCAGGCCGGCCACGATCGCCAGGCCGACCGTCCAACGGGTGGTGGTGGCATGCGCCTCGGCCTGCTGGCTGGCGTCGTCCATCAGGCGGCCGCCCAGTTCCACCAGTTCGGTGACGGCGGTCATGTAGTCCTGCTGGCGCGGCACCACTTCAGCCACCAGCAGCTGCCGGGCTTCGTCGCGCTTGCCTGCCATCAGCAGCTCGATCAGCTTGTCGCGCGGGCCGCGGTAGGCCATGCGCGCGGCATTGAGCTTCGCGAAACCGGCCTTGCCCTTGGGCGTGGTCATCGAGGTTTCGAGCACCTTGAACTCGGCCGAGGTGCGCTTGCTGATCTCGTCGATCTCGGCCTTGAGCGCCTGCAGCTGCGCCGGCTCCGTCAGGATGAACATGTCGCGCAGGGCGCGCGACACCGTGGCATTGCCATCCCGGATGGTCAGGAAGCGCTTGATCTTGGGATACCGGTCGTCCAGCGCCAGGGTGAATTGATCGTTGATCGCCTGCACACGCTGCAAGGCGATGACGCCCAGGGCCGCAATGACCAGGGCCATGGCGGCAAAGCCCAGGATCAGGCGGGTGGAGATTTTCAGTTGCTTCATGGGGTCCCGGTTGACGACGGCTGTTCGTCAGGGCTATCGACCCCCGGCACCCTGCACTGAAGCAGGGATCGCCCTTGTTACAAATTCACGCCGCCGCTGCTGCCTGCTCGGAAACCCATGCCGCGCCGCCCTCCGCCACCCGGTAGCGCCACACGCCGCCGTCATCGCCCAGGCGGAACAGGTGCAGCCAGCCGTGGTGCACCAGCTGCCGCACCACCTCGTGGCCGGTGATCACCGACTCGATGGCTGCGGCCGGCGCCTGCACGAACACGCTGAGCCGCAGCGGCACATGGCGCCAGCCCTCGCCATCGTGCACCGACTGCAGCGGCAGCCCGATGCGCAAGTCGCCGCCATTGCCCTCGAACACGCCCAGGTGGCCGCCCACCACGTTGTGCAGCAGCTTGTCGCCGCTGCCGTAGCGCTGGGGGTCGACGGTGGAGGCGTGGTACTGCGCATTGATCCACTGCGTGACCACCATCGGCGCGGTGAGGATCAGCGTGAGCACACGCCAGCCCTCGTCCTGCCGCCAGTCGTAGTCGTGCAGGAAGGCGCGGCCGCCCAGGTCCAGCCCGCGGGTGCGCTGGCGCGGCGCCACGATGAAGGCGGCGCAGCCGGCCAGGCCCCATTCGGGCCGCAGCTGCGCCCAGTCCTGGCTGCGCGACTGCAGTGCCTGCCGCAGTGCGGGCGCATCGCCCGCCAGGTGGCCCAGTCCCAGGCCGGGCGCGCGCTCGGCCCGGGCGCGGTCGCCGGCCTCGGCCAGCCAGGCCTGCAGCTGCGCCCGGTCGGGCGCATGGCTGGCGGGCAGCAGGTCGAGGTCGAACAGCCGGCACTCGTCGGTGGTGGTGTCGTGCAGGCCGGCCACGAACCAGGTGGTGGCCGGCAGCGCGATGCCTTGGGCCTGCAGGCCCTGGCGCACCGCGGGGTCGTTGAGCAGGCCGGCCAGCAACCGGGCATTGACCTCGCCGGTCTGGCCGCCGCAGGCACCGCAGTCCAGGCCGGCCGCATGCGGGTTGTTCTGGCTGCTGCTGCCATGGCCAGCCAGCAGCACCAGCCGCGCCAGACCCTGCTTCAGGCCCATCGCGGTCAGCGCCTGGGCAGCGGCCTGCACCCGGGCGGGCAGGTCGCTGCCATCGGGCGCGGCCGGCCAGCGCGGGCGCAGGCGGGCCGCAGCATCGGCGGGCAGGCCGGCCTGCTCCACCGGCTGCGCCCGCCCGCCGCGGCCCAGGCCGCGCTGCAGCAGCGGCGCGGCCAGCGCCAGCCCGCACGACTCCACGAACGAGAAGCCCGAGCCTGCGCTGCCCTTGAAGGCCTGCCAGGCCTGGCTCCAGCGCAGGCGCTGGCGGCGGCGCCGGGCCAGCCACTGGCCCAGGCCCGGCTCGTCGCTGTCTTCGGTGGCGCACAACGCGGGCGCCAGCAGGCCGGGCAGCTGCGGGCGCTGCAGCTCGGTGCCCAGCGCCTGCCAGGCCACCGGCATCGCGAAGAAGCCGGCGAAGCCGCGGGTGTGCACCTGCGGGCCGGCCGCT
The DNA here is from genome assembly GCF_023573145.1 of Aquincola tertiaricarbonis. Taxonomy (GTDB): domain Bacteria; phylum Pseudomonadota; class Gammaproteobacteria; order Burkholderiales; family Burkholderiaceae_C; genus Aquincola; species Aquincola tertiaricarbonis_B. The sequence goes on from NZ_CP097635.1 coordinate 168,408, forward strand.
TCCAGCGCGCGGCGGAACACCTCGGACCGCACGTCGATGCAGAACACGGCCTGCACCGCCGGGGCGGTCTCGGGCTGCGTGCCACCATGGGCCAGCGCCTCGCACAGCGGCGCCTGGTAGCTGCGCTCAAGCGCGTCCTGCCACAACCAGTCGGCGCGGGCTGCGCGGCGTGCCCCTGCCACCGCCTGCGCCTGGCGCTGCCAGCCGGCGGCCAGCCGGCTGGCCAGGTCGTGCGCAGCATGCCCCTGGTGCAGCAGCCATTCCCAGGCCAGGCGCACCGCCAGCAGCTGCACCAGGTGGTCGTCGTCCTGCTGCTGCAGCCGCGCCTGCCAGCGCAGGTAGGCGCACCACGCCGCCCAGCCATTGATGCTGAGCAGCAGCGCGCCCAGGTAGGCCTCCTGCGCCTGAGCGGGCACCCGCAGCGCCTGCAGCGCCTGGGCGATGAGCGCCTGCGGCTCGCGCGGCAGCTGGGCCACGCGGCGGCTGAAGCCACGGAACCCCATCAGCATGCCGGGGCCCAGGTCATGGGCCGACTGGCGCAGCCAGCAGGCATACAGGCCCCCGCTGCGGTCCGGGCCCCAGGCCGCCTGGGCATCGTCGAAATAGGCGGCGCAGCACTGGCTGATGTGGTGGGTGACCGCATCGCGCCAGGCCACTGCATGGCGCAGGTCGCGGCCGGCGTCCAGCAGGTCGGTGACCAGCGGCAGCCGGGCCGGCGGTGGCGGGTCGGCCTGGCAGCGGCCCAGCAGGCTGGCCACCGTTTCATGGGAACCAGCGGCGTCGATGGCGGCCTGCAGGTCCGGCGCGCCCAGCGTGCCGGCCTTCCAGTGGCGCAGGAACTCGGCACGCGGCATCAGCAGCGGGCTGCCGGCCTGCACCGCCAGCTGGGCGGCGGCCTCCTCGATGGGCCGGTCGCGGTGGCCCCACCAGGGATTGACCGCGATGAAACGGTCCAGCGGCCAGGTGGGCGCGATGCGGTCGCAGGCGGCGCGGATGGCCTGCCGCAGTACCTCGTGGTCAAGCGTCTCGTCGCGGGTGTCGGTCGGCGGGTCCAGCATCAGGCTCATGGCGGTGCTCCGGCTTCAGGTGGATTGCTGGGGCCGCACGTCGGCGTGCGGACGCGGCACGGGCAGGGTCGGCGGCGGCGGCAGGCGGGCCGGCCACAGGCGGAAGGTGAGGCGGGTGAACCACTCGTCCAGGTACAGCCCGCCGAACATCACCGGATACAAGCGGCGAGCCAACGCGCTGTGCGGCGCGGCCAGCACCACCGCCTGCAGGATGAAGAGGAGCGCGAAGCAGCCCACCACCCAGGCCACTAGCCCCGCCTGCAGCCACGCAGGCGCCGCGTGGCCGTGCAGGCTGACCGGGTGCGCGGCGGCCCAGGCACCTTCCACCAGCGCATGCAGCCCCAGGTACAGACCGGCCACGCCAGCCGCCACCAGCAGGCCGCGCAGCGCAGCGCGCCCGCTGTGCGCCCGCACCATCAGCGGTGCCAGCGCCAGCCCCAGGATCACCGTCGCGGCCAGCAGCGGGCCCTGCGGCACCGCGCCCAGGCCCCAGGCCGCGGCGGCCAGGGCCGCCAGCCCCAGGCCGGCCACCGCGGCACCGGCCCAGGCCAGCGCACCAGGCCGCGGCGCGGGCGGCATCAACTGCCGCAGCCGGGCCTGCTGCACCGCACCCCCAGCCGACAGGAAGGCATGCGCCTTGTACAGCGAGTGGGCCACCAGGTGCAGCAGCGCCAGCGCATGCAGGCCCAGGCCGCACTGCATCAGCATGAAGCCCATCTGCGCGCAGGTGGACCAGGCCAGCGACACCTTGATGCTGATGCGCGTCATCATCACCAGCGCCGCCACCACCGCGGTGGCGCTGCCCGCCACCACCAGCAGCGCCTGCGCAGCCGGCACCTCGGCCACCAGGCCGCCCACCCGCAGCAGCAGAAAGCCGCCCAGGTTGACCACGCCCGCATGCAGCAGGGCCGAGACCGGCGTGGGCGCCTCCATCACCTGGATGAGCCAGCCGTGCACCGGCAGCTGCGCGCACTTGAGCAAGGCGCTGGCGGCCAGCAACAAGGCCGCGGCCTGCAGATGGCCGTCAGGGCCCGGGCGCTGCGCCAACGCGGCCAGCGCCGCGTCGATGTCCAGCGTGCCCAGCCGCAGGCCCAGCAGCGCCACGCCGCCCAGCAGGCAGAGGTCGCCCACGCGGCTGGCGATGAACTTCTTGTGCGCGGCGATCAGCGCCGCCGGCCGCTGGCGGAAGAAGGTGAGCAGCCCATGCAGCTGCAGGCTGGTGGCCACCCAGGCCACGGCCAGCACCGCGAGGTTGTTGGTGCCCACCAGCAGCGCCACTGCGGCCAGGGTGCCTATCAGCCCACGCACGTAGCGCGGCTGGCCGTCCGCCCCTTGCAGGTAGGTGCGCGAGTAGCCGGTGATCACCCAGCCGATGAAGCACACCAGCAGCATCACCACGCCGCCCAGCAGGTCGCTGCGCAGGCCGGGGCGCACCGCGCCGGCTTCGCCCAGCACCACCAGCACCGGGCCATGCCAGATGCCGGCGCCACCGCTGACCAGCCCCACCAGCGACAGCAGCGCCGCCAGCAGCGCCAGGCCGATGGCCACACGCGCCAGGCGCCACAGCATGTCGACCTGACGGTGGAACAGCGACGCTGCCAGTGCCGCCAGGCCCAGCATCAAGGGAGGCAGGGCCAGCAAGGCCGCGCGCCAGGGCGCAAGTTCGGGCAGCAAGGTTTCCATGGCGCGGCATCCATCCAATCACTGGCCGCCACTGTGCCCGCCGGCGTCACTTCCGTAAAATTCATTGTTGCTGACGAAACGTTCCACGAAAGCGAAGGATGCAGGCATGTCCCGGTTGAACTTCCACCACCTGCACTACTTCTGGGCCGTCGCCAAGGAAGGCCACCTGACCCGCGCCGCGGCGCAGCTGCACGTGTCGCAATCGGTGCTGTCCACGCAGATCAAGCGCCTGGAAGATCAGCTGGGGCATGCCTTGTTCCAGCGCGTGGGGCGCAGGCTGCAGCTGACCGAAGCCGGCCGCATGACGCTCACCTATGCCGAGTCCATCTTCACCTCGGGCAACGAGCTGCTGGCCATGCTGCGCGACGGCCGCTCGCAGGCGCTGCAGGTGCTGCGCATCGGCTCGGTGGCCACGCTGTCGCGCAACTTCCAGGAGAACTTCGTCAGGCCGCTGCTGGAGCGCAGCGACGTGTCGCTGGTGCTGCAGTCAGGCAGCCTGGAAGAGCTGCTGCAGCGGCTGCGCGTGCACACGCTGGACCTGGTGCTGTCCAACCGCCGGGTGCATGCCGATGCCGATCACCCCTGGCGCTGCCGGCTGCTGGCACGCCAGCCGGTGAGCCTGGTGGGCCGGCCCCGCGGCCGGCGCCGCGCCTTCCGCTTTCCGCAGGACCTGGCCGAGGTGCCGCTGCTGCTGCCCGGCCGCAGCAGCGACATCCGCGCCGGCTTCGACCTGCTGTGCGAACAGCACGGCCTGCGCTGCCAGGTGCTGGCCGAGGTAGACGACATGGCGATGCTGCGGCTGCTGGCCCGCGACACCGGCGCCGGCGCCGTGGCCTTGCTGCCCAGCGTGGTGGTGCGCGACGAACTGGCCAGCGGCCAGCTGGTGGAGTACTGCGTGGTGCCCGATCTGATCGAAACCTTCTACGCCATCACCATCCAGCGCCACTTCGAGCCGCCGCTGCTCACGGCCCTGCTGCGGCGCGACGCCACCGACGTGCTGGGAAGCTGAGAACACCCCCAAGAGAACGATTCGCTTGCGGGGCCCCCGTGCCTACAGTGAGAACCATTCTCACTAGACACTTCAGGAGGCCCGCCTTGCAAGCGCTGATCCAGCACCGTGTGCAGCCCATCCGCCCCGTGCCCGCCCGGGAGCACGCCGAGCTGCTGCACATCTGGGAGAAAAGCGAGTTCGAGTTGCTGGGCCGTGCCAGCCTGGCCCCGCTCTACCGCTGCAACCACGAGATCCGCCGCCTGCTGCTGGAGGTCTCGGGCGTGTATGCCTACCCCAGCTCGCGCGGTGCGCCGGTGGCCTTCGTCGCGGTGGCGGAAGAGCGCATCGCGCTGCTCGACGTGCTGCCCGACTACCGCTACCAGGGCATCGGCAGCGCGCTGCTGCGCTTTGCGGTGCAGCAGGCCGGCGCCCGCGAGGTGGAGCTGCCCGACGCCTGGACCGAAGCCCAGGCCTTCTACCGCCACCATGGCTTCACCCGCAACGGCCCCACGGTGACCGGCCTGTTCCGTGGCAGCCGCCAGACGCTGGTGCGGCTGGCCTGCCCGGCGCACTGGTAGGCGCCCCAGCGCCCTGCCCTGGCCCACCCGCCACCGCGGCCATGAAAGCCTGTGTGGCGGCGGTCAAGGTGTACGCGCTGCCGTCCTGCCAGGCCTGGGCCAGGGCCCGCAGCCCGGCGCGGGTGTCGCGCGACAAGGCCCCGCCGATCGGATCGTCGGCCACCATGCACAGCCGCGCGGCATAGCCCTCACGAGCACGTTGGCTGCGCGACAGCAGCCCCAGCAGCTTGCCCAGCGAAGCGCTGAACGCCTCGCGCCGGTCGGCCACCGGGCCTTCGGCCTGGACGTACCAGGCGCACAGGTACTCCACCGGCCCCAGCGCCTGGCCGCCACGCCCGGCCGGGCCACCACCGGTCCACGAAGGCGGGGCGCCCCATGCCGGCCGCCGGCCGCTGGGCACGCGGCCGCTGGCCAGGCCGTCGACCAGGGCCTGGGCCACCGCGGCCTGGGCCGCGTCGGTGCCATGGGTGGCCACCACGCACAGCACCTTGAGGAAGGCCGGGTACAGCTGGTCGCCCAGCGCATCGCACAGGCGTTCCAGCAGTTCGATGCGTTCGGCCGCACCATCGGCATGGGCACATCCGTCGATCAGCAACTGGGCCGCACCGGCCCAGTCGGGGGCTTCACGCAGTGTCAGGGCCTCAGCCTGCATCGCCGGGCGAGCGGGTGAGCGCGGCCAGGAACTGCTGTTCCAGCGCATCGATGGCCAGCCGCGCCGAACGCGGGCCGGCCTGCAGCAGTGCGCCGCCCACGCCGTCGTCGGCCAGCAGCCACGCCGCCGGGTCCGGCCCAGCGGCCGATGCGGCCGACGGCGGGCCCGCGACGGGCGACAAGCCCTGCAGGCGGGAGATGGTCGAGGCGTGGAAGGCCGAGGCGTGGAAGGCGGAGACGTTCATGGCGGCGGCGAAAGCAGGTGTTCAGGCTAGCCGCTGGCAGGTGCCCCGGCCCAGTCAGGGTGCACCCCAGCTGGGGTCGACCCCAGCTCAATCCGCCTGCGCGCGGAACCAGCCTGTGGTCTCGCTGCGGGGGGTGAGCACGAAGGCCTGGCGCAGGCGGTCGCCGCTGCCGGCTTCCACGCTGGCGGCCACGCTGCCGATGAAGAAGATGGACAGCAGGCTGCCCATCTGGCGGAAGGCGTCGGCGAACTGCGCCTGCAGCGCGCCGCCCTTCTTCAGGTCGGTCTCGTTGATGTACTGCTGGTCGACCTTGCGCACCTGGCCGGCGCTGTCCAGCGCCAGGAAGCCCTGGCCGAAGCGGTTCTCGTGCAGCACGTTGCCATCGTCCACCGCCAGGTCGGCCAGCCGGCCCCAGCCCTTGGCCTCCTCGAACTGCAGGTCGCCGCGGGTGTTGCTGTCGATGCCGCTGACGTGCACCGCATAGTCCTCGTTGGTGATGGTGACCTTGGACGACACCGTGGCCTCGGCATTGCCCTGCCAGGGCGTGGTCTCGATGGTCACCTTGGTGCCGTCGTCCAGCGCGAAGGTGGTGGTGCCCCAGAAGTCGAAGCTGTGCTTGCCGTCGATGTCCACATGCGGGTCGCCCCAGATGCGGTAGTCCTCGCCGGTGTTCTTGTTCTGGATGCGGACGGTGTTGTCGTCGTCCATCGTGATGCGGTAGTTGTCGTTCTCGAACTGCACCTTGCCACCCACCATGGTGGTTGCCGCGTTCGTCGGGTTGCCGGGGTCGGCGGCGCGGGTGGACAAGGCGCTGGTGGACAGCACCGCAGCAGACTGCACGTTCATGGGAAAGCTCCTGGTGGTGATCGTTGCGACCGCTACTTCAGCAGCAAGACCGCCGCGCCGCATGCCGGGGTGTGCCCCAGCTGGGGTGCACCGCAACGGCCGACCGGAACTTGAACGCCAGCCCTAGCCCGGCGGGAACAGCCGGGCCAGCGTGGGCAGCACCGCCGCGATGCGGCGCGCCAGCTCGTCGGCGAAGCCCTGCACCAGCGTGCCCAGCAGCAGCAGCCAGATGGCGGTGGCCGCCAGGGCCTTGAGCGACATCGACACCGCGATGACGTTGAGCTGCGGCGCATAGCGGTTGACCAGGCCCAGCGACAGGTCGACCGCGAACATCACCACCAGCGCGGGCGCGGCCAGCAGAAAGGCCAGCGCCATCAGCTCGTGCAGATAGCCCTCGAACACGCCCAGGCCCTGCAAGCGCGGCAGCAGGCCGGGCTGGGCCAGCGGCCAGGCGCGGAAGCTCTCGAGCAGCACGCCGATGAAGAGCATGAAGCCACCGCCGAACATGAAGAGAAAGCCGGCCAGCCGGCCCAGCAGCGCGCCGGTGACCGAGACCTGCTGGCCCGACATCGGGTCCATCAGCTGGCCGTTGCCCACCGCCACCTTGGTGTCGACGATCTGGCCCGCGGCCTCGAAGGCCCACAGAAAGGCGGCCAGGCCGAAGCCCAGCGCGAGGCCCAGCACCGCCTCACGCCCGAACAGCAGCAGCCATTGCAGCGCGCCGAAGCCGGCCAGCGCCACCGTGGGCTGCAGCGCCAGCGTCAGGCAGCCCAGCGACAGGAACATGGCATTGCGCACCAGGGCCGGCACCGTGTCGGGCGCCAGCACCGGCAGCAGCACGAAGGCCACCGCGATGCGGGTGGTGGCCAGGCCCACCAGCAGCGCCACGTCGCCCAGTGAGCCGATGGGGGCGAACAGGTCCATGCGCTAGCGCCGCACCATGCCGGCAAAGCCGCTCATCACCGTGTCGGTGTACTGCAGCAGCGTGCCACCCAGCAGCGAAGCGGTGAGGAAGATGGTGAGCACGATGGCGAAGAACTTGGCCGCGTACTGGAAGGTCTGCTCCTGGATCTGCGTGGCCGCCTGCAGGAAGGCGATGACCAGGCCGATGATGGCCGCCACGATGACCGGCGGTGCCGACAGCAGCAGCACCAGCCACAGTGCCTGGTAGGTCAGTTGCAAGGCTTCGCTCTGCATCATGGGTGGGTTCTCCTCGGGCTCATGCGTAGGACAGCACGAGGCCGTGCACCAGCTTGATCCAGCCGTCCACCAGCACGAACAGCAGCAGCTTGAAAGGCAGCGAGACGGTGGTGGGCGTCAGCATCTGCATGCCCATGGACATCAGGATGTTGCTGATCACCAGGTCGATCACCAGAAAGGGCAGGAAGATCAGGAAGCCGATCTGGAAGGCCGTGGACAGCTCGCTGACGGTGAAGGCCGGCAGCACCACGATGAAGTCGCGTTCGCTGACCTGCGCGGCGCGGTCGGCGCTGAGCGACTTCTGCGCGGTGCGGTGGAAGAAGGCCCGCTCACGCGGATGCGAATGGCGGATGAGGAACTCGCGCAGCGGCTCCTTGGCGCGGTCGGCCGCGGCCAGCAGCGATTCGGTGCTGCTGCCCAGGCCCTGCACGCTGCCCACGCGCTCGGCCATCTGCTGGCCCACCGGGAACATCACGTACAGGCTGAGCACGATGGCCATGCCGTTGAGCACCACATTGGGCGGCACCTGCTGCAGGCCCAGCGCATTGCGCAGCAGGCTCAGCACCACGATGATCTTGGTGAAGGACGTGACCATCACCGCAACGAAGGGCGCCAGCGCCAGCACGATGACCGTGACCAGCGCCGACGAGGGCGTGAACTGGTTCAGGTCCATGCAGGCTCCTCTGGCGCTGCCATGGCCACCGGCACCCAGGCCGCGCCCTGCAGCACCGGCACCACCTGGCCGAGCCGGTCCACGCCCGGGCCTTGCAGGCGGGCCAGACCGTCGGGCCTGAGGGGTGACGGCGCGGCCTCGCCATCGGGTGCGGGCCAGCCGAGCAAGGCGGGCAGGCTCAGCATCCAGGGCTCGGCCAGCACCACGCGCCAGGCCGGCTCAGCGTCCTGCGCGTCCTGGTGGTCCTGCTTGTCATCCACCAGCGGCCTTGGTGAGGCAGGCGCCACCGGCGTGCCGGGTCCGCCCCAGGTGGCCGGCCAGGCCAGGCCCCAGCGTGGCGCGCGCAGCCGCACCGGCCAGCGCGCCTCGAAGGCACCGGGCAGCAGCAAGGCGCCCGGCGCCTCGCCGGCATCGGCGGGCAGCTGGTCGGCGGGGTAGCAGGCCAGCTCCACCTGCAAGGCCAGCTCAGGCACCTGCAGCAGGCCCGCGGGCGGCGCGGGTTGCGCGGCCAGCCAGGCCACCGGGCACCACAGCCGGGTGCCGGCCGGTGCCAGGCCCGCGGTGGCCGGCTCGGCGGCGATGGCGGCCAGCGGCTCGGAAGCGGTTTCGCCCGCCAGGCCATCGGCCGCTTGCGGTGCGCCGGCCCGCAGCAGGCCCGCGAACACCGCGCCAGCCGGCGCGGCTGGGGCTTCTGCCAGCGGCTGCGGGTCCAGCGGCTGGCCGCACCAGGCCTGCAGCGCGGCCAGCCAGGGTTCGGCCTCGGCCAGCCGCAGCGCCAGCGCCACGGCGTCGGGCGGGGCGTCGTCGGCCGGTGCACCGCCGGGAGGCGGCATCGTCAGCAGCAGGCGCCCGCCTTCCAGCGCGCAGGCGTATCGCCAGGGGGACGGCGGCGACGTCATGCCACCCGGCCGCTCACCACCATGGTGATGAGGTGCGTCACCGAGCTGGCCTGCAGCTTGTCCATCACGCGCTTGCGGTGCAGCTCCACCGTCTTGATGCTGATGCCCATGCGGTCGGCGATGACCTTGTTGAGCTTGCCCTCCACCACCCAGCCCAGCAGTTCACGCTCACGCGGCGTCAGGCGCGCCAGGCGCTGCTGCCAGGCCTGCCGGGCCGGCTCTTCCACAGCGGGCACGGCGGTAGCCCCCGGCGCGGTGGCCGGCACCGGCTGCATGGCCGCCGGCGGCACCGGCACCACGGCGGCGGCAGGCACCGCGCTGGCATGGAAGGCGCGGTCCAGCGCCTCTTCCAGCGCCTGGTCGGCGAACGGCTTTTCCAGGAAGCTCACCGCGCCGCGCTGCATGGCCTGCACGGCCAGCGGCACATCGCCGTGGCCGGTCATGTACACCACCGGCCAGGGCATGCCTTGCGCGCGCAGGCGGTCGTGCAGGTCCAGGCCGCTCATGCCGGGCATGCGCACGTCCAGCAGCACGCAGGCGGGGCCGCTGGGGCGGGCGTTGCACAGGCCGGCCAGGGCCTCGGCGGGGTCGGCGAAGTCCACCACCTCGTAGCCGGCGCCGGCCAGCCACCAGTGGGCCGAGCTGCGGAAGTCGGCGTTGTCGTCGACGATGAAGATGGTGCGCGTAGAGGCGTCGGTCGGGTGGCCAGGTTGGGGGGCGGTGTTCATGTCGTTCTCCCGGGGGCGTTGGGCGCTTCGGCCGGCAGCAGCGGCAGCGCCAGGTGGAAGCTGCAGCCGCGCTCGGGCTGGCCGTCAGGCCCCTCGTTGCGGCTGAACCAGAGCCGGCCTTGATGCAGCTCGGCGAACGATCGGCAGATGTTCAGCCCGATGCCCATGCCGTTGGGCTTGCTGGACTGGAAGGGCACGAACAGCTGGGCCGCGTCGTCGCTGGGCAGGCCGCAGCCGTTGTCGCGCAGGCGCAGCACGGCTTCACGGCCGGAGCGTTCCACGCTCAAGCGCAGCGCCAGCCGGCGCGGCACGCGGCCATGGGCATCGGGCGGGTTGTCGCGCATGGCCTCGATGGCATTGCGCATCAGGTTGACGAAGATCTGCTGCAGCATCACCTCGTCGCCCTGCACCGGGCAGGGCCGCGGGGCCAGTTCCAGCTGCACCTCGATGCCGTCGCGCCGCACCTCCCAATCGAGCAGCGCCAGCGATTCGCGCACCACCTGGCCCAGCTCCAGCCGCTGCAACCGCGGGCCGCGGGCCTGGGTGTACTCGCGGATGCGGGCGATGATGCGCGAGGCGAACAGCGCCTGGTCCAGCGCCAGCTGCACGCCGGTCAGCAACTCTTCGCTGCGGGCGGCCGGGCGTTCCAGCCGCATGCGCAGGCCGCGCAGCACGTTGGCCACGGTGCCGATGGGCTGGTTGAGTTCATGCGCCAGGGTGGAAGCCATCTCGCCCACCGACAGCGCGCGGGAAGTGAACAGCAGCTTCTCGCGGTCTTCCAGGTGGCGGCGGGCGGCTTCGGCCTGCTCGTCGGCGGCCGAGTGCGGCAGGGGCGCAGGCTCGGCCGGCGCCGCCACCGCGGGCGCCGTGTCGACGGGCATGGCTTCGGCGGACGCCGCGGCTTCATCGCGGGTCCACAGCAGGCGCACCGCGGCCAGGCCGGGGCGCACCAGCGTAGCCTGGGCATACAGGCCTTCGGCCAGGCGATCGGCCGGCAGGTCCAGCCGCAGCGCGCTGCCGCGCACCAGGCGCACCAGCAAGGCGGTGAGGCCGGGCAGCCGGGGCTCCAGCGCGGCCAGCGGCGCCTCGGCCTGCACGCAGCAATGGCTGCTGAAGGCGGGGCTGCACCAGGGCAGCCGGCGGTGGGTCAGGTCGACCAGCGCCAGGCCGCAGTCGAAGGCGTCCAGCGCCAGCCGCATGGCCTCCTGCTCGCGGCGGCGCGCATCGTCCAGCGCGGTGGCGGCGCGGTGGCGGGGGGTGCGCAGCTCGGTCATGCGGCCAGGCCCTCGGGCTCCACCAGCAGCAGCAGGCTCCATTGGCCGGCCAGCCCGCGCAGGAAGCGGCGCGGCTGCGCCAGAGACAGGTGGGCATGGGCCGGGTCGGGCAGCGCGGGCACATCGCCAAAGCCGATGCGGCAGCCGATGACCGGTGCCGTGCCCGCGGTGCCGGGGGCCGGCGGGCGGCTGCGCAAGCCGTCCAGCGCACCGCCTGTGGTGCGGTGCAGCCGCCACTGCGCGGGCAGGCCGAGTGGGGCCGGGGCCACCCAGCGGGCGGGCAGAGCCAGCACCGCGTGCTGCGGGCCCCCCAGCAACCAGGCCGTCGCACGCCGGCTCGGTTCACCGGCCACCGCGGGCTGTGGGCACACCAGCAGGATGTACCGGCGCAGCTCCAGCTCACGCAGCAGCGGCTGGTGGCCGGCCTGCTGCAGCCGCGCCCGCCAGGCCGCCAGGTCCGGCGGCGCCGCGGGAGCGCCGAGCACCGGTGCATCGGCTTCCTGGGCCGATGCCCCGGTGGCGGCCAACGCCGCGGGGTCGGCGGCGTCGGTCTCCTGGGGGTGATCTTCGTCGGCCGCTGCGTCCTGGCCGGCCGGGGCGTCATCGCCCAGCGGGTGCACACGGCGCACCGGCGGGTGCAGGCGGGTCGGCAATGCGGGGCGGCGCGGCAGCGGCGACGGCGTGGTGAACAGCGGCGACAAGGTCACCGGCACCTGCACGGTGTCCGCAGTGGCCACGGCGCTGCGCGCACCGGCGCCGTGGCTGGCGGAGGGCTGGGCCAGCGCGGCGGCGGTGGCGGGCGCCGCCAGTCCGCCCGACGCGGTCGTGGGCTCCGCAGCAGGGGTTGCGGGACGGCCCGGGGAAGGCGCCGAGGGAGCCGCCAAGGCCGCTGACGCGGGGCCTGGCCAGCCTGCCGTAGCCTGCGCAAGGCCCGCAGCCACCACCGCCTGACCGGCCTGCGCCATTGCGGGTGCCGGTGGCAGGCCGCTGAGCAGCGCTGAGGGGCTGACCGCCGTGCCGGGGCCGGTGGTCGGCAGGCGGTGCGCCGCATCGGCCACAGCCTGTGACCCCGTCGCACCGGCGCCTTCCTGCGTGCCGGTGGAGGCCGATGCTTCACCCGGCTGGCCAGCGCCTTCGGCCGGCTGCGCCACGGCGGCGGCCACCTGCTGCCAGCGCTCGGCCAGGCTGCCGACGCCGGACTCGCCGCCGCCCAAGGGCGTGATCGCGTCCGCGCTCATGCCTGGCCGGCCGCCTTCAGCGCCTCGGCCAGCGGCTGCGCCGGCAGGCGCAGGGTCAGGCCGTGGTCGCCCAGGTGCAGGTGGTCGGGCTGCAGGCCCAGCAGCTGGCGCAGGTAGCCGCGGGCGGCGTTTTGCACGTTGACGCGAGCGGCCGGGCCCTGGCGGCGGGCTTCGTGCTGGCTTTCGCCCACCAGCATGCCCAGCACCGCGAACTGCTCGAACAAGGCCTGGCGTTCGGTGGCCGCTGCCTGCGCCCAGGCCGGGTGCTGGCCCAGCAGCCGGCGCATCTGCCGTTCCACCAGCGCCAGCTGGGCAGGGCTGACGTCGATCTGCTGCAACGCAGCCACGCAGGCCAGCACGAAGTAGGCAGCCGCCTGGCCGACGTCGTCTTCGGGCAGGCCCGACTGCAGGCGCTGCCGGTAGTGCGCCAGGCAGCGGCGGTACAAGGCCAGCGCCTGCTGGCGCGCGGCCGGGCCGCCGGGGTGCGCCGCCGCCAGCTGCTGTGGCGCAGTGGCCTGGGCGGCCGGCAGCACCGTGAGCGGGGCCAGGTCGTCGGCATCGGTGGCAGCGCCGCCCATCAGCAGCTCGCCGAAGCTGGCGGCCAGGCGGTCGGCCAGTGCGGCGGCGCGCAGGTCGGTGGGGGAAGAGGTCGAGGTCATGGCTGGGCTTCTTCTTGGGGTCCGTCGTCCAGATGGGCCGCATGGCGGGCCAGGCGCCCGCGCAGGCGCTCCAGCGCCTCGGGGCTGGTGGTGGCCGTGGGTTGCACCTGCACCCCCAGCCGACCGCCCGCGCTGCGCTGCAGCGCCACGGCCTGCGCGGGCCCGGCGCCATCGGGCAGCAGCAGCCGCCACTGCGCACTGGGGCCTTCGCTGGCCTGCGCCGAGCGCTGCAGCGCCAGCCAGGTGGCGCTGGGCGGCGCCGGCGGTGCGGGGGGCGCGGCATCGGGGGGTGTCACCACCCCTTGGAAAGCAGTCGCGGTGAATGGCAGGCCGCAAGAGGTGGCCAGGGCGGACTCGGCGGGCCGGGGTGATACGACGTCGTCGGCAGGGGCGTCGGCAGGGGCCGCGCGGAGCGGGCGCGTCGGGGGTGCCGCAGGGCTCATGCGGGGCAGATCGCTGCGCGGTGCCGCCTCCGGATCTGGCTGCGGGGCCGGCGTGCAGGTCTGCGCCGCGGCCATGGCACCCAGCGGCGAGCGGTCCGGGTCCACGCCGTCGTCCGTCGGTTCAGGTTCACGGCCCTGCTCCGCCCGCCGCAGCGCGTGCTGGAAGCGGCGGTGCGCTTCGCTGCCTGCATCCTGTGGCCGGGAGACGGCCGCCGCCTCGGGCGGCCGCGGCGCAGGCTGGCGTTCGGTCGTCCTCATGCCCAGGCTCCGGTCAGCGGATGGCGGCGCTGCGGCTCCAGTTCACGTTCCAGCTTCTGGTCCTGCAGCCGCAGCAGCCGGCGGCGGGCATCGTCGCGCAGGTCCTGCACCGCCTGGCACTGGGCGCTGCAGCGGCGCAGCGCGGCCTCGGCTTCGGCCAGGCGGGCCTCGGCCGCCTCCAGCGCGTCTTCGTCGTCGATCAGCGCGTACTCAGCCCGCTCCAGCCGGTCGTCCAGCCATTCGCGGTGAGCGGCGGCGATGCGACCCAGCTGCGGCAGCGCGCTCGCGCCTTCGCCGGCCAGGTGGCGGGCCTGGGCGGCGATGTCGCGCCGCAGCTCATGGATGGTCTGCTGGCGCCGGGCGATGGCCACCCGCGCTTCGTCGCGGGCCTGGCGCAGGGCCGCGCACTGGCGGCGGGCCGCTTCCTCGCGCAGCTGTCGCAGGCGCTGCAGCTGGCTCAGGTCGTGCAAGTCGTGGGCAGGTGCGTTCATCGGGGTTCCTCGTGCGGCGGCGGGTCAGCCCACCGCCTGCTGCAGCTGCTGCAGGGTTTCGTCCCAGGCGCTGGCTTCATCGGGCCGCTGGCGCAGCAGCGCCTGGATGTCGGGCCAGCGGGCGATGGCCTCGTCGGCCAGCGCATCGGCGCCGCGCTGGTATTCGCCCACCTGCAGCAGCAGCCGGATCTCGGCCTGCTTGGCCATCAGCGCGCGCAGCCGAAGGGCGGCCGCCTGGTGGTCGGGCTGGGCCACGCGGTTGAACACGCGGCTGGCGCTGGCGGGCACGTCGATGGCCGGGTAATGGCCGGCCTGCGCCAGCTCGCGCGACAGCACGATGTGGCCGTCGAGGATGGAGCGCACCTCCTCGGCCACCGGGTCGCTGCCGTCTTCGTCTTCGGCCAGCACGGTGTAGAACGCGGTCATCGAGCCATGGGCGTCGTTGCCCGCGCGTTCAAACAGGCGCGGCAGCTCGGCGAACACCGAGGGCGGGAAGCCCCGGCGCACCGGCGGCTCACCCACCGACAGGCCGATCTCGCGCAGCGCACGGGCATAGCGGGTGACGGAATCCATCAGCAGCATCACCCGCGCGCCCTGGGCGCGGAAGCCCTCGGCGATGGCGGTGGCCGCCTGCGCCGCGCGCAGCCGCTCCATCGCCGGGCGCTCCGACGTGGCCACCACCACCACCGAGCGGGCCAGGCCGGCGGCGCCCAGGCTGTCGTCCAGGAACTCGCGCACTTCGCGGCCACGCTCGCCGATCAGCGCCACCACGTTGACATCGCTCTCGGCCTGGCGGGCCAGCATGCCCAGCAGCGTGCTCTTGCCGCCGCCGGCGGTGGCGAACACGCCCACGCGCTGGCCTTCGCCAATGCTGAGCGCGGCATCGATGGCCTTGACGCCGGTGGCGAATACCTGCTGCACCGGCAGCCGCTGCAAAGGGTTGGGCGCGGGCGCCTGCACCGGCCGCCAGGCCAGGCCCTGCGCAGGCAGCGGCTGGCCGTCCAGCGGCTGGCCGAAGGCGTCCAGCACCCGGCCCAGCAGCACGCTGCCGCAGGGCACGGCGGGCGCATCGGACACCACCTCCACCCAGGCATCGGCGGCCACGTCGTCCAGGCTGCCCAGCGGCACCAGGATGGCTTCGCCATGCGACAAGCCCACCACCTCGGCCGGCAGCCGCGCGCCGCGGGCGTCCCACACCAGGCATTGCTGGCCGATGCGGGCCTGCAGGCCGCTCACCCGCAGCGTGGTGCCGAAGGCCTGCACCACCCGGCCACGCTGGCCCAGCGGCCGGCCATGCTGCAGCGCCTGCCACACGGCGGGGCCCAGCAGCGTGGCGGCCTGCGCGCCATGGGCCACCGGATCGACTTGTCTAGACAGGTTACCAGTCATGCCACCTCCTGCGCCGCGGCGGCCTGCAGCTGCCCGCCCAGGCGCTGCAGCTGCTGCGGCAGGCCGGCGATCAGCTGCCCGGCGGGGGTGTCGAACACGCAGTCCAGCGGCGCCAGCGTGGCATCGGGCCGCAGCTGCAGGCGGCTGCCGTCGGCCAGGCCGGGCAGCGCACTGAGGGCCTGCGCCACCTCGGGGTGCAGACGCAGCACCGCCGGCTGTTCCGGCGCCAGCGCCTCGGCGGCGCGGCGCGCCAGCGCGGCCACCACCTCGGCCGGCGCCAGTTCGGCGGTGATGCGCTCGACGATCTGCAGCGCCAGCGCCACCGCGGCCTGGCGCAGCTCGGCCGCCTGCAGCACGGCATCGTCGGCGGCCTGCTGCCAGGCCTCGGCCAGTTGCGGGCCCGCCTGGCGCAGGGCTTCGGCGCGGCCTTCGGTCAGCCCTTGGGCGTGGGCCGCATCACGGGCGCCTTGAAGCTCCGCCTCACGCCGGGTGGCCAGGCTTTCCAGGCGCGCCAGCAGCGCGGTGGCGCTGTGGCAGGCGGTCAGCTCGTCGGCCGACAGCCAGGCCCGGCCCAGGCTCAGGCTGCCCAGCGCGCTGCGGTGCACCGCAATGAACCCAGGCGCCGTCATGGCCGTGCCTCCACGTGACCCGCGGCCGCCACGGCCCCCACCGCCGCGGCAGTGTCGATGGCCGGCAGCGGCGCCAGCGTGTCGGGCCAGAAGGCTTCGCGCAGCATCAACCGCAGCACCGGCGAAGGCACTGCGGCCAGCGCCGCCTCCCGGCCGGCCTGGGCCAGCAGCGCGGGCAGCGTGGTGGCCGTCCAGGGGGGTGCGTGCGGGGCTGCGCTGGCGCCGGCATCGTCACCGGCCTGCAACAGCCGCGTCGCTTCGGAACTGCCGATCAAGGCCTGCAGCTGCTGCAACACCCGGCCGTCGATGCATTGCCGCAGCGCGGCGGCATGGAACCAGGCGCCGACGGCGCACAGCCAGGTGTCGCGCTCGGCCGCGGGCAGTTGGGCCCAGGCGGGCCAGGCCGACAGGTCGGACCAGCCGAGCTGGGCCCGGCGCGGCGCATCGGCCAGCACGCGTGCGGCGGCGGCCCGACGGGCGCGGGCAGTGGTGGCGGCTTCCAGCAATGCGGGGTTCATCATCGTCAGGCCGCGCGGCGCAGCGTGGGTGGAGCCGCCGTGGGTGCAGCGGCCTCGACCGGCTCGACGCCGGTGCCCGCCACCGGCAGCCCGGGCAGGCGCGCGGCCCTGCGCGGCCGGTGCCACAGCCACCAGCCGGCGATGCCGCTGAGCAGCGCCACGCCGCCCAGCACACCGGCCAGCACGGCCCACGGCGAGCGACCGTCGGCCGCCCAGCCGGCCAGGCCCTCGGGCGCTGCGGCCCGCAGCGGCCCCGGCTCGGCCGGGAACAGCGCCACGGTCACGTTGTCATAGGGCAGGCCTTCGATGGAATTGACCACCAGCGCCTTGATCTGCCCCAGCCGGCCGCTCATGTCGACCTGCGGGCGGTGCTTGATGAAGACCGAGGCCGAGGCCGGCGGCGGCTTGTCGGCCAGCAGGTCCTTCTCGGGCACCGCCAGGTGCACCCGCGCCACCACCACGCCATCGATGCTGTGCAAGGTGTTGGCGATCTCCTGCGACAGCGCGTAATTGAGGCGCGCGCGTTCTTCCAGCGGCGACGAGACGAAACCCTCCTTCTTGAACACCTGGCCCAGGCTGTCGAAGCCGTCGCGCGGGTAGCCGCTGGCGTTGAGCGTGGCGATGGCCCGCGCAAAGCTGTCCTTCGGCGCGGTGACGGCGAAGCTGCCGGCCTCGCGCCCGGCCTTGTCGGCCTCGATGCCGGCCTGGCGCAGCACCGACACCATCTCGTTGGCCTGCCGCTCGCTCAGGCCGCCGTACAGCTCCTGCTCGCCGCAGCCGGCCAGCAAGGCGGCGGCCAGGGCGCAGGCCAGCGCGGCACGGCGCGGGGAAGAAGGCATGGGAGGTCGCATCGCAAAGGTCTCCTGCGCGGGCCGGGGTCAGGCCTGCTGGCGGAACAGCTGCTGCAGCCCGTCGGAGGTGCGGTTGGCCGCGTTCGACATCAGCTGGCAATGGAACATGAACTCATGGCAGCGCACGGTGAGCTGCACCATCTGGCCGGGCGACATCGGCTGGCCGCCGGCCACCGCTGCGTCGGCCGCCTGCTGCAGGCCGCTGGCCTGGGCATTGATGGCTTCCAGCGGCTTGAACAGCGCTTGCATGCCGCGGCCCGGCGCCTGGGTGTGCGCGGCCGGCTGCACCGTGACTGGCGAGCCGGCGGCCGCGCCCTGCGCACGGCTCATGGCCTGCGCAAAGGCGCCCACGTCGGCCAGCGACAGGCCATAGCCTGCCCGCAGCGCCGGCGTGGCGCCGCCCATGCCGGCAGCGTCGATGCCCGGCAAGGAAGCGAAGGAAGCATTCAGCATCGCCGCCCCGTCAGTTCTTCTGCGCCATGGTCTTCAGCGCTTCACCGGCCGAGGTGATGGTCGAGTGCGAGCTGGTGGACAGGAAGCCCATCTGCATGGCCTGCGTGCTCAGCATGGTCACGGTGGCGGGCTTGTCGTCGCCGTCGATGATGCGGCCCGAGATGGACTCCAGGTCGGCGGCCTTGCGGTCCAGCGTCTGGCCCCAGGCGGTGGCCATGGCCTCGTACCAGCTGCCCTCGCGCGATTTGCCGCCACTGCTGCTGGTGCTCAAGGGCGCCAGGGCCACCATGCCCATGGGATCGATGGAATTGCTCATTGCTTGCTCTCCTGCATGTGCCCGCTGAAGCGGGGGTTTCTCAGAACACGAGCGGCGTCACGGCGCCGTCCCGATCCAGCAGCACGCGGTGCCGCTCGATGCCGGCGATGCGATGCCCCGTGGGCAGCAGCGCACCTTCGAAATAACGGGTGCCGTCGGCGGTGACGACATAAGGCGGCTCACCCGGCACGATGGACGCGAGCCGCTTGCCGGGGTCGTCCACCACCGGCACCGGGCCGGGTGGCGCCGGCGGCGGCAGGTTGCGCGCGTCGATCGCGGCCAGGCCGGGCACGTCGCGGCGGGCGGCATCGCGCACCCGCTCCAGGCGGCTGGCATCGGCCTCCCGGGTGGTGACGGCCACCGCGCCCTCGCCCACCGCGCGGGCCTGCGCCGGCACGCCGTTGATGCGGTACACGTCGGCCACCGCATCGGCCACCTGCTGGTTGACATGCACCTGCCAGCGGGCCGGCAATGGCTGCGCGGCCAACAGCTGCTCGGCCTGCGCGCGCTGGGCGCCGGTGTCCAGGTAGCCGGTGACCAGCAGGCCATGGCCTTCGGCGTCGGGCCGCACCCGCAGCTGACCCAGCCCGGCCGCCTGCAGCGTGGCCTGCGCCTGCTGCGCCAGCGGCTCACGCGCCGGGGCCGCGGCCGGCTGGGTGTAGGCCGAGGCCAGCATGCCCACCGACACCGCGGCCAGCGCACCACCGCCGGCCACCAGGGCCTGCCAACCGCGACGGCCGGCCCACCACGGCGTGCGGCGGGCCGTCGCGCTGGGCGCCAGCACTTCATCGGTGGCCGTGGCCAGCGGTGGCCAAGCGCCGTCAGGGGTCTGCGCGGCGGCCTGGCGAGCCTCGGGCTGCGGCTGGTCCGCCGCGTCCATCGCCCGCACCAGGCCGACGCGCACCGGGCCCAGCACCAATTCGGCATCGGGCGCGCAATGCGTGCTCTGGCCTGCGGACAGCGACTGGCCGGCCACCTGGGCCCGGCCTTGCAGCACTTGCACCGACAGCGCCTGCGGCTGCAGGCACAAGCGCAGCGCCAGCGGCAGGCCGGCCAGGCCCCGCAGCACGATGTCGCAATCGGCACTGCCGCCCAACGTGAACGGCAGCCCCGGCGGCACCGGCGCGCAGGCGCCGCGTTGCGGGCCGGCCAGCACCTGCAGTTGCAGGCCGTGGCTGGCCGCGTCGGCCAGCGGCAGATCGGATTCGACGGGCGGGTGCATGGTCAGCGGGAGGTGGGCGTCGGGGGCAGCGGCTGCTCGGGCGGCAGCCCACCAGGGGCCACCGGGGCGGTGACGGCGGGCGGGGCGGGCACCGGCGGCGCCGGGGGCACCGCCGCCCTTGCCTGCCGGCCGGCCGACAGCCGCGGCGAGATGAGGAACATGCGCTCCACCCGGCTGGTGCCCTGGCTGGTGTTGCGGAACAGGTTGCCGAGCACCGGCACGTCGCCCAGGCCCGGCACCTTGGTCACGCCGTCGTTGCTGGACTCGCGGGTGATGCCGCCCAGCAGCAGGCTTTCGCCTTCGAAGATCAGCGCCTGGGTGTTGACGGCCGAGCGCTCGACCACCGGCAGCGTGTCCACCACGCGGGTGCTGGACAAGGCGCCGTCCTCGATGGACACCAGCATCTTGATGCGCACCTCGCCGTTGTCCTTGAACACATGCGGCGTCACGCGCAGCGTGGTGCCGGCCGAGACGTTGAAGAGGTCGACGTCTTCACGGCCCGCCACGCGAACGTAGAAGGTGCTGCTGTTGTCGAACACCGCCTCCACGTTGGACAGCGTGAGCACCTGCGGGCTGGACACCACCTTGGCCGCGCCCTGGTCTTCCAGCAGGTTGACGCGGGCGATGAATTCACGCGCATCGCCCAGCACGGCGGAGACGAAGCCGCCGCGGCCGACGGGCGTGATGTCGGCCGGCGCGGTGCCCGGCGCCAGGCCGCGGTCGCTGGCATCGCCACGGCCGAACAGCAGCGAGCTGCGGCCGCGCGAGTAGCGCCAGTTGATGCCCAGCTCCTTCAGCCGCTCGGTGTTGACGTCGATGATGGTGGCTTCGATCTCCAGCGTCTGTGGCTCGATGTCGAGCGCCGAGATCAGTTGCTCGTACTGCGCCAGCCGGTCGGGGGCATCACGCACGATGACGGCATTGAGCCGGGCATCGGCCTCCACCCGCACCATCGCGCCATCGGCCAGCGACAAGGCCTGCGGTGCCAGCGGCGGCAGCGCCGAGCCGGCGGCGGCGTTGGGCATGGCGCCAGCGACGCCAGGAGCGCCATAGGCCGCGGCCAGCACCGGCCCCGAGGCCATGCCCGCATCGGCCTGGGGCCCGCCCAGCGTGCCCTGGCCGGCGGTGCCAGCTGTATTGCCGCCATAAGGCCGGGCCGCACGCTGCCCGCGCAGGCCCGGCACGGTGCCGGCGGCCGGCTGCTCAAGCGACTGCACCGCCACCTGGCTGCGCGACTGCGAGCTCATCATCGCCCGCACGATGCTGGCCACGCCCGGCAGCACCACCTGGCGGCCACCGAAGCTGATGCTGACGTCCTGCGCCCACGCATAACGCAGGTAGAACACCTTGAAGCCGCTGGGCGGGCCGGTGCGGTCGCTCACCAGCTGCGCGCGGGTGATCTCCTCCACCTGCTCCATGAAGCGCCGGGTGCCGCTGACGATCAACGTGCCGTCTTCGGTGCTGCGCACGGTGTTGCGGGCATCGGGCAGCCGCATCTCCAGCACGTTGCGCTGCACCCGGGCCGCCAGCGAAGGCGCCACCGGCAGCGTGCGCGTCACCATGTCGGCCGGCGCATAGATGTGCAGCACCGCGCCGTCGTAGTACTCCACCAGGTTGAAGGCGCGGGCGATGTTGCGCCACACCCGCGCCGCCGGGCCGCTGAAGCTGCCATTGACCGCACCCTTGACGCTGGGGCTCACCGACACCGGCACGTCCACCAGGCCGAACAGGTCCTGCAGGAAGGCGGCGATCGGCTGCTCGCGCGCGGTGAGCTGCACTTCGCGGTCCGCGAAGGGAATGGGCATGGCCTGAGCGGGCGGCGCGGCCATCAGCGCGGTGAGCACGGCCGCCAGCAGGGCCACCAGCCAGGTCAGCCAGACGCGTTTCATGCCGCCTCCAGCATCGGCGCGCCCGGGGCGGCCACACGGTCGGCCACGTCGAGCTGCAGCGTGGGCACCAGCTCGTGGAAACTCAGCACAGGGGTGTCGAAGCATTCGTTCTCGATCAGCTTGCGCACGTGGCGCCGGATGTCCACCGCCGCCACCACGGCCGCGGGTTGATGGGCCTGCACCGACTGCACCAGGGCAGCGATCACCGCCTGCGCCTGCTGCGGTTCCAGGGCCAGCTGCTGCACGCCGTTGCTCACGCGCACGGCCTGCCGCAGCTGTTCTTCCAGGTCGGGCATCAGCAGCACGGCGCGCAGCCGGCCGGTGGGCGCGCAGCGGTGGCTGAGCTGGCGCTTGAGCGCGATGCGGGCCAGCTCGGTCAGCGCATACACATCTTTCTCGCGCTGCGCGGCATCGGCCAACGCTTCCAGGATGTCGCGGGCATGGCGGATGGGCACTTCCTCTTCCACCAGCCGGCGCAACAGCTCAGCCACCTTCTGCAGCGGCAGCGCACGCAGCACTTCCTTCACCACCTCGGGCATGTCCTGGCCAGCGCGGTGCAGCCAGGCGCTGGCCTCCTGCGTGCCGAAGAACAAGGCCAGGTGGCGCCGCAGCGCCTGGCGCGACGACTCGGCCAGCAAGGCCGCCAGCTGGTCGGGCGGCAGGCCTGCGGGCAGCACGCCGGTGGCCATGGGCACGTCGAAGGCCAGCAGCCGCCAGCCTTCGGCCGGCACGGCATGCACCGCCACCCGCGGCAGCGGCAGGCCCAGCTCCAGGTTGATGCGGTCCAGCATCGCTTCCAGCGCCTGCATCAACCGCGGTGCGCTGGCATGCTGCAAGGCCGTGGCCGGCACTTCCAGCTGCAGCGCCGAGCTGGGCCGCGGCACCGGCGGCGCGGTGTGCAGCACCGTGGGCGGCGTGTCCTTGCGGCGCAGCAGCGATTCACGCGCGGGCCGCGAGAACTGCAGCCAGCGCGCCCGCAGCGCGGGCATCAGCAGCGCGCCCGCGGCGGCAAAGGCCAGGCCCAGCAGCGCGAACACGTACCAGGGAAAACCGGGCACCAGCGCCAGCAGCAGGCACAGGCCGCCGGCCACCAGCAGCACCCGCGGCTTGGCCCCCACCTGACGCACGATGGCGTCGCCCAGGTGGCGGTCCTGCTCGTCGTCGCCCGCGCGGGTGACGATCAGGCCGGCCGACATGGCCGCCAGCAGCGCCGGGATCTGCGCCACCATGCCGTCGCCGATGGTGAGCACCGAGTACTTGACCAGCGCCGCGCCCACCGGCATGCCCTGCTGCAGCACGCCCACGCCCAGGCCGCCCAGCAGGTTGATGACGATGATGACGATGCCCGCGATGGCATCGCCCTTGACGAACTTCATCGCGCCGTCCAGGCTGCCGTGCAGCTTGCTTTCCAGCTCCAGCTCGCGGCGCTTGCGGCGGGCTTCGTCCTTGTCCAGCAGGCCCGAGCGCAGGTCGGAGTCGATGGACAGCTGCTTGCCCGGCATCGCATCCAGCGAGAAGCGGGCCGCCACCTCGGCCACCCGTTCGGCGCCCTTGGCGATGACGATGAACTGCACCACGGTGATGATGAGGAACACCACCAGGCCCACCACCAGGCTGCCGCCCGCCACCATGTGGCCGAAGGCGTCGATGATGTGGCCGGCATGCCCTTCCAGCAGGATGAGCTTGGTGGTGGCCACCGACACCGCCAGCCGGAACAGCGTGGTGATGAGCAGCACGCTGGGAAACACCGAGAACTCCAGCGGCGAGCTGATGTACAGCGACACCAGCAGCAGCAGCACGCCGATGGCGATGTTCACGGCCACCATCGCGTCGATGAGCAGCGGCGTCAGCGTGAGCACCATCATCGCCATGATGGCCAGCACGCCGGCCACCAGCAGCAGGTCGCTGACGCTCGAGCGCCGGGCGGCGGCGCCGTGATGCAGTGGCGTGGTCATGGCTGGGCCACCCGTTGCAGGGCGGGTAGCGCCTGCGGCGCAAAGCCGGCCAGCCAGCGGTAGCGCTGCATCACCTGCTGCACATAGCCCTGCGTCTCGGCATAAGGCGGTATGCGGCGGCCATGGCGTTCCACCGCGCCTTCGCCCGCGTTGTAGGCGGCCAGCACCAGCGGCAGGTCGCCATCGAAGCGGCGTTGCAGCAGCTTGAGGTAGCTCGCGCTCACCGCCAGGTTGGCACCGGGGTCGCTCAAGGCCGCTTCGGCCTGCAGCCCGAAGCGGCGCGCGGTGGTGGGCATCACCTGCATCAGGCCGCGCGCACCGGCGGGCGACAGTGCCTGCGCCTGGTGGCGCGATTCCACGTGCGCGATGGCATGCAGCAGCAGCGGGTCGATGTCGTAGCGGCGTGCGGTGTCGTCCACCAGCGGCGCCAGCTGCATGGCCCGCAGCGCCTGCGGTGCGAGCGCGGGGCGGCCCTTCATCGACAGGGGCGCTGCCGTGCCGGGCACCGGCTGGGTGGACGGCGTCCACACGCTGGCCGGCTTGGGCGGCACAGGCGCCACCGGCGGCAAGGCCCGCACGGCCGTGCCGTCGATCTCGAACAACTTCAGGTACAGCGCTTGCCGCTGGGCCGGCGTGGCGGCGGAGGCTGCCGGGGCAGGCATTGCAGGCCGTGCGCAGGCTTCATCGGCCGTCAGGCGGAACTTGGCGCGTTGGGCGGGTGTCCACCCTTCGCAGGCCAAGCCCTCGGTGGCCTGGGCCATGGCGGAGCCGACGGCCAGCCAGGCCACCAGGCCCAGCCACGACGCCATGGCGGCCTGGACTTGCGGCATGAAGGGCCGACCACCGGAATGCTTCTGCAGGACTGCTTGCGTTGGCATGTGTGAAGTCTTTCCGGCCCAGGCGCCGCCTTTCGTGACAGCACGCTGCCGGTTTGTTTCAAGCGATTAACGCCCGCGGCCATGCCCCCGGTAACTAACAACGCGCGAGCGCGCACGCTTGCCTAGACAGGCTGGACGGCTCTTGCAGCAGGCCCGTGGTTGCACTCAGTGACAACGCCCTGTGCCCTGCCCTGACGATGGCAACCCTGACAGCCGGGGCGCCGGGTCCGTCTTTGCGGCGGTTCATGCGCCTGTCATGCGGGGTGCTGCACCATGGCCGCAGCCCCGCTCAACGGAGCACCATGGCGGACAAGAACGACGGCGGCGACAAGACCGAACAGCCCACACCGAAAAAGCTCCTGGATGCCCGCAAGAAGGGGCAGGTGCCCAAGAGCAAGGACCTCACCAGCACGGTCGAGCTGCTGGTGTGGTTCGGCCTGGCCGTGCTGGCGCTGGGCCCGGTGACGCACGAGCTGGGCGCGGTGATGGAAGCCGCGCTGGTCAGCATCGGGCAGCCCTTTGCCGTGGCCGCGCCCCGGCTGGCGGCGCATGCGCTGCAGGCGCTGCTGCTCATCAGCGCCTGGCTGCTGCTGCCGGTGGCGGCGGTGGGCGTGCTCACCGAGTTCCTGCAGGCCGGGCCGGTGTTTGCGCTGGACAAGGTCAAGCCCAAGCTGGAGAACATGAACCCGGTGGAAGGCGTCAAGCGCATGTTCACCATGGACAACCTGGTGGAGGTGGCCAAGGCGGTGGCCAAGACCGCGCTGCTGCTGGCCATCGGCTGGCTGGTGCTGCGGTCGCTGCTGCCGCAGGTGGCCCTGCTGCCGCTGAGCACACGGCCCGCGCTGGTGGGCACCGCCTTGTGGGAAGTGGCGCGCCCGGTGCTGCTATGGACGGTGGTCGTCTTCGTGCTGGTGGCGGTGCTGGACGCGGCCTACCAGCGCTGGAGCTTCACCAAGAAGATGCGCATGAGCCGCCGCGACATCCGCCAGGAAGGCAAGGACAACGAAGGCGACCCGATGATCAAGGCCCAGCGCCGGCAGGCGCACGAAGAATGGTCGCAGCGCAACTCCGCCCAGGCTGCCCGGCAGGCCAACGTGCTGGTGGTCAACCCCACCCACGTGGCCATTGCCATCGACTACGACCGCGAGACCTGCCCGGTGCCCACGCTGGCCGCCAAGGGCGAGGACGAGGTGGCCCGCCAGATGCGCGAGGCAGCCGAGGAGGCCGGCGTGCCCATCCTGCGCAACGTGGGCCTGGCGCGTGACCTGCTGGCGCGCGGCGAGGTGGGCGAGCTGGTGCCGGCCGACCTGTTCGACGTGATCGCCGAGGTGATCCTGTGGGCGCGCAGCGAGCGCCAGCGGCGCGGGTCCGACGCATGACCGACACCCCCAGCTTGTCCATACAACTGCTGAGCACGGCGCTGGCGCTGGGCTTCGTGCTGCTGCTGGCCTGGGTGGGCCTGCGCCTGCTCAAGCGGCTGCAGGCAGGCCGCGCAGGCAGCGCATCGGCCAGCGCGCCGCAGGTGCTGCACAGCGTGGCCCTGGGCCCGCGCGAGCGCCTGGTGAGCGTGCGCCACCGCGGCCGCGAGTACCTGCTGGGCGTCACGCCCGGGGCCATCAACCTCATCGATGCCGACGTGCGGCCCGCGCCGCTGGAAGCCACGCGGCCGGCCGGCGCGGGCAGCGATACGGACACGGGCGCACCCTAGCTATGGCGCGCACCAGCTACACGCCCAAGGCCGCAACGCTTGCAATGCACTCCGTCAGCGCTGCCAACGAAGTGCAGCGCGGCGCGGGGTCCGGAGGGCCGGCACCCGCCTCGATCACCTAGTAGGAGAGAAGCATGTCTGGAGCATTGAAGAGCGTGTTTGGTGGCGGCAACATCTTCGGCTCGCTGCTAAGCCTGGCCAGCCTGGCCTTCCCGCCGCTGGCCATCGCCGGCTCGATGAGCAACCTGCTGACGCAGGCCATCGGCACCGCGGTGAAGATGGCGGCCGACACGCTGATGAAGGAATTCGGCATGCCGAAGTTCGTGCGCGACATCGTCAACACGGTGGTCGACGGCGCGGTCTCGGGCAACACCACCGCCAGCGACCCGGACGTCGACAACTTCGTCGAGCAGCAGGCCGGCGCCGAGGTGCAGCAGTTCGCGCAGGAATCGGCCCAGGCCATCGTGCAGCGTGCCATGGCCAAGATGCGCTCCGAAGGTCTGGAGAACAGCGACGAGACCCGCAGCAAGGCCCGCAGCGGCCGCGCCGGCTCGGGCAGCTGGCTGGAAGCCATCGCCGCCGCCATGGGCGAAGTGCTGGGCGAGAAGGCCTCGAAGATGGTTGAATTGTCGAACAAGATCGCTTCGACGGCCGGTGAAGAAGGCAAGTCGGCGGCCAAGGCCAACGCGGCGGCCACCACCGAGATGCAGGCCACCAGCCAGATGTTCTCGCTGATGCAGAGCGGCTTCTCCAACACCATCAAGGCGATCGGCGAAGGCCTGTCGCAGATGGCGCGCAAGGGCTGATCAGCAGCGCTTGCAGCCGCGGGGCCCTTCGGGGCCCTTTCGGCGTTTTCCGTAGATGCAAGTCAACATGAAGGAGTGCAACAACATGATTCGAAAGCGCATGCGACGGCTGGCCACCGGCCTGCTGGTCACGGGCCTGCTCACCGGCTCTGGCGCGTGGGCGCAGAACGCCTTCATGATGGACGGCGGCGCCTTCACCAACGCGATGATGCAACCCCAGATCTACGACGGCCTGCGGCGCAACATGGAACTGGCACGCGGCAAAGACTGGGGCAAGGAGCCGCCC
This sequence comes from Aquincola tertiaricarbonis, assembly GCF_023573145.1. Taxonomy (GTDB): domain Bacteria; phylum Pseudomonadota; class Gammaproteobacteria; order Burkholderiales; family Burkholderiaceae_C; genus Aquincola; species Aquincola tertiaricarbonis_B. Next base: position 195,232 of record NZ_CP097635.1, read on the forward strand.
GCGCGGCGCCTGGCCAGCGGCTTTGCGAGCGGCGACTTCGACCCGCAGGGCATGGACCGTGGCCGCAGCAACGCCAGCGGCACATCGGTTTCGCGCACCAACACCAGCACCATCGTCAAGCCCGTGAGCGCCAGCCGCATGCCGGCCATGCTGGCCCAGGCCTACCCCGAAGCCGCCCGCCCGCAGGCCGAGCGCAACTTCAAGCAGCTGCTGGCTGGCTACCATCAGATCGAGCAGCGCTTCGGCGTGCCGCGTTACGACGTCGCCGGCGCCGTCGCCGCGCTCCTGGTGGGCAGCTGGATGGCGTACCACCAGAGCGATTTCCCGGATGAGCACTTTGCACCGCTGGTGCAGCAGATGCGCGGCATCATCCGCCGCAATCCCGACTTCGCCGCCGCCGATGCGCAGCAGAAGCAGGAGATGTACGAGCAGCTGGCCATCCTGGGCATGCTGACGGCCACCACGCAGATGGCGCTGAAGGAGAACCCCGACGCACCGAACGCTGAGCGCGCGCAGGCCAATCTCAGCAAGGCCGGCAAGGGCTACCTGGAGGAGTTCCTGAAGACCGATGCTTCGCGGGTGCAGTTCACCGCGCGGGGGCTGGAGTTGCGCTGATTCGCTGCTGGCAATTCCCGAGCGGGTGGCCGCGGCGGGCATGGAGCCGATGTCGATGCAGGAGATCAACGCAGAAGTGGGGGCGGCGCGCGCAGAACGGCGGCACCGTGCGGGCGGTTCCTGCTGAAACTCCACAATCCCGCCAAGCCAGGGGCCGTCGCCCTCGCCAACGCCCCTGCCGTCAACACCGTGGCCACCACCGCTACCGCCACCGCGATGATCGTGCTCAGCTCAGAATACCCTGGTGGAGGACCCTGAGTGCGGAGACCTCATCAAGGGCGGCGGCGGCATCCGCAAGGTGCGCCACGCGGTGCAGGGCCGAGGCAAGAGCGGCGGCGTGCGGGCCATCTACTACTGGGTCAAGGACCGGTACCAGATCTACATGCTGGTGGTGTATCCGAAGTCCAAGAAGGATGATCTGAGCGACCAGGAGACGGCCATCCTGCGGGAACTGGTCAAGGAGCTGTGAGCATGGACAAGACGTTGTTTGAAGAGCTGGTGGGCAGCCTGAAGGAGGCCCAGGCCATCGCGAAGGGCCAAGCAAAGCCCTCGCGGCGGTATGAGCTGAGTGCTCCGGACGCCAAGGCCGTGCGGGAGCGCACCGGGCTGTCGCAAAGCGAGTTCGCCAAGCTCATGCGGGTGAGCGTGAGGACGCTGCAGAACTGGGAGCAGCACCGGCGCCACCCCACGGGCCCTGCCGCGGCGCTGCTCAAGATCGTGTCCACGGCGCCGGAAGTGGCGCTCAAGTCGCTGCACGGCTGAGCTCGTGACCGCGTTCAACCAGCCGCGCTGAACCTCACCACCACCGCCAACCCCCGCCCACCCGGCCCGTCGTGCAGGCTCACGGTGGCGCCGACGCGGGCCGCGAATTCGCGCACGATGGGCAGGCCCAGGCCGCTGCCGGCGGAGTCGGCATCGCGCAGGCGGTAAAAGCGCTGGAACACCCGCTCGCGCTCCTCGGGCGGAATGCCCGGGCCGTTGTCTTCCACCCGCAGCAGCACCTCGCCCGCCGCCACTTCCACCCGCGCGGTGACGATGCCGCCGGGCGGCGTGTAGCGCAGCGCGTTGTCCACCAGGTTGGTGGCGATCTCGCGCAGCGCCAGCGGCGTGGCCGCCACCCAGGCCGGGCCCGGCGGCTCCTGCTCGAAGCCCAGGTCGATGTGCCGCGCCTCGGCCTGGCCGGCCAGCTGTTCCAGCACCTGCTGCAGCACCGGCACCAGGTCGGTGGCGGCAGGCGCCTCGGCACCCTCGCCTGCTTCGGCCTGCGCTTCGGCGGCGCTCAGCATCAGCATCTGGTTCACCAGCCGGCCCGAATGGGCCACCGTGCCGCGGATGGCTTCCAGCGATTCCTGCCGCTGTGCGCCATCGGCACGCAGCGCATAGTTGACCTGGGTGGTGAGCACCGTCAGCGGCGTGCGCAGCTGGTGGGCCGCGTTCTGCAGGAAGCTGCGCTGCGCACCGGCGTACTGGTCCAGCCGGCGCGCATAGTCGTTGATGGCGGCCACCAGCGGCTGCAGCTCGGCGGGCTGGGCCGGCACCGCCAGCGGCTGCAGCGAGCCTGCCTCGCGCGCCAGCACCGCGTCGCGCAGCGCCAGCAGCGGCCGCAGCACACGCCGCAGGCCCAGCAGCACCAGCCCCGCCACCAGCGCCAGCAGCAACGCCTGCTGGCCCATGCTGCGCGCCCACAGGCTGCGCGCCAGCGCGGCATGGCCGTTCATCGTCTGCGCCACCGCCACCGTCACCGGCTCCAGCCCCTGCTCGCCGGGCACCGGCTGCAGGTACGCCACGGCGCGCACCGGCTGTCCGCGCACCTGGGTGCTGAAGAAGTGCGGCAGCTCCGGCTGCAGCGGCCCGGCGGGCAGCGCCAGCTCGGCATAGCCGGTGGCGATGCGGCCCGCCGCGGTGGTGACGCGGTAGTACACGCGGTCGGCCTCACCGGCCTCGAACAGCTCCAGCGCGGCCGGCGGCACCTGGCTGGGCAGCGCGCCGTCCTGAAACTGCAGCTGCTCGGCCACGATGCGGGCCGCGCCCAGCAGCAAGCGGTCCTGCATCAGGCTGGCGGTGCTGGTGGCGTCGCGCCAGCTGATCCAGCCGTCCACCGCCACCGCGCCCAGCAGGGGCAGCATCACCCCGGCCAGCAGACGGGTGCGCAGGCTCCTAACCACGGTGCACGCGCCGCAGCACGTAGCCCAGCCCACGCAGCGTGACGATGGCCGCATCGCTGCCTTCGAGCTTCTTGCGCAGCCGGTGCACGTAGATCTCGATGGCATCGACCGACAAGGTCTCGTCCAGTGAATACAGGCTTTGCGCGAGTGCGCTCTTCGAGACGGTGGTGCCCAGCTTCAGCGCCAGCAGCTCCAGCACCGCGCGCTCACGCGGGGTCAGCGGCAGCGGCTGGCCGCGCAGCGTGAACTCGTGGCTGTTGCTGTCGTACACCAGGTCGCCGCACTCCACCAACGGCTGCGCCAGCTGCGACGAGCGGCGCAGCAGCACGCGGATGCGGGCCTCCAGCTCCTCCACCTCGAAGGGCTTGGCCACGTAGTCGTCGGCGCCGTGGTCCAGCTCGCTGACGCGGCTTTGCGTGGTGTTGTTGGCGGTGAGCACCAGCACCGGCGTGCTGTTGTGGCGCGCCCGCAGGCGGCGCAGCACCTCCTGGCCGTCCATCTTGGGCAGCGTCAGGTCCAGGATCACCAGGTCGAAGCGCTCCGAGTGCAGCAGGAAGTCGGCATCGGCGCCGTTGCCCACCCAGTCCACGGTGTAGTTCTGGCGGCGCAGCGTGCGGCCCAGCCAGTCGGCCAGTTCCTGGTTGTCCTCCACGAGCAGGATGCGCATGCGGCCCGCCCTGCCTCAGCGCGCCGCCCGCGCAAAGGCGTCGGTGTAGGTGCGTTCCAGGTCGATCACCCGGCCCTGCAGGCCGCGCTGGGTGGCCTGCATCACGCGCAGCACGGTCTCGGGGCCACCGGCCGGCATCACGCCATCGGGCGTGAACATCGGCAGGCTGGCCTGCAGCGCGGCCACGTAGGCGGCGCGGTCGCCCTGAAGGTACTCCGGCGGCAGCTGGTCGGCGATCTGCCCGGCGCTGTGGCCGGCGATGTAGCGCAGCGCCTGCACCAGGGCATTGACCACGCGCTGCAGCTCGTCGGCATGACCGGCGGCCCAGCGGGTGGACACGTACAGGCTGGCGCCCGGGTAGGGCCCGCCCAGCAGTTGCCGGGTGGCGGCCGGCGTGCGCAGGTCGGCCAGCAGCTGCGCCTGGCCGCTGCGCAACAGGCGGGTGACGGTCGGCTCACTGGTGGTGCCGGCGTCGATGCGGCCCTGCTGCAGCGCGGTGGCAAAGCTGTCGCCCGAGCCCACGGCCACGAAGTGCAGCGCGGCCGGCTTGAGGCCCTGCTGCGCAGCCAGGTACTGCGTCAGCCCCTGGGTGGAAGCGCCCAGGCCGGTGACGCCCAAGGTGCGGCCTTCCAGCGCGGACAGGCTGCGCAGGCCCTCGGCACGGGCCGCGGCCACCAGCAGCGCCTCGCCGGGCGCCTGGCCCAGCTGCACCACCGCCTGCACGAACTTGCCCTTGGCCTGCAGCGCGATGGTGTGGTCGTAGAAGCCCACCACGCCCTGCACCGCGCCGGTCAGCAGCTGGTCTTCCGCATGCACGCCGGAGCTTTCACTCAGCAGCTCCACCTGCAGGCCCTGGGCGGCAAAGTAGCCCAGGCGCTCGGCCAGCACCGCGGGCAGGTAGATCTGCTTGTCGATGCCTGCCACCATCAGCCGCAAAGGGGCGGCCATGCTGGCCTTGCTGACCGTGGCCAGGCCGGCCAGCAGCGCCAGGCCCAGGGCCAGGCGGCATAGCAGGGTCGGCCAGTTCATCGCTTGTCCTTCTGAAAACGGGGCCCGCGGCGGCGGCGGGGCCTGCTGCAGGGGTGGGCGCCGATGTTACGGGGCGGCCATCGGCGCCCGGCGGTCGAGGGTTTTCCCCGAGGGCCACCGAAAGCAGACCGAAAGCCGGCTGTAGGGAACATGCGGCCAGCCATTGCCCGAAGACCGACAAGGAGACCCATGAAGACCACCGCCACCCTGGCCGCGCCCACCGAGCGGCCCGCAACGGCCCGCCGCCGCTTCTGGCCCGAGGGCTGGTGGCGGTTGATGGACATCCGCATCGGCATCATCCCGCTGCCCATCTACGTGGTGGCCGGCGCGCTGATCGCTGGCCTGCTGGCCACCGGCAAGCTGCCCAACGAGATCTCGGTGGCCATCGTGGTGTTCGCCTTCTTCGGCTTCACGCTGGCCGAGATCGGCAAGCGGCTGCCGCTGGTGCGCCACATCGGCGCGGCGGCCATCTTCGCCACCTTCGTGCCCTCGGCCCTGGTGTACTACAAGGTGCTGCCCGAGCCCATCGTGAAGATGACGACCGACTTCACCAAGGCGTCCAACTTCCTGTACCTGTTCATCGCTTCCATCATCGTGGGCAGCATCCTGAGCATGGACCGCACGGTGCTGGTCAAGGGCTTTCTGAAGATCTTCGTGCCGCTGGCCGCAGGCACGGTGGCGGCCGGCGCGGTGGGCACCGCGGTAGGCACGCTGCTGGGCCTGGGTGCGTACCACAGCTTCTTCTTCATCGTGGTGCCCATCATGGCCGGTGGCGTGGGCGAAGGCGCCATTCCGCTGTCCATCGGCTATGCCGAGATCCTCCACCAGGACCAGGGCCAGCTGTTTGCCACCGTGCTGCCGCCGGTGATGCTGGGCAGCCTGACGGCCATCATCCTGGCCGGCACGCTCAACTTCGTGGGCAAGCGCTACCCCCACCTCACCGGTGAAGGCCGGCTGCAGCCGGGCGAGCATGGCGAGATGCCCGCCGCGCGTGAGGCCGTGGGCAGCAGCGTCGACGTGAACCAGATCGCCGCGGCCGGCGTGACCGCGCTCACGCTGTACCTGCTGGGCATCCTGTGCCACCGCCTGTTCGGCCTGCCGGCGCCGGTGGCCATGCTGTTCCTGGCGGTGCTGGTCAAGCTGACACAGGCGGTCTCGCCCCAGCTGCAGGAAGGCGCCTTCGTGGTCTACAAGTTCTTCTCCACCGCCGTCACCTACCCGCTGCTGTTCGCCATCGGCGTCTCGCTCACGCCCTGGGACAAGCTGGTGGCCTCCTTCAACCTGCCTACGCTGCTGACCATCGTGGCCACCGTCTCCACCTTGATGGCCACCGGCGCGCTGGTGGGCCGCTGGCTGAAGATGTACCCGATCGAAGCCGCCATCGTGAACGCCTGCCACAGCGGCCAGGGCGGCACCGGCGACGTGGCCATCCTCACCGCCGCCAACCGCATGGCGCTGATGCCCTTCGCGCAACTGGCCACGCGCATCGGCGGCGCCATCACCGTGACCACGGTGCTGATCGTGCTGGCCCACCTGGGCTGACAGCCGCCGCGGCGCGCTTGCCGTTACCCTCCTTGTCCGCTCAAGGACGTGGAGGAGGTCGACACGATGCGCTTGCGCCACACCAACGCCCTGCTGGCCGCCCCCCTGGCCGCTCTTGTGTGCGCGGCCACCGCCGGCCCCCTGCGAGCGCAGACGGCCGAGGCCGCGCCCACCGAGCTGCTGTGCGGTGCCCGCACCGGCGACATCACCGCCACGCTGCGGGTGGCCGCCACCACCGATGCCCTGGCCGCAACCGCGGTGGCGGTGGGCGAGCGCTTCGAGCTGCGCGCACTGGCGCTGGCCGACGCCGCCCAGCCCGGCCGCATCGCCCGCGTGGTGGTGACGGTGGTGGACACCGACGAACCCGCCCAGCCCTTCGTGCTGGCGCAGTCCCGCTGGTCGGCCAGCGGCCAGGCGGTGCTGGACGGCTCATCGGCCTGGTCGCCCAGCCTCTCGGGCTGGCAACGCAGCTATTCACCCGCGCTGGGCCGCGAACTGGCCTGGGGCTGCGCGCTGGCGCAGGCCGGCGCCCGGCCCGCCGGCTGGGAGCAGGTGGACGCGACGCTGGCACCCGACCTGCCGGCCGCGCCGCCCGGCCCGACCGCCACACCCACGGCGGCCCCCACGTCCCCGGAGACGCGCACCGTGCGCCTGGCCTGGATGGGCGACGTGATGCTGGCCGATGGGCCGGGCCGGCTCATCGCCCGCGGCATCGACCCCTTCGGCCAGGTGTCCGCGGCGCTGAAGCAGGCCGACCTGCGCATCGCCAACCTGGAATGCGTGGTGGCCGACAACGGCCGTGCGCTGCGCAAGCCCTGGACCTTCCGCGCCCACCCGCGCACGCTGCCGGTGCTGCAGCGCCATGTGGATGCGGTCTCGCTGGCCAACAACCATTCGGGCGACTTCGGCCCGCAGGCCTTTGCGCAGATGCTGGCGCGGTTGCAGCAGGCCGGGCTGCCCTACTTCGGCGGCGGCGAGAACCTGCGGCAGGCGCACCGGCCGCTGATCCTGCAGCGCAACGGCCTGCGCATCGCGCTGCTGGGCTACGACGAGATGTTCCCGCGCCAGTTCGAGGCCGGCGAGCAGCGCCCCGGCGTGGCCTGGGCCGAAGAAGAGCGCATGGTGGCCGGCGTGCGCGCCGCGCGGCAGATGGCCGACGTGGTCATCCCCTACCTGCACTGGGGGCAGGAAGACAGCGCCAGCGCCCATGCCCGCCAGCGGGCGCTGGCGCGGCTGCTGATCGAGGCCGGTGCCGACGCGGTGGTGGGCACCCACCCGCACGTGCGGCAGGACACCGAGCTGATCAACGGCAAACCGGTGATCTACAGCCTGGGCAACTTCGTGTTCGACGGCTTCAGCGATGCCGACAACAACACCGGCAGCCTGCTGTGGATGACGGTGGGCGCCCGCGGCGTGATCGACTGGCAGCTGCAGCCGGTGTTCATCGACCGCGACGGGCGACCGCGCCTGGCGCAAGGGCGCTGAGCTAGGGCCCACCCCAGCTCGGGCCCCCACCAACTCGCGGCGCCGGGGCTGCGTCGGCACAGTGGCCGACATCGCAGACCCTGTGAAGCCGCACCATGCAAGCCTCGTCAGCCACCCAGGGCGCCTCGGGCGCCAATGCCAGTCAGGCGAGTCAAGCCAGCCAGGCCGCTGCGCGCGCGGCCAGCGCCGATGCCCCCACCGGCCGGGAGATCGTCGAGTCGCACACCCGCGGCCTGACCACCGACCTGGACGCGGTGGCCCGCGACCTCAAAGCCCAGGCGCAGGCCCGGCCGACCGAAGCCGCGCAACTGGTGCGCGATGCGGTGGCCGCGGTCAAGGCCGACGACCGGCCCGGGCTGGTGGAGCGCCTGAAGGCGCCCGATCCGCAGGCCGGTGGTGGCTGGTGGTCGGCGGCCTCGGGCTGGGTGCACGGCGCGCTGGACGTGGCCGGCTTCGTGCCCGGGCTGGGCGCCATCCCCGACCTGCTGAACGCCGGCATCTACGCCGCCGAAGGCGACATGGGCAATGCCGCGATGTCGGCCGTGGCCGCGGTGCCCGCCTTCGGCGATGCCGCCAAGGGCGCCAGCCTGGCGGTGCGCGGCGGCCGTGCCGCCGCCGAGCAGGTGGCCCGGCATGGCGACGAAGCCGCGGCCCTGGCCCGGCAGGCCGACGAAGCGGCCGAAGCGGCGGCGGCTGCCCGCCGCGCCGCGGACAGCCCGCCGGTGGCGGGCGCCAACACGCCCCACCTGAACATCAGTCACAACGGCTACACCTACAAGACCGATGCGCAAGGCCGCGTCAACCACGTCAGCGGTCAGCTCACGTTGAACAAGGGGCAGACGCGCAACCAGCGCGCCCAGCTGGAAGCCGGCGGCGCCGACCGCCTGCCCACCGACCAGGGCGGCCACTTCATCGCGCGGCAGTTCGACGGCCCGCGCGAGGCCATCAACCACTTCGCCCAGAACGGCAACTTCAACATGGGCGCCTACCGCAGCCTGGAGAAGGAGTGGGACCGGGCGCTGCAGGCGGGCCAGCAAGTGCATGTGACCATCGTGCCGCGCTACGCCGGCGACTCGCTGCGGCCGGACAGCCTGGTTGTGCGCTACGCTGTGGACGGCAACCCGGTCACGCGGGTCTTCAACAACGTGCCGGGCGGGCGTTGAGCCCACGCGCCGGCCGACCACCGCAAAGTGCCACCGATGACACCCCAGATCGAATCCGCCTACCAGCGCATCGCCGACGTGCTGGTGCCCGCGCTGCCCGAGTCCTTCGACCGCGCCTGGGTCTATGCCGAGCTGATGGACGACACCGCCACCGCCACCGCCTACGTGAGCAGCGGGCCGGGCCATGCCGCGCGGCTGGACGACATGATGCTGGACGCCGACCTGGCCGACGCCCTGGCCGGCCTGCGCCAGGCCTGGGCCGCCAGCGGCCAGCAGGCCTTTTCCACCGTGGTGTTCGAGCTGAACGGCGACGGCCGCTTCCACCTCGACGTGAACCACGGCGACGTCAGCGATGCCGGCCAGACGCTGGCCCGTCGCAGCGCGTGGGAGCAATCCGTGTTCGGCGGCCGCGCGATCGAGACCTTGAGCGCCTGAAGCGCTCAGGCCGCCGCGTCGGCGGCCTTCAGCAGCGCCTGCCGCAGCCGCGTGCGCCGCGGCGTCGCCTTCACCGCCGGCCAGGCCGCGGCCGGCATCACGAACCAGCGCGCCGGCGTGCCGTCGCACGGCCGCTCGCCGTCGTCGGCAAAGCCCAGCGTGCGCAGCACATGCTGCACCGCGCGGTGCTGCGGATGGCAGGCGGCCCACAGTTCGGGCAGGCCCAGCTGCTCGAAGGCACGGGCCAGCAGCTGTTCGCCGCCTTCGTGCACCAGGCCGCTGCCCCAGTAGGCGGGCAGCAGCCGGCAGCCGATCTCGATGCGCGACGGATCGTCCGCCATGCGCATCAGGTTGAACCAGCCGGCAAAGTGCGGCCGCGGCTGCGCCAGGGCCTGCAGGGCCGGGTCGCTGAGGCTGGCGTGCACCTCGGGGTCGGCCAGCTCGGCCGCCGACAGCGCGGGCCGCCAGACTTCGGCGCACCAGATGCCCAGGCCTTCGTGCCGGCGGTAGTAGGCCTGCATGCGCTCGATGAACAGGCCCGCCACCCGCGGATCGTCCAGCGGCATGTCGTCCACCAGCAGCGCACGCACGCGCGGCTCGCGGTGCATGGCCACGAGCGCGGCCCGGTCGGTCGGCTGGAATTCACGCAGGCGCAGGCGGGCTTCGGCAGGCATGGCCGCAGGCTAGCGGCCCAAGGCCCGGCCACCCCAGTTGGGTGCGGCCCCAGCTAGGGCGCACCCCAGGCTTCACGCGCCGGGGCAGCGCCCCCTAAGGTGACCGCCGACCCTGCTTCCACTGGACACCGCCATGCTGCTCCACGATGGGGTGCGCCGCGCCGCCGCACCACCGCCGCCCCCGCCTCCGCCGCCCCCGCCACCACCGCCGGTGCGCCATGTGCAGCACACCGTGGCGCGGGGCGAGACGCTGGGCGAGATCGCCACCCGCTACCAGATGGAGCCCGAGGCGCTGCACCGCGCCAACCCCGAGCTGCCCGATGCCGACAGGCTGCAGGTGGGCCAGCGGCTGCAGGTGCCCATCGGCGAAGGCCATGGCACCGAGCCCATCGCCGTGGCGGTGGCGCCGGGGCAGACGCTGAGCGAGCTGGCGGCGCAGTACCGGCAACCCGCGCAACGGCTGGCCGATGCCAACCGCCACCAGTTGCCCGACCCCGACCGCATCCTCGTCGGCCAGCAGATCTGGATTCCCGGCGGCCATGCGGCGCCCGCGCCGGTGGCAGCACCCGCCACCGCCACGCCACCCGACCCGCTGCAACAGCAGGCCACGCGCACCGATGCCGCCGCCCGCCGCCAGGCCGAGGCCCAGCGCGCCTACGACGACATGGCCGCCACCACCTACGGCCGTGGCGCCGCCCTGCCCTGGCTGGCCGAGAACCTGGCCGGCGCCCGCCAGCAGCTGGATGCGGCGGTGAAGGCGGAGCTGGCGCTGCGCACCGCCACCGCACCCCCGGCACTGCCGCCGATGCTGCCGCCATCAGGCGCTCCAAGGGCTGACGCCGCCCAGGCCATCCTGGCCCGCGGCCAGGCCGCCGACGGCACGCAGGCGGTGCTGCAGGCCTCGGTCACCCGGGTGCAGACGCAGCAGCGGGTGGACGAGGTGCTGGCCATCGCCCAGGCCCGCGACACCTCGGCCGAGCAGCTGCAGTCGCTGGACGCCGCCTGGCGCGCCGCCCCGCCCGAGCTGCAGCAGGCGCTGCTGGCCGATACCGCCGCCCGCCGGCTGATCGATGCTGCGGCCAGCGAGGCGCTACAGCCGCTGCGCGAGCCGCCGGCCGATGCCATCGGCCCGCAGGTGGGCGGCATGCTCGCCATGGAACGGCTGGACGCCATCACCGAGCCGCTGTCGCCCACCGTGGCGGCCCAGGTGGTGGCCGCTGCCACCCCAGGCATCGTGCAGGCCGAAGAACAGGGCTGGCAGGACGCCGGCACCCCCTTCGGCCCCGGCGGCGTGGAACACCTGGTTCGGCTCACCGGCCGGGTGGCCGACACGCCGGCCGGCGATGCCGCCATCAACCGCCTGGCCGCGGCGCAGATCTGGAACGACAGCGGCGTGATGCAGGCCGTGGCCCAGGGGGCCCACCCGGCCTATGCCGTGGCGCTGGCGCGGCAACCCGGGGTGGATGCCGACCGCGTGCTGGAAGGCGTGGCCGCGGGCGTCTCGGTGTTCCACCAGCAGGTGGCCGACGACACCGACGCCTATGCCAAGCAGATGAGCGAGCTGGCCTGGCTGGTGCAAAGCCACGGCGACGCGATGACGCCGCAACAGCTGGAACAGGCGATTGCCGACTACACGCAGGAGCGTGGTCCGCCATGGCAGCAGCAGAACGCGGCCATGAAGCAGCAGCTGGCCGACAACGGCCGCGACCTGCTGGCGCAGCTGCAGGCGCTGCAGGCCGCGCAGGGCCTGGGCAGTGCCACCACGCAGCCGCGACTGGATGCATTGACGGCCGAGGTGCTGAACGACCCCAAGGCCCAGCTGGCGGTGCGCACCGCGCTGGGCGCGCACCCCGAGCTGAGCACCGGCGCGGCCGGCCAGCAGCTGCTGGGCTGGTTCACCAGTTCGCAGTTCGCTTCCAACGCCAAGCTCACCGACCAGGCCCGCAAGCTGGCCAGCGAGGTGGCCACCGCCCATGTGCAGTCCACGCTGCTGGCCCGCATCGGCAGCTTCGACGCGGCCGACCCGGCCAGCGTGGCCCGGGCCCGCGCCGCCATCGACAGCCTGCGCAGCCCCGGCCTGTCGCGCGCCTGGGGCGTGTCGGAGGCGGCACTGGACAAGGCCTTGAAGGCACTGGACGACGCGGTGCCGCTGGCCGGCGAAACGGCCGAGCAGAGCGCCGCGCGGCTCAAGACGCTGGACCAGACGCTGGGCAAGATCGGCGGCTTCGACAAGAGCAGCCTGGCCGGCCAGCTGCTGCGCGGCGCCGGCCTGGGCCTGGCCGGCGTGGGCCTGCTGGCCTCATTGGAGCGGGCGGGCCTGGACCCCTCGCTGCGCAACCAGACCAAGGTGTTGGTGGATGCGGCCGGCCTGGGCCAGAAGGGTGCCGAGCTGCTGGTCGGCCTGGGCAAGGCCGACGCCGATTCCTGGGTGGGCCGGCTGGGCAGCACCGCGGCCAGCCGCTTCCTCAGCGTGCTCACTGCCGCGGTGGACGTGTGGAGCGCGGCAGACGCCTTCGGCCAGGGCGACATCCCGGCCGGCGTGCTGTACGGCGTGGGCGCCGGCGGCGGGCTGATGGCGGCCTTCGGGGCCGGCAGCGTGGCCGGGCCCATCGGCATCGGCCTGGTGGTGGTGTCGGTGGTGGGCCTGGCGATCTGGAACGACCGCAAGCAGGCCAACCAGCACGAGCCCGACCATGACGGCGGCGTCTCGCTGCGCTTTTTGCAGCATGCCGGCCTGGGCGAAGAGGCCGCCCGCGCACTGGTGGACCAGAGCGGCGACGGCCACAGCGTGGTGCCCTTGCTGGCGCGTCATGCCAGCCTGCACGGCCTGGACCTGGCAGACCCCGCGCAGCAGCGCCATTTCGTTGACTGGATCAACCAGATGCCGCCGGAACGGCTGGCGGCGCTGCGTGACAACCTGCACCGTACGATCGACCACCTGGAGGGCGATGCCAGCCGGCTGCCCGCCACCACGTCGGAGGATGCATGGATCGTCGAGGACACCCGCCAGCGCCCCTGGTTCGCCGTCTCCGGTGCGGCGCGCCCCGAATCGGCCGCGCAGGTGGATGCGGTGCTGGAGGTGCTGGAGCTGCCCCAGCCACCGGCTGGTTGATGGATGCCACCGGCCGGTTGACGGACGCCGGCGCCCGATGAAGGGCCCCATGGGGCGCGACGCCGCGGCGCAGGCGCAGCCGCCCTGGCACCTGCGCTGCCCGCACTGCGGCCTGCCCGCCCTGCCGACCTGGCGCAAGCTGCTGCTGGGCCCGGCCGGCCGCACGCCCTGCCGCCGCTGCGGCCTGGCGGTGGGCGTGGCTGCGGTGCCCGCCGTGCTGGCCATGCTGCCCAGCCTGGCGGTGGTGGCCATGGCGTTGACGGGCGCGGGCCGGCGCCCCTGGCTGCTGGTGGCGGCGGCCCTGCTGGCGGTGCTGACCACCACCGTGCTGCACCTCATCAGCGTGCCGCTGGTGCCGCGCCAGCTCACCGATGCAGCCGCGGTGCGGCGTGCCCGCTCCACCACGGGCACAGGCCTGTAACCGCAGCGCGCACGGGGGCGCGCCGATCCGTTACAGAATGCGCGATCCCCCGATGGCAATGGCCAGGCAGTTTCGGCATGACGCAAGACCGGTTTCCGCTCGCACCGCACCCTGGCCTTGCACCGGTACCACCGCCGCTGGGACCGCAGGGCCAGCTCCATCACCCACTGCTCACCCAATGCCACTGGGCCGCCACCGCGCTGGGCCCGCCCGCCGGCTGGCCGGCCGCCCTGCGCGCGGCGGTCAACCAGGTGCTGGAGACGCCGGCACCCACCTGGCTGGCCTGGGGCGAGGCCCTGACCCTGATCTACAACCCGCCCTACGTGCCCCTGTTGCAGGACAAGCATCCCGCCGCGCTGGGGGCGCCCTTGCAGCAGGTGTGGGCCGAGGTCTGGCACGACGTGTCGCCGCTGCTGGCCACCGCCATGGCCGGCCAGGCCATCCACCGTGAGCACATGCCGCTGCAGGTGCTCCGCAACGGTCGCACCGAACCGGCCTGGTTCTCCTTCTCGTACACGCCGCTGCGGGGCGACGATGGCGCCGTATACGGCCTGATCTGCAACGTGCAGGAAACCACCGCGCTGATGCAGGCCCGCGAGCGGCATGCGCAGGACGAGGTGCGGCTGCAGGCGCTGGCCGCGGCGCATGAGCAACAGCAGGCCGAAACGCTGCTGCGCCAGGCCCAGAAGGACGAGACCGAGGAGCGCTACCGCCTGGCCGTGCTGGCCACCAACGACGCCATCTGGGACTGGCGGCTGGCTGATGGCCACGTGATCTGGAACCAGGCGCTGTCCACGCTGTTCGGCCATGCGCACACCCACACCAGCGCCGACTGGTGGCTGCAGCACATCCACCCCGGTGACCGCCAGCGCATCGACGACGACATCCATGCGGTGATCGAAGGCGGCGGCACCAGCTGGACGCAGGAGTATCGCTTTCGCCGGGCCGACGGCAGCCATGCCGACGTGCTGGACCGCGGCACCGTGCTGCGCGATGCGCAGGGCCGGGCATTGCGCATGATCGGCGCGATGCTGGACCTGAGCGAGCGCAAGGCGTCGGAGGCCGCGCTGCGCGAGAGCGAGCGACAGTTCCGCACCCTGTTCACTTCGATGGACGAGGGCTTTTGCATCATCGAGTTCCTCGACGGCCCGCATGGCCCCATGAGCGACTACGTGCACGTGGTGGCCAACCCGGCCTACACCGCCAATGCCGGCATCCCCGACGTCGTCGGCCAGCGGGTGCGCGACATGGTGCCCGACGAGGCCGAAGGCTGGGTGCAGATCTACCGCCGCGTGCTGGTGACGGGCGAGCCGGTGCGCTTCGAGCGTGAACTGGTGGCCACCGGCCGTTACCTGGAGCTGGCCGCCTTCCGGCTGGAACCGGCGGAACGCCGGCAGGTGGCGGTGCTGTTCCAGGACGTGACCCAGCGCCACCGCGCCGAGCTGGCGCTGCGCGAACTGAACGACACGCTGGAGCGCCGCGTGGCCCAGGAAGTGGCCGACCGGCTGCGCACCGAGGACGCACTGCGCCAGTCGCAGAAGATGGAGGCGGTGGGCCAGCTCACCGGCGGCATCGCGCACGACTTCAACAACATGCTGGCGGTGGTGATCGGCTCGCTCGACCTGCTGGCGCGCCGCTTCGTCGGCGAGAACGACCGTGCCGCCCGCTACGTGGACGCGGCCCGCGACAGCGCCCGCCGCGCGGCCCAGCTCACGCAGCGGCTGCTGGCCTTTTCGCGCCAGCAGCCGCTGCAGCCCGAGCCGGTGGACGTGAACAAGCTGGTGGCCGGCATGTCCGACCTGCTGCGCCATTCGCTGGGCGGCGCGGTGATGCTGGAGACGGTGCTGGCCGGCGGCCTGTGGCGCGCCCACGTCGACCCCAACCAGCTGGAAAGCGCCATCCTCAACCTGGCCGTCAACGGCCGTGATGCCATGCCCGAGGGCGGGCGCCTGACCATCGAGACGGCCAATGCCTTCCTGGACGAACGCTACGTGGCCGGCAAGCCCGGCGTGGCCGCCGGCCAGTACGTGATGGTGGCGGTGAGCGACACCGGCGTGGGCATGACGCCCGAGGTGATGGCCAAGGCCTTCGACCCCTTCTTCACCACCAAGGAAGTGGGCCGCGGCACCGGCCTGGGCCTGAGCCAGGTGTACGGCTTCGTGCGGCAGTCGGGCGGCCACGTGAAGATCTATTCCGAGCCCGGCCAGGGCACCGCCGCCAAGATCTACCTGCCGCGGCTGGTGGGCGGGGCCGAGCCGCTGCAGGCCGAGCAAAGCCCGCAACGCCTGCCGCGCGGCGACGGCCGCGAACTGGTGCTGGTGGTGGAGGACGAACCGGCGGTGCGCGCGTTTTCGGTGGAGGCGCTGACCGAGCTGGGCTATGCGGTGCTGGAGGCCGACAGCGCCGCCGCCGCGCTGCAGCTGCTCGATGCCCACCCCGAGGTGGCACTGCTGTTCACCGACGTGGTGATGCCCGAGGTCAACGGCCGCAAGCTGGCCGACGAGGCGCTGCGCCGCCGGCCCGGGCTGAAGGTGCTGTTCACCACCGGCTACACCCGCAACGCCGTGGTGCACAACGGCGTGCTCGACCCCGGCGTGCACCTGCTGGGCAAGCCATTCACCGTCGAAGAGCTGGCCGCGCGTGTGCGCGAGGTGTTGGATACCGCATCATGAACCTGAAAAGACTGCCCACCGCCATCGAAGGCCTGGACGACATCCTGCAGGGTGGATTGTTCGAAGGCGGCGTCTACATCTTCGAAGGCCCGCCTGGCGTCGGCAAGACCACCCTGGCCAACCAGATGGCCTACCAGCTGGCCAGCCAGCGCCAGCAGCGCACGCTGTATGTCACGCTGTTGGCCGAGTCGCATGCGCGCATGCTGCAGCACATGGAGCAGCAGGTCTTCTTCGACCGCCAGCAGGTCAGCGCCGGCATCTTCTACGTCAGCGCCTACCGCGAGCTGGAGGACGGCGGCTTGAAGGCCGTGGTGGGGCTGCTGCGCGGCGAACTGCTGCGCAGCCGGGCCTCGCTGCTGGTGATCGACGGGCTGGTGGTGGAGCACCGCGGCTTGAGCAGCGATGCGGTGCGCCAGTTCGTGCATGAGCTGCAGAGCCTGGTCAGCGCCATGTCCTGCACCTGCCTGGTGTTGACCAGCGGCAACGGCAACGCGCTGAGCGCCGAGCAGACCATGGTGGACGGCATCTTCACCTTCGAGGACCACGGCTTCCACTGGCGGGCCGAGCGTCGCATGCAGGTGCGCAAGTTCCGCGGCAGCCAGGTCATCCGCGGCAGCCACACCTTCTGCATCTCGCAGCGCGGGCTGCAGTTTTTCCCGCGGCTGGAAAGCCTGCCGCTGCGCCATCAGGGCGGCAGCCTGGGCGATGCGGTGGTGTCCACCGGCCTGCCGGCATGGGATGGCCTCCTACGCAGCGGCGGGGTGCTGGCCGGCAGCTCTTCGGTGGTGATCGGCCATAGTGGAGCGGGCAAGACCACGCTGGCGCTGGCCTTCGCGGCAGCCGCCTCACCCGGCACACCGGGCCTGATGATGGCCTGCACGGAGTTTGCCGCCGACCTGCGCCGCCTGAGCACCAGCCTGGGCCTGGACGTGGCTGCCGCCATGGACGCGGGCTCACTGACCATTGAACACCTGGGGCACGAGGACGAATCCATGGACGAGATGGGCCACAAGCTGCTGCGGCTGGTGGATGAGCGGCGGATACGGCGCGTGGTGGTGGACGGGCTGGAAGGCTTGGCCGACACCCTGGCCTTCTCCGAGCGGGGCTACCGCTTCCTGGGCCGCCTGCTCACCGAGCTGAAGGTGCGTGGCGTCACTTCGCTGTTCACCGTCGACCCGGCCGCGCTGGCGGTGGCCGCGGGCACCGGGCTGGCCGAGGGCGTGGTGGGCTGGTTCGACAACGCCTTCGTCTTCAAGACCGGTTTCGGCGAGCCCGGCGAAGGCGAGGCCCGCACGCTGGTGGTGGCCAAGGTGCGTGGCACCCAGCCGGCCCGCGGCGCGGCCGACATGCAACTGAGCCTGCTGGGGGCCGAACGGCCGCCCAGTCACTGAAGCCGGGTCCTGACGATGAAACTCGTGTTGGTCGTCGAGGACGAGTTCGGCAATCGCGAAGTGCTGCAGCTGCTGCTGGAGGCCGAGGGCTACCGCGTGCAGGCCGCCTCCAACGGCAAAGCGGCGCTGGCGCTGCTGGCAGCCGAGGTGCCGGCGCTGATCCTGTCCGACTTCATGATGCCGACCATGAACGGTGCCGAGCTGGGCCAGGCGGTGCGGGCTGACCCGGCCCTGGGGCTGGTGCCCTTCGTGTTCATGAGCGCCACCAGCGAGCAGGTGGTGCGGCAGTCCTTCCGCGACTACGACGCCTTCCTCGTCAAGCCGTTCGACATCGACACCATGCTGGCCCTGGTCAAGCGCCTGTGCACCCAGGGTCGGCCCCACCAGCCCACCAGCCAGGAGGTGGGCGACTCGATGCGCCAGCTGCTCAAGGGCATCGAGCTGCCCCCCGGACCCGAGCGCTGAGAAGGTCTGCGCCCGCGGCGCCGGGGCAACCCGCTTCAGCGGCCGGCCAGCACCAGTTCGGCCGCCACCCGGCCAGGCACGGCCAGCCGCTGCACGCCCTGGCTGATGCGCCCCAGCCGCACCAGCCCCGCCGAATGGCGAAAGCCCTTGTGGAACAGCGCCAGGTTGCCCCAGGGCGCGTAGTAGGCGACATCGCCCGCCACCGGCGTGTAGCCCGCAGGCGCGCCCTCCAGGCTGAGGGCGCGCGGCAGCGAGGCGATCTTCTCGGTGGCGGCGTAGTCCTCCAGCGTCAGCCGCAGCGGCAGCAGCGAAGCGAAGTCGCGTGCAGTGGCATGGTCGTCCAGCAGCACCGTCAAGCTGTCATCGCCCAGCTTCAGCAGCAGCGTCGAGGGCCCGGCGGCCTGCGCCCAGCCGCCCCCGGCCAGGCCGCCCCCCAGCACCATGCAGGTGGTGGCACAGGCCTGCTGCAGCGCCTGGCGGCGGTCGTGGCGAAACGGACGGTGGCGGGTCGTGTTCATCGATCGGTGGACGGTGGCAGACCTGGGCACTCTAGACGGCGCCCCCGCCTCGCACCAGCCGTCGCAGCCGCATGGGCTTATCAGCCTGGTTGATGAATCGAGGCCGGCGACGGGCTGTCAGTGGAAGGTGAAGGACAGGCCGGCGCCCAGGCCGCGGTCGCCCTGCACCACCGTGCCCGACAGGTTCAGGCGCAGGCGCTCGTCTTCGCGGGTGTAGCCCACGCCGAAGGCCACGGCGCGCTGGCCGCGCCACACGCCGGTGCCCAGCGCGAAGGAGCCGCGGCCCGGCCGCATGTCGAAGCGCAGTGACGACACCGCCAGGCCGACGGCGGCGGCCCGGCGGGCCTCGACCTGCACCGCATCGATGCGGGCGCTCAACTGGCCGAAGCGCAGGTCGGTGTAGGCCTGGGCCGCGGCCACGGCCTGGGTGGTGCGGCTGTCGGTGTAGGCCTGGGCGGCGTCCAGCGCGCGGGAGGCGCTGGCATCCGCATACACCTCGGCCTGCGCCAGCGTGGTGGCCGCCGTGGCCTTGAGCTGCCCGGTGTTGGCGGCATCGTGGTCCTGCACGCCGGCGGCCACGTTGGACAGCATCACCGGCGCCTGGGCATCCACGCCTTCCAGCACCACGGCATTGCGGCGGCGGCCGTCGGCATCGGTGTCGTAGCGCACGCTGTGCTGGCTGGCCGCCGCCAGGCCCGCCACCTGCGATTCCAGCCGCGAGACGTCGCTGCGCTCCGGCGGTGCGGCCGCCGGTACGACCGGGGTGGCGGCCGGGGTGGCTGCGGGAGCGGCCACAGCGGCGGCAACGGGGGTCGCTGCGGGAGCTGAGGTCGGTGCAGCGGCAGGTGCAGCGGCAGGTACAGCGGCGGGGGCGGCCGCAGGTGCAGCGGCGGGGGCGGCCGCAGGGGCTGCCAGCGTTCGCTTGAGGCTGCCCACCTCGGTGTGCAGTGCTTGCAGGCCGGTGTCCAGCGCGCCGAGGGCACTGCCCACATCCTGGTACGCCGTGCCGCTGACGGTGTACCGCGGCGCGCCGGTCGAGGTGGTGGTGCCGGCCTGCGCCAGGGCCTGGGTGACGGCATACAGCTGCGCGCCATTGACCGCATCGGTCGAACCCGCAGCCACGGTGCCGGCGGCCACGCCGGTGAGCTTGCGGTCGCCGGCATGGATGCCCGTGGCCAGCACGCTGGGCCCGCCGATGAGCGCCAGGCCATCGGTGCCCAGGCGCGCTGCGCCCGTGGTCAGGCTGGTGGCGGTCAACGCATCGGCGGTGGCGATGGTGATGGCCGTGCCGCTGCTGCTGAGGCGGATGTTCTGGCCGTCTTTGAGCTGCAGCGCAGCACCCGGCGCCACCGGCATCGGCGCGTCACTGTTGGTCTGCAACTGCCAACCCAGGCTGGCCGTGGCCCGCACCGCGTCGATGGCTTCGTGCACCGTGGCCTTGCCGGTGCCGCCCACGTTGCCCATGCTCAGCGTGCCGGTGGTGCCGTCATAGGCCGCGCTGCCGCCCAGCACCAGCGCCGTACTGCGGCCCAGCTCATCGACGCGACCGCTGGCCCCGGCGACCGTGCTGCCGAGCGCGCTCAAGGCCTGATGGGTGGCATGCAGCTGCGAGCCGTTGACCGCATCGGTGGACGTGGCTGACAGGCGGCCGGCCGCCAGGTGGGTCAGCTGCCGCTCGGCACCGGCCGTGCCGATGCTCACCACGTTGACGGGCGCCGCGCCGGCAAAGCTGTAGGCCGCCCCGCCCAGCGTGATGCCCGGCGTGCCGACCGCGGCATCGGTGGTGGCATTGGCACCCAGCGCCACGTCGCCCGCGCGGGTGGCCACGGCATGGCTGCCCAGGGCCAGCGCCCCGGTGGCGGTGGCCGAAGCCGAAGGGCCCAGCGCCACCGCCTGCACGCCACCGGCACGGGCTGCGCTGCCCAGCGCCACGGTGGACTCCTGCGTGGCCCAGGCTTCGGCCCCGATGGCCAGCGCCGCCGTGCCGGAGGCCAGCGTGGCGCCGCCGGCCTTGGCGGTGCCGATGGCGATGCCGCTGTCGCCCACCATCGCGGCCAGCGTCGCGGCATTGCCCATGCGCAGCGTCGGCGTGGCGCCCAGGCCGATCTGCCCGCTGTTGACGTGAAGCTCACCGCCCAGGCTGAGGTTGCGGCTCTGGTTGCCGTTGCCCAGCAGGCCGGAGGCGCCCGGCGACCCGTAGAACACCGCGCGGCTGGTCTGGCTCTGCAACTGGGCCGAGCACTGGCTGCTGGCCACGCTCGGTGTGGCAAACAGCACCGAGCCGTCGGTGATGACGTAGCACTGGCCGTCCTGCCCGTCGTTGACGAACAGCTGGGCCCGGCTGCCCAAGGGCCAACATGCCGCCACGGCCACCAGCAGCAGGCGCAGGCGAACGGCCGGGCCTGGCAGGGGCGCTCGGGCGAAGCGGCGGTCAGGGCTGTGGGCAGTCATGGCAGACCCCTTGTTGTGCAATGTGATGCGTAACGGCAAAACCGATTGCCAATTGACGGTCAAAAGTACAAATATGGAGGGCGAGACGGAGCCACCCGCTCCGCACCAAGGTGCCGCCACCGTGAACCACCGCCAGACGTACTTCTTCCGCGGGTTGCTGCTGATCGTCGCGGCCGTGGCCACGCCGCTGGTGGGCCTGCTGGCGCACAACCTGGCGGCCCAGCACGACGACGACATCGCCACCGCCAAATCGCTGCTGCAGACACGCGCCGACATGGCGGCGCAGCAGGCCGACGTGCTGATCACCCGCATCCAGCAGGTGCTGGATCTGCTGGCCGACCAGCCCGAGCTGCGGCAGCCGCAGCCCGGCGCCTGCGACCGTATCGGCCGTGGCGTGCCGGCCTTCAACGGCATGCTCAGTGCGGTGCTGGTGATCGACAGCCAGGGGCAGCCGGTGTGCGAAGTGCTGGTGCACAGCCCGGTGCAGCCCGCGCCGTCGGATGCCTGGATGCAGCCCGCGCTGGCGGCGGCCGGCCCCACGATCGGCCGGCCCCAGCGTGATCCGCGCAGCGGCCGCTGGTGGTCCGCGATCAGCCGGCCGCTGGCCGATCCGGCGGGCCGGCGCCACGGCTTGCTCGTCGCCTTTCTCGACCTGGAGATCGTGGGCACCCGGCTGCTGCGCCTGGACGGCCTGCATGACGGCACCGACTTCGCGTTCCTGATGGACGATGCGGTGGTGCTGGCCATCACCGGCCCGCGGCAGGCCTCCATCGGCCGGCCGCTGCCGGACGCCCTCTTCCAGCGCGTGGTCGCGGCCAGCAACGCGCCGATGGAAGCACAGGGCCTGGACGGCCCGATGCGCGTGCTGGCCACCACGCCGCTGCGCAGCTTTCGCCTGCGGGCCAGCATCAGCGCCCCGCGCGATGCCGTGCTGGCCCCCAGCGAGCGCCGCACCCGCGACAGCGCAGCCATCGTCGGGCTGATCACGCTCGCCGCGCTGGCCATCGCCTGGTTCGGTGCCAGGCGCCTGATCCGCCCCGCGCTGTCGCTGACCGAAACCGCGCGCCAGTTCGGCCAGGGCCAGCTGGACGCCACCGCCGACGAGCGCCTGCCCGGCGAATTCGGCATGCTGGCGCGGGAGTTCAACAAGGCCATGGCGGCCGCACGCGTCACCGACGAGGCCACCCGCGCACTGGCCGCGGCCGAAGCCGCGACGCAGGCCAAGAGCGACTTCCTGGCCAACATGAGCCATGAGATCCGCACGCCGATGAACGCGGTGCTGGGCATGACCGACCTAGCGCTGCGCGAGCCGCTGCCGGTGCGCGCGCGCGAGCACCTGCTGAAGGTGCAGCAGGCGGCGCGCGGGCTGCTGGGCATCCTCAACGACATCCTCGACTTCTCGAAGATCGAGGCCGGCAAGCTGGACATCGAGCAGGTGGACTTCACGCTGCAGGTGGTGCTGGACCGGGTGGCCGCCGTGGTCGGGCTGCAGGCCCGCCGCAAGGAGCAGGCGCTGCTGTTCAGCGTGGCGCCCGATGTGCCGGCCTGCCTGGTGGGCGATCCGCTGCGGCTGGAGCAGGTGCTGGTGAACCTGTGCAGCAACGCGGTCAAGTTCACCGGGCCCGGCCAGGCGGTGGTGCTGTCCGTGCAGCGGGAGGGGCCCGGCCACCTGCGCCTGGCGGTGCGCGACCAGGGCCCCGGCCTCTCGCCGGCCCAGATCGCGCAGCTGTTCAAGCCCTTCAACCAGTTGGACGCCTCCACCACCCGCCGCCACGGCGGCACCGGCCTGGGCCTGGCCATCTGCCAGCAGCTGGTGCAGCTGATGGGCGGTCAGATCGACGTGCGCAGCCAGCCCGGCCAGGGCAGCGAGTTCTTCTTCACCATCGCGCTGGTGGCCTGCAGCACCGCCACCGTGGCACAGGTGGCCGAGCCGACGCCCTGGGCGGCACGCCAGGCACCGGCGGTGGCGCCCGCCGCGCTGCGCGGCCTGCGGGCGCTGCTGGTGGAGGACACCGAGTTCAACCAGATCGTGGCCGGTGAGTTGCTGCGCGGTGTGGCCGGCATGCAGGTCAGCATCGCGGGTGATGGCGAGCAGGCGCTGGCCCTGCTGGCGGCCGACCGCTTCGACCTGGTGCTGATGGATGTGCAGATGCCCGGCATGGACGGCTATGAGGTGACCCGGCGCATCCGGCAGCAGCCGCGCCATGCGGGGCTGCCCATCGTGGCGATGACGGCCTATGCCATGGCACGCGACCGCCAGCGCTGCCTGCAGGCCGGCATGAACGACGTGATCACCAAGCCGGTGGAGCCGGCCGAGCTGTTCGCGGTGCTGCAGCGCTGGGCCGCAACGGGCCTGGCCAGCCCCGCACCCGAGGTCGGCGCAGCGACCACCGCAGCGCCGCCAAGCGCGGCCGCCGTGGACGTGGCCGACGGCCTGCGCCGCTGCGGCGGGCGTGACGAGCTGTACCGCCGCCTGGTGCGCAAGGTGCTGGACCTGGGTGCGCGCGACATCACCCGGCTGCAGCAGGCGCTGCGCGAAGCCGACTGGGCCACGGTGGCCAAGCTGGCCCACACCACCATCTCATCGGCCGGCTCGGTGGGCGCGCGGCAGCTCAGCGAGCTGGCGCGCCAGCTGCAGGCGGTGGCGCTGCAGCAGGGCGAAGGCACCGCCTGGCAGCCGCTGGCCGATGCCTTCGCCGCGGAAGCGCAGCGCGTGACGGCCGAACTCGGGCAGTACCTGGGGCCGCAGGCCGCCGGCAGCGAGCCGGACGCCGCACCGCTCATGCCGCCGGGCGCGGCCTGAGCGGCTTCAGGTTCTGTGCCGTCAGGTGGTGGCCGGCAGCGTGTTCATGCCTTGGCGAACAGCATTTCCCAGTTGGTCATCGGGCCCAGCGGGATCACGTCCCAGCCGATCAGCCCGGCCATGGCCAGCGGGATTTCCATCAGCCGGGCGCGCGCGGCTTCCACCGAGTCGGCTTCGGCGAGGATGGCGACGCCCGGGCGGTCCTGGCGGAAGTAGATGTCGCGGATCAGCCCCTGCTTGTAGAGGTCCCAGGCGAAGCGCACTTCCGCTTCCATGTGGGGGGCGTATTGCTCCGGGGTGGCGCCGGGCTGGGGAACGTCGAGGCACAGCAGTTTCATGCGGGTCTCCGTGCGGGGTTCAGGCGGCCTGGCCGGCACGCAGCTGGCGGGCGATCTCGGCCACGCGCTGGCCCAAGTGGGCGGCGGTGTCCAGGTCGCTGGCGGGCGGGGTCACTTCGGGCGAGGCATCGTCGGACTGGGCCATCGCGCCCAGCCAGCCGCCCACGCGGTTCTTGTCCTCGGGCGTCTTGCCGGGGAACAGGTCCAGGCCCACCCACACCATGCCCTGCTGGGCCGCGAACAGCGCCATCGTGATCAGGCTGTTCAGCTTGTCGCCATGCATCGCGCCCGAATTGGTGAAGCCGGCGGCCACTTTGTTGCGCCAGGCCTGCGGCACCCACGCCGGGCGGGTGGAGTCCTCCATGAACTTCTTCAGCCGCGCGCTGATGGTGCCGTTGTAGGTGGGCGAACCGAACACGATGGCGTCGCTGGCGGCCAGGGTGTCCCAGGGCAGCTCGCCGTCGGCCACGGGGATCAGCGTGACCTCGGTGCCGGCCACGCGACGGGCGCCGGCGGCCACGGCCTCGGCCTGTTTGGCGGTGTGGCCGTAGCCACTGTCGAAAACGATGGAAATCAGCATGTCATCTCTATCAAAGCGGCCACTCGCCGCGTTGAAGAGATGTTATGGTTGACTCTGAATCTACAATGTATAGATTCACTCCACCAACTGGTTCCTGATCGTATCCAATCACCGATGCTGGCAGACCCCCTGGACGGCGTCGCCGTCTTCGTCGAAACCGTACGCGCCGGCAGCTTCGCCCGCGCGGCGGAGCACCTGTCCGTCACCCGCTCGGCCGTCGGCAAGACGATCGCGCGGCTGGAAGAGCGGCTGCAGGTGCGGCTGTTCCACCGCTCCACCCGCTCGCTCAGCCTGACGGAGGACGGCCGCCTGTACCACGAGAGCTGCCAGCGCGCGCTGGACCTGCTGGGCGCCGCCGAATCGCTGCTGGAGTCGGGCCGCAAGGACGTGACCGGCCGCCTGCGGGTGACGGCGCCGGTGCTGTTCGGCCGCCGCTGCGTGGCGCCGGTGCTGCTGGCCTGGGCCGCGCGGCACCCGGCGCTGGAGCTGGAGCTGAGCTTCAGCGACCGGTCGATGGACCTGTTCGCCGACGGCTTCGACCTGGCGGTGCGCATGGGCCCGCTCAAGCCCGACGGTGCGCTGCGCGCACGCCGCCTCGTGGGCATGCGCAAGCTGCTGTGCGCCGCGCCGGCCTACCTGCAGCGCCGCGGCACGCCGCAGCAGATCGACGAACTGCATGCGCATGAACACCTGGTGTACCGGCGCGGCGAGTATGTGCAGCCGCTGCAGTTCGAGACGGCGCAGGGCCTGGTGGAGCTGGTGCCGCGCGGCCGCATCCGGCTGGACGACCTGTCGGCCATCGTCGATGCGGCGGTGGCCGGCCTGGGCCTGGCATGGGTGCCGACCTGGCTGGTGCATCAGGAACTCGCCGCCGGGCAGTTGGTGCCCTTGCTCACGCAGCACCTGTCCACGCCGATGGAAATGCACGCCGTGTGGGCGGCCCACGCCCCGATGCCGCTGCGCCTGCGGCAGGCGGTGGACGAACTCGTGGAGGCGCTGCCCGGCCGGGTGCCGGCCCCTTAGCCCAGGCGCAGCCCGCGCGCCAGGAAGCGCTCGTACTCCTCGTCCGGCACGAACAGGCCGCCCGTGGTCCACACCACGTGCGTGGCCTGCGGCATCTGTGCCGTCAGCCGATGGCGCTGCAGGTAGCGCTGGCCTTCGGCGGTGTGCAGCAGCCGGCCGGGCCCATCGAAGCCCGCCGCGGCCGAGGGCTCGATGCGCAGGCCCTCGGCCTGCCGGGCGCGCGCCAGATGCCGGAACAGCGTGTCATCGGCCACGGTGAACACGCCGCCCAGCGAGGGGCGCACCACCTGCACCGCCCGCTCCGAAGCGCGGGGCACGGCCAGGCCATCGGCCTCGGTGCGGTTGTCCAGGCCCAGCTCGTACACGCTGGGCACGTGGCCATCGTCGCGCTGCAGCGCCAGCAGGAAGCAGGGCGACGCCGTGGGCTCGGCAAAGAAGCAATGCACATGCGGCCCGAACAGCAACGCCAGCCCGAAGGCGATACCCCCCGGCGCGCCGCCCACGCCGCAGGGGATGTAGACGAAGAGCGGATGCGCCGCATCCACCGGCCGGCCGGCCGCGGCCAGTTGCTCGCGCAGGTGCAGGGCGGCGGCGCTGTAGCCGAGGAACAGCGACAGCGAATCCTCATCGTCCACAAAGTGGGCCCGTGGGTTGGCTTCAGCCTCGCGGCGACCGGCGGCCACGGCTGCGGCATAGTCGCCGGCATGCTCCACCACCGTCACGCCGCGCCGCCGCAGGCGCTGCTTCTTCCATTCCTTGGCATCGGCCGACATGTGCACCACCGCGCGAAAGCCCAGCGCCGAGGCGATGACGCCGATGCTCAGCCCCAGGTTGCCGGTGGATCCCACGGCCACCTGGTAATCGGCAAAGGCCCGGTGCGCCGCCGCGCCGGCCAGCGGCGACAGGTCGCTGCCCGACACCAGGCCCAGCTGGCGGGCCAGCCGTTCGGCGAACTCCAGCACCTCGTGCAGGCCGCCGCGGGCCTTGATGGAGCCGGCCACCGGCAGTCCGTGGTCGGCCTTGACGAACAGCGCGCCATGCGCGGCGTCCAGCCCCAGCTGGCGCTGCAGCGCCGGCACCGGCTGCAGCGGCGATTCGATGACGCCGCCGCTGGCCTGCAGTTCCGGGAACAGGCGCTGCAGCACCGGGCGGAAGCGGGTGAAGCGGTCGGCCGCCGCCTGCATCTCGGCCATGCCGATCGGCCGCGTGCCCCAGAAGCGGCCCGGCCGGCCGTCGGCGGCCCGGTGGTCCTGCGTCAGCAGCACCGGTTGCTGGCGCTCCAGCGCGTCCATCAAGGCCTCGTGCGCGGCGTCGGCGGCGGTGGGGTCGGTCGGGGCGGCAGTGATGGCAGGCATGCGGATGCAGGAGCGGCAAAGGGGTGGAAGGAGGCTGACGTCATTCTGGGCAGCGCCTGCCGACGGCACAAACCAGCCTTGTTGCGGGCGCCATCAGTCAGACTGATGGCACAGCCATGCTGAGCGCCTCGCACCTGAGCTGGCTGCGCAGCTTCGAAGCGGCGGCCCGGCGGCGCAGCTTCACGCTGGCCGCGCAAGACCTGTGCGTGACGCAGGGCGCGGTGAGCCAGCAGGTCAAGCTGCTGGAAGAGCATCTGCAGCGGCCGCTGTTCGTGCGCGGCCCGCGGCAGCTCACGCTGACGCCCGAAGGCGAACAACTGGCCGCCGTGGCGCACGAGGCGATGTCGCGGCTGGACGCGGCGCTGGCCGCGCTGCGGCAGGACCGCCAGGCCCCGCGCACGCTGGTGCTGAGTTGCCCGCCCTCGCTGGCACTGGGCTGGCTGGCGCGCCGGCTGGGCGACGGCCGGCCGGCGGGCCTGGTCATGCCGGTCTCGCTGCGGGCCGAGTTCCACCGCATCGACCGCGCGCGGCTGCAGGCCGATGGCGTGGACGCCGCCATCCGTTACGACCTGGGGGGGCACCCCGGCCTGCACAGCCACCGCTTCATGGACGAATGGTTGCTGCCGGTGGCGTCACCCGCGTTCGTGGCGGCGAATCCTTCGCTGCGCGAGGGTGGCCCGCTGCGCGGCGACTGGCTGCTGCACGACCTGCAGCCCTGGGACGGCGCGCCGCCACATGCCGAGTGGCAGCACTGGCTGCAGCACAGCGGCCGCGCGTGCCAAGGGCTGGCCGCCGGCCGCGGCTTCAACCTGCTGCAGCTGGCGCTGTCGGCCGCGCTCGACGGCCAGGGCATCGCGATGGGCCGGGCCACCCTGGTGCAGGACGAACTGCGCAGCGGCCGCCTGGTGCAGCCCTTCGGCCCCGCCGTGCCGGCTGCCGCCGGCTACCACCTG
Organism: Aquincola tertiaricarbonis; assembly: GCF_023573145.1. Classification (GTDB taxonomy): domain Bacteria; phylum Pseudomonadota; class Gammaproteobacteria; order Burkholderiales; family Burkholderiaceae_C; genus Aquincola; species Aquincola tertiaricarbonis_B. The sequence goes on from NZ_CP097635.1 coordinate 223,089, forward strand.
CTGGCCGAGCGCGACGACGCGGCGCTGCAGGCGCTGCGCGAGTGGCTGCAGCAACAGGGCCAGGCGGCCGCCGAGGCGGTGCGGCCTTGGACCGAGGCCCGCTGACCGCAGACGTCGGCGGCAGGCCGGCACAGCGTCATGCCGCTTCAGCGGTGGCTTGCCATTGCGGGAAAGGGTCGGGCAGCGTGGCCCAGCCGGCGCGGCCCTTGCGCGTTTCCGTGTGGTTCAGGTGCATGGCCTTCCAGGCCTGCTCGATGGCGGCACGGTCCATGCGGCGGCCGATGAACACCACCTCGTTCAGGCGGTCGCCGTGCGGCTCCACCCATCGCGCGTCGATCTCCTGCCGCTCGGCGCTGCCCGGCGCCGGCCAGCGGCTGCGGTCTGCGGCGGCCCACCAGCGGCCTACCGGCTCGTGCGTGGCGGTATGGCCGGCTCGCGAATAGCTCACCACCCAGTCTGGCCGGCTGGCCAGCCACACGTAGCCCTTGGCACGCAGCAGGCCAGGCAGCGGCATGTCCATGAAGCTGGAAAAGCGCCACGGGTGCAGCGGCGCGCGGCTGCGCAGCACAAAGCTCTCGATGCCGTAGGCCTCGGTCTCGGGCGCATGCCGGCCCTCCAGTTCGCGCGCCCAGCCGGGCATCTCGCTGGCGCGCTCCATGTCGAAAAGGCCGGTGCCCAGCACGTCGTTCAGCGGCACACGGCCGTGGTCGGCCCAGACGATACGCGCCACCGGGTTCAGCGCCTTCACCACGGTCGCTACCTCGTCGCGGCGGGCGGCGTCCACCTTGTCGATCTTGTTGACCACCACCACGTCGGCGAATTCGATCTGCTCGGCCAGCAGTGCCGCCAGGCTGCGGGTGTCTTCGGGGCCGGCGGTTTCGCCGCGCTGGGCCAGCAGATCGGTGCTGCTGTAGTCAGCCAGCAGGTTGTAGGCGTCCACCACCGTCACCATGGTGTCGATGTGGGCCACGTCATTGAGCGAGCGCCCCTGCTCGTCGGTGAAGTCGAAGGTGGCGGCCACCGGCAACGGTTCGCCGATGCCGGTGGATTCGATCAGCAGGTGGTCGAAACGGCCCTCGGCCGCCAGCTTGCGCACTTCCACCAGCAAGTCTTCGCGCAGCGTGCAGCAGATGCAGCCGTTGCTCATCTCCACCAGCCGCTCCTCGGTGCGCGACAGCGCGGCACCGGCCTGGCCGGCGCTGCGTTCCACCAGCGAGGCGTCGATGTTGACTTCGCTCATGTCGTTGACGATGACGGCCACGCGCAGGCCTTCGCGGTTGGCCAGCACATGGTTGAGCAGCGTGGTTTTGCCCGCGCCCAAAAAGCCGGACAGGACAGTGACGGGCAGGGTCGTTTTCATGGCATCTCTTGCTAATGAGAAAGCATTATCATAAACAGGAATCCCCTAGACCTCCCCCTTCTCCTCCCAAGGCTCTGGGATGGACCCTGCCCTCGCCCCCGGATGCAATCGCCCCTGTGCTCACGCGGCGGCAGCCGTGGGGCGCTTGGTACGGTTCAACATCCACCAGGGAGAGCCCGCTTGAAATCCTCGACCCCGACCTCCACCGGCTGGCGACGGCCGGTCGGCCTGGCCCTTGCGCTGGCCAGCCTGTGCGCACCGGCCTGGTCTGCCAGCAACCCCGCGATGGGCACCTGGACCACCACGCTGCAGGGCCGTGAGCTGGACGGCAACACGACCAACGGCTTCGAAGCCTGGTACGACACCGTGCTCGACATCACCTGGCTGGCCGACGCCAACGTGGCCGCCACCCGCGGCGCCACCGTCACCGGGCTGATGGGCTGGCAGGCCGCCACCGACTTTGCCGCCAACCTGAGCCTGTACGGGCTGAGCGGCTGGCGGCTGCCCGGCAACGGCCCGGTCAACGGCAGCAGTTTCGTGTTCGGCACCAGCTACAACGGCAGCACCGACGCCGGCTGGAACATCACCAGCACGGAGAGCGAGCTGTCCCACCTGTACAACGTGACGCTGGGCAACCAGGGCTCGTACACCACGGCCGGCGTGGCGCGCAGCATCGTCACGCAGGACGGCCCCTTCACCAACATCCTGCCGAACTACTACTGGTCGTCGGGCGGCATCTCCGACACCTCGGGCGCCTGGGTGGTTTCTTTCCAGGGCGGCGACCAGAGCTTCGTCTCCAAGGGCAATGCCTTGGGGGTGTGGCTGGTGCGTGATGGCGACGTGCCGGCGGTGCCCGAGCCGGGCACCTGGGGCCTGATGGGCGCCGGCCTGGCCGCGGTGCTGGCCTGGCGTCGGCGCGCAGCGGCGCGCTGAAGCGCTTCAGGCCTCGGCTTCGGCCGCCGCCGCTCCCAGGGCCACGGTGCCGCGGCCGCGGCGCTTGGCTTCGTAAAGCGCGGCATCGGCCCGTGCCACCAGGTCGGCGGCCACGGTGCCTCCGGCCGCCACCGCCACGCCCACGCTGGCGCCGATGTGCACCGGATGCCCGCCCACGGTGAAGGGCCGGGCCGCCGCCTTCACCACGCTGGCGGCCACCCGCTCGGCCACGCTGGTGTCGGGGATGTGGCGTAACAGAATCGCGAACTCGTCACCGCCCAGCCGGGCCGTCACGTCGTGCGGGCGCACCAGGCCGGCCAGCGCCTGGCCGAAGCGCTGCAGCAGTTCGTCGCCGGCCGGGTGGCCGTAGCGGTCGTTCACCGGCTTGAAGTGGTCGAGGTCGATGTACAGCAGCGCGGCCATGCGGCCGTCGTCGGTGGCCGCCAGATCGGCCAGATGGCGGTCGAAGCCGGCGCGGTTGAAGAGGCCGGTGAGCGCATCACGCTCGCTCAGGTGCGTCAGGCTCGGCCCGCGCGAAGTCGGTGTCGCCCAGCAGCACATCGACCGGCCAGCCGACGATGGCGTCGCGCCCCATGCCGATCCAGCGCTCGTAGCTGGTGTTGACGAAGCGGTAGCAGCCATCGGCCCCCACCACCGCGATGCAGGCCGGAATGGCTTCGGCCACCGAACGCAGCGTGGCGCTCAGGTCGCGCAGCGCCTGCTCCATGCGCGACCGTTCGGTGATGTCCATGCCGGTCTTGAACACGCCGACCACCGCGCCGCTGTCGTCGATGTCGGGGATCAGCTGTCCTTCGATGCGGCGGTGGTGGCCTTCCACCATGTCGTCGAACTCGAAGCGCTGCATGCGCCCCCGGAAGGCGGCGTCGAAGGCCGCATCCACTTCGGGCGATGGCTGGCCACGCAGTTCGGCCAGCGTATGGCCCAGCGCCTGCTCGCGCGGCACGCCGAAGCGCCGGCAGTGCGCGTCGTTGAGGAAGCGGTAGCGACGTTCGGCATCGACGTAGGCAATGCGCACCGGTAGGCTGTCGGTGAGCTTGCGCAGGAAACGCTCATTGGCGGCCAGCCGCTCCTGCAACAGCCGCCGTTCGGTAATGTCCTGGAAAGCGCCGACCAGGCGCACCACCGCGCCGCCCTGGTACTCGGCCTCACCCACCGCCCGCACCCAGATCCGGCGGCCGGTGGCGGTGACCAGCGGCAACTCCAGGTCCCAGGGCGTGCCGTCGGCCAGGGCCTGGATGACGGCGCGCTCGACCTGCGCACGCGCCTCGGGCGCATAGAACTGGATGGCCGACTCCAGCTGCGGCTGGTAGTCGTCCGGCACCTCGTGGATGCGGCGCGTCTGCGCCGACCAGGTGATGCGCCCGCTGGCAGGGTCGAACTGCCAGCCGCCCACGCCGGCCACGCGGCCGGTGCGGTCGAGGAACGATTCCTGCTCGCGCAGTGCCGCCTCGGCCATCACGCGTTCATGGATGTCGCGGCCCACCGAATGCAGCAGCAGCGCGCCCTTGTCGTCGCGCTGCACCGAGTGCGTCCACGAGAAGTGCCGCAGCTGGCCGCACGGGGTCATCACGCTGCTGTCGGCGCTGCAGCGCTGGCGGGTGTTGAGCACCTGGTCCAGCTGGCCCCGCACGGCGGCACGCTCGGTGGGCGGCACATGGTCCAGCAGGTTGGTGCCGACCAGCGATGCCACGCTCAAACCATGGTGGCGGGCATAGGCCTCGTTCACGTAGACCAGCTCGCCACACGGCTTGGCCAGCGAGACGATCTCGCTTTGCTGCTCCACCAACGCGCGGAAGCGCGCCTCGGTGGCCGCCAGCTCGGCCGCATGGCGGCGGGCCTGGGTGAGCGTGCGTTCCACCAGGCTGCGGCGCATGTCCAGTGCATCGGAGGCGATGGCCGCCAGCATGGTCAGCGTGCGGCGCTGCGCCTCGGTCATCTGCCGTGGCGACTGGTCGATCACGCACAAGGTGCCGACGGCGCTGCCTTCGCCGACGGTAAGCGGCGCGCCGGAATAGAAGCGGATGTCGGGCGGGCCCACCACCAGCGGGTTGCGGTTGAAGCGGTCGTCGGCGGTGGCGTCCTGCACCTCGAACAGGCTCTGGCTGCCGATGGCATGGGCGCAGAAGGCATGGGCGCGCGGAGTTTCCTGCACGCCGGGCAGGCCCACCTTGGCCTTGAACCACTGGCGGTCGGCATCCACCAGGCTGAGCAGCGCGATCGGCACGCCGCAGGCCTCGGCCGCCAGCGCCACCAGGCGGTCGAACAGCGGCTCGGGCTCCGAGGCGAGGATCTGGAGCGCCTGCAGCCGCACCAATCGCGCCTCTTCGTCCTCGGGCATCGGGGGCACAGGAATCGCTGGAACAGCCGGCATGACGGTAAGTCGAGTGATCGGCCATTCTGGTGGCCGGCCCCTCGGCCTAAGCCTTGAAGTCGGCGTCTTGCACGGCGCTGTTCAGGCGACCGTCGGCCCGCCCTTAGAAGGTGCTCCAGTCATCGTCGCTGGCGGCGACCGGCTGAGCTGCCGGCGCCGGCGCGGGTGCGGCCACCGGCGCGGGCTTGCGCACGACCGGCTTGGCCGCCGCACGCACCACCGGCCGGCTGGCCGGCGCGGCGGCGCGCGGCTTGAAGCGCGGGGCCGCAGCGGCCGGGGAGGCCGGCGCCGCAGGCGCGACCGGCGCGGTGGAGGCGCTGGGCGCCGGGTGGCTGAAGCTGGCGGCAGCCGCCTCGCGCACGTCCACCTTGAACACGGCCACCGCGTCCACCAGCTGGCGGGCCTGGGTCTTCAGGCTCTCGGCCGCGGCCGCGCCCTCTTCCACCAGCGCGGCGTTCTGCTGCGTGCCCTGGTCCATGTGGTTGACGGCCTCGCCCACCTGCTTGACGCCGTGGGCCTGCTGCTCGCTGGCGGCAGTGATCTCGGCCACGATGTCGGTCACATGCTTGACCGAGTCAACGATCTCGCCCATGGTGGTGCCGGCCTGGCCGACCAGGGCCGTGCCCTTTTCCACCTGCTCGACGCTGCGGCCGATCAGGCTCTTGATCTCACGCGCGGCCTCGGCGCTGCGTTGCGCCAGGCTGCGCACTTCGCCCGCCACCACGGCAAAGCCGCGGCCCTGCTCACCGGCGCGGGCGGCTTCCACCGCGGCGTTCAGCGCCAGGATGTTGGTCTGGAAGGCAATGCCGTCGATGACGCCGATGATGTCGCCGATCTTGCGGCTGCTCTCGCTGATCTCCTGCATCGTGGCCACGACCTGGCTCACCACCTGGCCGCCCTGGGCGGCCACGGCCGAGGCGCCCTGCGTGAGCTGGTTGGCCTGGCGGGCGCTCTCGGCGTTGTTGCGCACGGTGGTGCCCAGCTCGTCCATCGTGGCGGCGGTCTGCTGCAGTGAGCTGGCCTGCTGCTCGGTGCGTTCGCTCAGGTCCAGGTTGCCCTGGGCGATCTGGGCGCTGGCGGTGGCCACGCTCTCGGCGTTCTGGCGCACACCGGCCACCACCTGCGCCAGGTTCTGCTGCATCCCGCGCAGCGCCTTCAGCAGGTGGCCGACCTCGTCGGCCTGGCCTTCGGGGATGGGGCTGGTCAGGTCACCGGCGCGAACCGCATCGGCGGCCCGCACGGCGGCGGCCATCGGCTGGGTGATGGAGCGGGTGAGGTACAGGGCCAGCAGCACGCCGCCCACCAGGGCCAGCACCGTGCCGGCCGCGATCATCAGCAGCGAGCTCTGCGTGTCGGCCTTGGCGGCCTCCGAGGCATCGGACATCTGGCGCTCGAACAGCGTCACCTGGTCGGACAGGGCCTTGAGGTATTCGCCCTGAACCGCGTAGCGCGGGCCGTACAGCAGCTCGGACGCCTGCTCGGGCTTCTTGTCCTGGGCCAGCTTGGCCACGTCGTAGGTGAACTCGAAATACTGCTGGTTCAGCGCGGCAGCCTTGTCGACCGCGGCGCGGCCGTCATCGGTGAACACCAGGCCGCGCAGGTCGGCCAGCAGGGCCTGGGCCTTGTCGCGGTTGGCGTCCAGCGCCGTGCGGTTGGGCGCCTGCTTGGCAGCGTCCTGCACCAGGATCAGGTTGCGCGCCACGCGGGCCGAATCCACCACCAGGTAGGCCAGGCTCTGCGCGCGCTGGGTCTTGACGTGCAGGTTGTCGTTGAGCAGCACGATGGCATCGCGCAGCTGGAACATGTGGTGGAGGCTGATGCCGGCCACCACGATCAACATCGCGAGGACCACACCGAAGCCGAGGGACAAACGCTTGCCGATCGTCAGGTCTTTGAAAAAGGACATGGGGATGGGTTGGAAGTGCAGCCGGCGGGATGCCGGTACGACCTGTCCCTTATCGGCATCTGCCATGGCCGATGAACCCCGAGGCCCACGCTGTTTCAATCGGCCGCGGCCGGGCGCCGGCCCTGTCAGCCTGGGGCCACTTCCAGATCAGCGCACAGCACCTGCAGCCGGTCGCCCTGCTGGAAGGCGAGCGACAGCGTGCGGCACATGCGGCCACCCTGCAGCGTGAGGTAGGGCCGTGTGACCTGCACCACGCCCGGCTGGCGCAGAGCGCGCCGGAAGTAGGCCCGCCGCGACCAGTTGGCGCGGCTGCAATCGAACAGGGGCGCGAACTGGGGCGCGCTGCCCATCGAGTGCATCGAGTGGCCGGGGCGGAACACCGCCTCGCCCACCTGCAGGCCCTGGTCGTCGAGCAGGTAGCACAAGGACGCACCGTCCAGCGCCAGGAACGGCACGCAGGCGGGTCCCAGCATCTCGCCCTGGCCCAGGTCCGCGCAGGCTTGGGACAAAGCTTCACTGTGCGGTGCCAGGCGGCGGCTGATATCCGCCGGCTCCTGCACCAGGCCAGGGTCGAAGCTGCGCCAGGCCTCGGCCAGCCGCGCCAGGGGGGCTGAGCCGGGCGCGGCTGCGGCCTCAGGCCGGCCGAAGAAGTAGCCCTGCACGAGATCCACGTCGCAGCCCAGGGCCACATGGGCACCCTGCAGGGTTTCGATGCCTTCCATCACCACCAGTGCGCCGCACTCGTGCAGCAGCGCCACCATCTGCGCCACGATACGCATCGGGCCGCGGCCCTGCTTGGCCCGCAGCAGCACATGGCGGTCCAGCTTGACGATGTGCGGCCTCAGCTCGAACACCCGCTCGAAGTTGGAGTGGCCGGCGCCAAAGTCGTCCAGCGCGATGAGGCAGCCGGCCTCGCGCAGCGCTTGCACGCCCTCGCGCACCGCGCCGTCCAGCCCCATCGGCGACTCCAGCACCTCGATCACCAGCCGCTCGGGCGGCAGGGCGGAAGCGGCGATGGCCTTGAGGATGGGCGCGACGCCCCGCTGCAGCGAAGCGGGGTCGAGGTTGAGGAACAGCCACTGCCCTGGCGCGGCAGCCGGCGTCTGCGCGAAGTGCTGCAGGTGGGCCTGCAGTCCGCGCAGGTCCAGGTCGGCCCGCTGCGCAGGCGTGCGCAGGCTGGCGAACAGCTCGGCGGGCGGCAGCGGCCTGCCGTCGGCCATGCGTTCGGCGCGCAACAAGGCTTCCCAGCCCACCATCCGGCCATGGCTCAGGCTGAGGATGGGCTGGAAGGCAGAACCCAGGCGCAACGGCTGCCCGGGCCACCCTGTGTGATCGGCCGACGGACGGCCCTGCACGTTCTCTACCCAGACTGTCGACATCCACCTCGTCCGATCCACCCCATGGCAGCGTTCAGCCAACAGGGGATTGGGTGCCGGCCATCCGCGTTATCGGCCGTCGGGCAGGATTCTCAAGGGCCATGGCATCGCCAGCGTCCGGCCCCGAGGCCAGCGCCGGGCCGCTCCCAAGCGGCCTCGGTACCCTCTCGGAGGGTGGCGCCACGCAGGGGCGCCGGGTGCGCCGGCCCCGAGGCCAGCGCCGGGCCGCTCCCAAGCGGCCTCGGCACCCTCTCGGAGGGTGGCGCCACCCAGGGGCGCCGGGTGCTCCATCTACCTCGACCCACACTGCCGAAAAACATCTGGACTGGTATTGAAGCCGTCGATGCGCCAGCCTTGCGCCGTCCAGGTCAGGCTCATCGCGCCGGCCAGGTCGATGCGGGTGTCGCCCTTGCGGGACAGCGGCGGCTGGTCCAGCCGCGGGGGCTGCGCGGGCGCCAGCAGGTCGCGCAGCGTCAGCTGCCGGGTGGTGGCGGGCACGCCCGGCACGCAGCGCGCGGCCGTGCGCATCAAGCTGGCCGGCCGCTTGACGATGTCCGGGCCTTCGACGAACTCCAGCTGCGGCAGCGCCAGCTTCTGCAGCGCCTGCCCATCACCACGGGCCACCGCCTCGCGCAGCTGCAGCCAGAAGAGATCGAAGGCCGCATCACGGTCCACCGACGCGCTGCAGCCGGCCGTGCCGGGCACCAGCGTGACGGTGGGCGGCAGCGCCAGGGCACCGCAGGCCGCGGGTGACCAGGCCAGCGCATAACCGGTGGCCCCGTTACGCTGCACGTCGACGCGCTGGCGCTGGCCCAGCACCTCGTCCTGCCACTCGAAGCGCCAGCTGCCATCGACCTGCGGGCGCGCCGGGCCGGCGCTGCGGAAGTCGCAGTCGCGGCTGCCGGCGTTCACGCCCACGCTCACCTGCAAGGGCTGGCCCGCCGCGTCGTGGCTGATGCGGTAGCGGTGCTGCGCATCGGGCGTGCACACCAGCTGGCGCGGCAGCGGGGCATCGGCTGCGGTAGTTTCAGCCGCGTGCACGGCAGCGGACAGACCCAGGCAGGCGGACAGGCAGGCCGACAGCCCGGGGCGGACGAAGGAGAACAAAGCAGGTCTTGCGGTCACCATGGCGCGCAGTATCAGGGCGCCCGCCGCACCCCCAGGGCCGAGGACAGCGTGCGCTCGGCGTAGGTGACACCGTCATAGCCCTCGCCGCGCACCGACTGGTTGCCGCCGATCACCTTGACCCGACCGCCGTCCAGCACCTCGGCCACGATGGCCACGTGGCCCTGCGCCGGGTTGTTGCCGCGCGGGAAGACGATGACGTCGCCCGGCCGCACATGCGCGGCGTCCTGGGTCACCGCCCGGCCCCACTGCAGCCAGCTGCGCGCCGCCGCACTGCCGGTGCCGCGCACGCCGGCCTGCTGCATCGTCCAGTTGACGAAGGACGAACACCACGAGGTCTCGTCGTCACGCGCCCGCAGGCTGGTGGCCTGGTGGTACTGCAGCACACGGGCCTCATGGCGGGCGCCGCGCACTTCGTGCACGCCCAGCTCAGCCTGGGCGATGGCCAGGTGGCGTGGCACGGCACCCCCGGCGGCCGGCGCCGGCGTGGCCGCAGGCTCGGCGGCGCTGGCCGTCGCGGCCGGCAGCAGGCCCTGGCGGCTCAAGGCCGTCTCGATGGCCTGGGTGCGGCGCTGCTGGTCGGCCCGCAGCGCGGCCTGCACCTCGGACTCGTTGGGCGTGCGCTTGAGCTGATCGCGCGCGATGTTGACGAAGCCGCTGCCGGCCTGGCCGCCGCCGGGCAGCTGGAAGCGCTGGCCGGTGGCCGCATCGACGAAGCTGTGGAAGCGCAGCTGCGCCAGATGGGCCGCATCCAGCGGCTGACCACGCAGGCTGTCCAGCTGCGCCAGGAAGCGGCGCGCCGCCGAAGGCGACTGGTTGTACAGGTCGAGGTAGGCGCTGGCCAGCCGCGCGTCGGCCGGGTTGAGGCCGGCCTGGCGCGCCGCCGCCTCGTAGGCCGGCAGCTGGCGCTGCAAGGTCTGCAGCTGGCGGCGATCGGCATCGGCCGGGCTGCGCGCCGCATGCTGGTACGAGAACGAGCCCTGGTTGCGCGCGGCGTTACCCGGGTCGGTGTGGCCGCCGAAGGCATCGGTGGTGCCGCCTTCCGGCGTGCGCGTGCCTTCCGCGTTGCCGATGACGATGGCGGCCCCGGCGCGCGAGCCCAGCGCGGGGTTGGTGAAGTGGCGCAGGTCGAAGGCACCGGCCGGCGCGGTGGCGGACGAAGCAGCCGCCGACGGCGTTGCAGCGGCCACCGGGTGCGCACCGGGCAGTCGCAACAGCTCACCCACCTGCAGCTGGTCGGGGTCGCGGCCGGCGCCGGTGCCGGGCTGTGCGCCCAGCCGGCTGGCATCGAACTGCGGGTTGGCCGCCAGCAGCGCGGGCAGGCTCACGTTCCAGCGCCTGGCGATGCCCGACAAGGTGTCGCCAGCCGCCACCGGATGGCTGCGCTCCAGCCCCGGCGTGGCCACGGGGATCACCAGCCGCTCGCCCACCTGCAGCACATCGGGGTCGCGGCCGGCGCGCCCGCCGGAACCCAGGCGGCCGTCGGCCTGGGAGGCGTCCATGCCATTGGCTCGCATCAACGCCTCGGCACTGACGCCGTGCTGGCGGGCGATGTCGGACACGGTGTCACCGCGCTGCACGCGGTACGAGGACAGCAGGTTCATCGGGGTCTCCCAGACATGGCCTGCATTGCAGCCAAGCCGGGCATCACGCGCCAGCTGGGGCGGGCCGCATTGGGGTGCGCCCCAGCTGCCCGGCGCAGCGCCGGTTCAGGGCCTCAGGCCGTCGGGCCGTCCATCACGCGGGCGGCGCGGTGCAGCAGCTTGCGCAGCCACACCAGGCCCGGGTCCTGGCTGCGGTACTTGTGCCACTGCAGGCCCTGCTCCATCGCCGGCATCGGCAGCGGCGGCGCCCGCAGCTCGATGGGCAGCGAAGCCTGCAGCTGCAGCGCCAGGCGCTTGTGCACGGTGGCGATGAAATCGGTGCCCACCACCAGTGGCGGCAGCGAGGTGAAGCCATAGCTGGTGATGGCCACCTGCCGCGTGATGCCGTAGCGCTTGACGAACCAGCCCTCGAACGAATCACCCACCGAGCCCATCGGCTGCATCACCACATGGCGCGCGGCCACATAGCGGTCGAAGGTGAGTTCGCCATGCGCCATCGCGCCGCCGCGCCACACCACGCAGGTGAACTCCTCGGTGTAGAGCTTTTCCTCGGGATGGTCGGGCGAGACGAAGCCGCGCGGAATGATCAGCAGGTCGGCCTCGCCACGCTCCAGGCTGCGCTGCGGGTTGCTGACCTGCGGCAGGAACTCGAAGCGTGCGCTGCAGCGCTCGGCCTGCGCCAGCGCCATCACATGCGGCACGAACACCATCTGCGTGTAGTCGGACACGAAGATGCGGAACACCCGGTCGGACTGCGCGGGCACGAACTCGGGCTGGATGGCGATGGCGCTGTCCACCCGCACCAGCACGTCGCGCACCGCCTCATGCAGGCCTTTCGCCCGCGGCGTGGGCTCCATCTTGCGGCCCACCTGCACCAGCAGCTCGTCGTCGAAGTACTCGCGCAGGCGCGCCAGCGCATTGCTGGTGGCCGAAGGGCTGAGGTTCAGCCGGTCGGCGGCCTTGGTGATGCTGCATTCGGTGAGCAGCGCGTCCAGCGCTACCAGCAGGTTGAGGTCGAGGCGGTTGAAGCGCATGAGGTGATGGGACGGGTCGACACGGGTTAACCCGAAAAACCTTCACAGGATCGAATCGTCGATTGGAAAGAAGCCATTTTTCATGACGAAGCCATCCCCGTAGTCTCTGGCTTACCCGATAGCCACTCAACAAACGGAGACAAGGAATGGCATGCCGCCAGGCCGCAGGTGAACTCGCGACTGCACTTTGCAAAACCCCGGTCGGCGCCGCAGGGCGCCTGCCGTCGGCGGCTTGACGGACATGGCCATCGTGCAGCGCGTGGGCATCGTCGGCGCCGGCCTGGGCGGCCTGGCCGCGGCCGTGGCGGCGGCACGGGCCGGCATGCAGGTGGAGGTGTTCGAGGCCCGCGCGCACATCGCACAACCGGCCGTGCATGTGGAGGTGGCGCCCAACCTGCTGCGTGAACTGGCCGGCCTGGGTGTGGCCGAAGCCTGCGTGCGCCGCGGCTTTCCGTTCAGCAGCTATGCGCTGTTCGACAGCGAAGGCCGCCAGCATGACGAACTGCCCGCCCCGCCGCTGGCCGGGCCGCCCTGGCCACCTGCACTGGGCCTGACCCTGGCCGACCTGCTGGCCTTGCTGCGCGATGCCGCGCAGGCCCACCGCGTGCGGCTGCACCTGGGCTGCGCGGTGCATGAGGTGCAGGCCGATGCCACGGTGCTCACCGAAGACGGCGGCCGTCATCGCTTCGATCTCACGGCCATCGCCACCGGGCAGGCGCTGCCCCTGATCGCCGGCCGGCCGGCGCAGCCGGTGCCCACCACGGCGCTGCCGCTGCAGGCCTGCCTGTGCCTGCTGCCGCGCCCGGTGGTGATGGCCGGCACGGCCTGGGTGCTGTGCCGCGGCGCCGGCGGCCTCAAGCGCGTCGGCCTGGTGCCGGTGGACACGCGGCGCGCCGGCGTGGCGCTGCTGCTGGCGTCGCACGCCGACACGCGGCATGCCGCGCTGCGCGATGCGCTGGCGGGCGAGAACCGGCTGCTGCGCGGCCTGGGCGCCCAGCTGCACGACGAGGTGCCGGTGCAGGTCTGCGGCATCGCCAACGGCCTGCTGCCCGGCCCCTGGCACCAGGGCGCGGTGCTGCGCATCGGCCGCAGCGCCCATCGGCTGCCGCCTTACTTCGGCCAGGGTCCCGCGCAGGTGGTGGAAGACGCCTGCGTGCTGGGCGACCTGCTGCGCCAGGGCCTGACGCCGCAGGCGCTGGGCCTGGCCTTCAGCGCGCGCCGCCAGCCCCGTGTGCAGCAGGTGCTGCAGGTGGCGCTGCAAGCCGCGCGCTGGCAGGCGCAGCCCGAATCGACCACCGACCTGCGGGCGCTGGCCGAGACGCTGCAGCCGCTGGTGGCCGAACCCGCCTGAACAACAACCCCCGAGGAGACTGATGAAAACCTTGTTCACCCACCCTGTCGTCGCTGCCGCGGCGCTGGCCGCCTGCCAGGCGCAGGCCTTCGAGTTCAACACCGGTGACAGCGAGCTGAAGCTGCGCTGGGACAACACCGTCAAGTACAGCGCGATGGCGCGGCTGGAGAAGCCCTCGGCCGGCCTCTCGCGCACGGCCTTCGGGCCCACCGGCGTGGTGGGGCCCAACAACCTCAACCAGGACGACGGCGACAACAACTTCAGCCGCGGCATCGTCAGCAACCGGCTCGACCTGCTGAGCGAGCTGGACGCCAACTACCGCAATTTCGGCGCGCGGCTGAGCGCCGCCGCCTGGTACGACACCGTCTACAACCGCGACAACCAGAACCAGAGCAGCAGCGCCAACCACACGCCGCGCAACGAGTTTCCGGACGAGACGCGCGACCTGATGGGCCGCAAGGCCGAGATCCTGGACGCCTTCGTGTTCGGCCGCTTCGAGGTGGCCGACAAGCCGGTGACGGTTCGCCTGGGCAAGCACTCGCTGCTGTGGGGCGAGAGCCTGTTCTTCGGGGCCAACGGCATCGCCGGCGGCATGGCGCCGCTGGACCTCATCAAGCTGCAGTCGGTGCCCAGCGCCACCTTCAAGGAAGTGGCCCGGCCCACCGGCAAGTTGTCTGGACAAGTGCAGCTGAGCCCCGAGGTGGCCGTAGGCGCCTACGTGGCCTACGAGTGGGAAAAGACCCGGCTGATGCCGGCCGGCGCCTACCTGTCGACCAGCGACACGCTGGGCCCGGGGGCCGAACGCATCAATGCCGGCCCCACCGGCGTGTTCGTGCGCCAGTCCGACCTGGGCGCGCGCAACGGCGGCCAGGGCGGCGTGCAGCTGCGTTGGCGGGTGGATGCGATCGACACCGACCTGGGCTTCTACGCCATCCGCTACCACGCCACCGGCCCCAGCAACATCTGGAACACGCTGTCCGGGCGGCCGCCCGCGCTCACGGCCAGCAGCTACCGCTGGGTGTACCACGAGGGCATCCGCGCTTTCGGCGTGAGCTTTTCCAAGACGGTGGGCGAATGGGGTCTGGCGGGCGAAGCCTCGTACCGCCAGAACACGCCGCTGGCCAGCTCGGGCCAGTCAGTGATCCCGGCCATCGGCGTGGGCACCGGCTACGACAACCGCGACAACCCGGGTTATGCGGTGGGTGAGACGGCGCACCTGCAGTTCTCGTGGATCGCCAGCCTGGGGCCGAACTTCCTGTCGCAAGAGTCCAGCTTCGTCGGCGAGGTGGCCTGGAACCGCCGAGTCAAGGTGACCGAGAACCCCCAGATGCTCAACCCCAATGCCGACCGCTCGGCCACGGCACTGCGTTTCACCTTCTCGCCCACCTACCGCCAGGTGGTGCCCGGCCTGGACCTGACGCCCAGCGTGGGCCTGGGCTACGCCTGGGGCAACTCGTCGGCCGTCGGCCCGGCCTTCGGCATCAACAAGGGCGGCGACCTCAGCCTGGGGCTGGGCGCCGTGTACCTGGGCAACTGGAACGCCAACCTCAACTTCGTGCGCTACCTGGGCCCCGAGGGCCCGACGCTGGACAACGCCAACAACGCCCAGTTCAAGCAGGCACTGAAGGACCGCAACTTCGTGACCCTGTCGCTGCGCACCACCTTCTGAAAGACCCCGGAGACAAGCCCCATGCCACACGCCCACCGGCCCACGCTGCCCACCCGCGCCCTTACGCGCGGCATTACACGCGGCATTACACGCGGCCTGATCGCCGCCGCTGCCCTCATCGCCACCTTGCCGCCAGCGCTTGCCGGCGTCGGCGCCGACGAAGCCGCCAAGCTCAAGACCACGCTCACGCCGCTGGGCGCCGAGAAGGCGGGCAATGCCGACGGCAGCATCCCAGCCTGGACCGGCGGCTACACCACGCCGATCCCGGGCTTCAAGAACGGCGGCCGCCGTGGCGACCCCTTTGCCAACGAGAAGCCGCTCTACAGCATCACCGCGGCCAACATGGCCAAGTACGAAGCCCAGCTGACCGAAGGCACGCGGGCCCTGCTGAAGAAGTACCCGCAGACCTACCGGGTGGACGTGTACAAGACCCACCGCACCGCGGCAGCGCCGCAATGGGTGTACGACAACACCTTCAAGAACGCCACCAACGCCAGGCTGGAAGGCGCCATCGTCAAGGGCGCCTACGGCGGCATTCCCTTCCCCATCCCCAAGACGGGCGAAGAGGTGATGGCCAACCATGAGCTGCACTGGCGCGGCGAGGCCTGGCAGAACGACTTCCGCGGCTACCTGGTCACGGCCAGCGGCCAGCGCGTGCTGTCGGTCGAAGGCACCGGCGACTGGCAGATGCCGTACTACGCGCAAGGCCAGGAAGCCAAGTTCGCCGGCGACTACTGGCTGATCCGGCTGGTCAACAGCGGCCCGCCGGTGCGCGCGGGCGAGGCCATCACCGGCCGCCTGAACCTGGACCCGGACAAGAGCAACACCTGGGTGTACCTGACCGGCCAGCGCCGCGTGCGCAAGCTGCCCAATGCCTGCTGCGACACGCCCACGCCGGCCACCGCGGGCGTGGCCAGCTTCGACGAGATCGACGTCTTCGGCGGCCGCAACGACCGCTTCAACTGGAAGATCGTCGGCAAGCAGGAGATGCTGATCCCCTACAACAGCAACCGCCTGCACACGCCCACGAAGGACAGCGACGTGCTGCTGGCCAACCACCTGAACCCCGACCACGTGCGCTGGGAGCTGCACCGGGTGTGGGTGGTGGAAGCCACGCTCAAGCCCGGCCAGCGCCACCAAGCGCCCAAGAGCCGTTACTACATCGACGAAGACACCTGGGTGGCCGTGCTGGGCGACCGCTGGGATGCCAACGGCCAGCTGTGGAAGACCATCTGGGCCCACCCCGTGGTGATGCCCGACCTGCCGGCCACCACGCCGCAGCAGCAGTGGGGCTTCAACGACCTGATCTCGGGCGCCTGGTACGCCAGCGGCGTGGTCAATGAGCGCAACGTGCACTACCGCACCGTGCCGGCGCGCAGCGACAGCTTCTTCACCCCGGATGCCATGGCCGGCGAAGGTGTCCGGTGAGCACCCCCCCGAAGCGGCGAAGCCGGATCCGCGGTGTCTGCTTGAACGCCTTGCTGAGCTCGGCGCTGGGCCTGTTCGCCGGACTGTCGGCGCAGGCGGCGCCGGTGGCTGAAGCGCTGCAACGGCCGGCGGTGACGGTGAAGGCGCCGGAGCGTGCGGCGCTGCTGTCGGCGGCGCAGGCCGGCAGCCGCATCGTCGCGGTGGGTGAGCGCGGCATCGTGCTGCTCAGCGACGACGCCGGCCGCAGCTGGCGGCAGGCCGCCAGCCCGGTGAGCGTGACGCTGACCACGGTGCGCTTTGCCAATGCCACGCAGGGCGTGGCGGTGGGCCATGGCGGCACCGTGCTCACCACGCAGGATGCCGGCAGCAGCTGGCAGCTGCGGCTGGACGGGCGCCGTCTGGCCACGCTGGCGCGTGAAGCCGCCACCACGCCCGAGGCGCAGCGCGATGCCGAGCGCCTGGTGGCCGACGGCCCCGACAAGCCGCTGCTGGACGTGCTGATGTGGGACGCACAGCGCCTGCTGGCCGTGGGCGCCTATGGCCTGGCGGTGTACAGCCCGGACGGTGGCCAGACCTGGCAGCCGTGGATGGACCGCCTGCCCAATCCCAAGGGCCTGCACTGGTACGTGGCGCGCCGCCAGGGCGACACGCTGCTGCTGGCCGGTGAACAAGGCCTGGCCGCACGCAGCGACGACGGCGGCCGCACGTTCCGCCCGCTGGCCTCGCCCTACCGCGGCAGCTGGTTCACCGGCGAGCTGGCGGCCGACGGCAGCACCGTGCTGGCCGGCCTGCGCGGCAACGTGTGGCGCAGCACCGATGGTGGCGGCAGCTGGACCCAGCTGCCCAACCCGGTACCGGCCACCGTGATCGCGGCAGCCACGCAGCCCGATGGCGGCCTGCTGCTGCTCAGCCAGGCGGGCGCGCTGCTGCGCCTGCACGGTGAGCGGCTGCAGCCGCTGAAGACACCGCCCCTGCCCCTGCCCACCGCGCTGCTGCCGATGGCCGAAGGCCGCCTGCTGGCCCTGGGCCTGACCGGCCTGACCACCGTGACCCTGCCCGCCCCCAACGAAACCCGCCCGTGAGCCCCTCGTCCACCGCCCTTCCCCCGGGCTCGCCTGCCGAGCCCTTCGACCCGCGCTCGGGCTCCTTGATCGAGCGCGCCCTGTTCAACCACCGCTGGGTGGTGCTGCTGCTGTGCGCGCTGGTCACGGGGCTGCTGGGCTGGCAGGCCACGCGGCTGCAGCTCAACGCCAGCTTCGAAAAGACCATCCCCACCGGCCACCCGTACATCCAGAACTTCCTGCAGCACCAGGCCGAGCTGAGCGGCCTGGGCAATGCGGTGCGCATCGCGGTGGCGGCGCCGCAAGGCATCTATGAAGCCAGGTACCTGGACACGCTGCGCCGCCTGTCCGATGAAGTGTTCCTGCTGCCCGGCGTCGACCGTGCCCGCATGAAGTCGCTGTGGACACCCAGCACCCGCTGGGTGGGCGTGACCGAAGACGGCCTGGAAGGCGGCCCGGTGATCCCCGACGGCTACGACGGCAGCCCTGCCAAGCTGGCGCAGCTGCAGGCCAACGTGGCGCGCTCGGGCGAGATCGGCCAACTGGTGGCGCGCGACGGGCAGTCCAGCGTGATCTTCGTGCCGCTGCTGGCCCAGGACGCGCAGGGCCGGCCGCTGGACTACGCCGCGCTGGCCAACCGGCTGGAAGACCTGCGCACGCGCTACCAGGCCGAAGGCGTGGCGGTGCACATCACCGGCTTCGCCAAGCTGGTGGGCGACCTCATCGAAGGGGTGCGCGCGGTGCTGGTGTTCTTCGCCATCGCGGTGGCCATCGCCACGGTGATGGTGTTCGCCTATACCCGCTGCGTGCGCAGCACCGTGCTGGTGGTGGTGGCTTCGCTGGTGGCGGTGGTGTGGCAGCTGGGCCTGCTGCCGCTGCTGGGCTATGCGCTGGACCCGTACTCCATCCTGGTGCCCTTCCTGGTGTTTGCCATCGGCATGAGCCATGGCGCGCAGAAGATGAACGGCATCATGCAGGACGTGGGCCGCGGCGTGCACAAGCTGGTGGCCGCGCGCTTCACCTTCCGCCGCCTGTTCCTGGCGGGCCTGACCGCGCTGCTCGCCGATGCGGTGGGCTTCGCGGTGCTGCTGGTGATCGACATCCAGGTCATCCGCGAGCTGGCCATCGCCGCCTCCATCGGCGTGGCGGTGCTGATCTTCACCAACCTCATCCTGCTGCCGGTGCTGCTGAGCTACACCGGCGTCAACGCCCGCGCCGCCCAGCGCAGCCTGCGTGACGAGCAGCTGGAAGCCAGCGGCGCCGCGCGCCATCCGCTGTGGCGGCTGCTGGACCGCTTCACCCAGCGGCGCTGGGCCAGCGTGGCGGTGCTGGTCGGCCTGGTGATGGGCGTGGGCGGCTTCGCGGCCAGCCTGCAGCTGAAGATCGGCGACCTGGACCCCGGTGCGCCCGAGCTGCGCGAGGCCAGCCGCTACAACCGCGACGTGGCCTTCATGAACGCCGCCTACGGCGCCAGCAGCGACGTGCTGGCGGTGATGGTCAAGACCCCCGACGGCCAGTGCTCGGCCTACGAGACGCTGAACAAGGTGGACGCGCTGGAGTGGCAGCTGCGCCAGATCGACGGCGTGGAAAGCACCAACACGCTGGCGCTGCTGAACCGCCGTGTGCTCACCGGCCTGAACGAAGGCAACCCGCGCTGGTACGAGTTCCTGCCCAACCAGGACATGCTCAACACGGTGACGGCCGGCGCGCCCCGCGGCCTGTACAACGATGCCTGCAACCTGCTGACGGTGTACGCCTACCTGCGCGACCACAAGGCCGAGACGCTGCAGCGCGTGGTGCAGCACGTCGAGGCCTTCGCCCAGGCCAACGACAGCGCCGACGTCAAGTTCCTGCTGGCCGCCGGCAGCGCCGGCATCGAGGCCGCCACCAACATCGTGGTGCACGAAGCCTGGCGCCTGATGCTGGTGATGGTGTACGGCGCGGTGGTGCTGCTGTGCTTCATCACCTTCCGCAGCTGGCGGGCGGTGGTGGTGGCGGTGCTGCCGCTGGTGGTCACCTCCTTCCTGGCCGAGGCGCTGATGGTGGCGCTGGGCATGGGCGTGAAGGTGGCCACGCTGCCCGTGATCGCGCTGGGCGTGGGCATCGGCGTGGACTATGCGCTGTACATCCTCAGCGTCACGTTGGCGCAGCTGCGTCAGGGCAAGAGCCTGTCTGAGGCGTACTACCGCGCGCTGCTGTTCACCGGCAAGGTGGTGATGCTCACCGGCGTCACGCTGGCCATCGGCGTCATCACCTGGGTGGCCAGCCCCATCAAGTTCCAGGCCGACATGGGCCTGCTGCTGGCCTTCATGTTCCTCTGGAACATGTTGGGCGCGCTGGTGCTGCTGCCCGCGCTCGCCCACTTCCTGTTGAAGCCGCAACCAGGCCAGGCCGAGGACCCGGCGGCCATCCCGGGGCGCTTGTCCAAGGAGCTGACCGCATGAAGTTCCCACGCTCAGCCCTGGGCTGCATCGGCCTGTGGATGTCCCTGCTGGGGCTGCTGACCGGCGCTGCCGTCGCGCAGCCGGGGGCCACGCCCGACCAGGTGTTCGACCGCTATGCCCAGGCCGTGCACGCGGGCGACATGGCCGCGGTGCGCGCCCTGATCGCACCGGATGTCGAGCGCTCCGACTTCGTCGGCTGCCAGCCGCAGATGGACAACCCGACATGCCTGGCGCACTACATCGAGCAGACGGTGGTGGTGCCCAAGGCCAGCTTCACCGACCTGGGCCGCGTGCGGCGCGACGACCTGCTGGACGTGCGGCTGGAAGTGCGCAGCCCGCTTTACACGCGCGCCGGTGTCGACCGCATCGTCGGCCGCGACCTGCTGCAGGTGCGCGGCGGGCTGATCCGCAGCTTCCGCTTCATCCCCGACTTTCAAGACCCGCCCACCGTGCGCTTCTTCGCCACGCTGGGCATCGGACCGGGGGCCCCAGCGGCCCGACCGGCCGCCTCTCAACCCTGAACCAACGGACCGACCCTCACATGTTCAAGTACTTTCCCACCAACTACGTCTGGAACCTCTCGGTCGACCTGGCCATCGAGATGGGCGCGCGCATCGGCGAAATCGAAGCCATGTGCGCCCCGCTGCAGGAAGCCGCCAAGGCCCCCGACGCCGCTGGCACCAAGGCCTTCCGCGAAACCTGGGTGCAGATGGCCGACCAGCTGTGCGCACTGGCCGACGAGGACAAGGCGCGGGGCCGCCTGATCTCGGCCGGCGAGAAGCTGCGCCGCGCCAGCAGCTACCTGATCACCGCCGAGCGGCTGCAGGCCCACGATGCGCCCGGCCGCAAGGCGCTTTACGAGCGTGAACTGGCCTTGTTCCTGGAAGGCTCACGCCTGCTGGGCGACAAGGTGCAACGCGTGGAAATCCCCTACGAGGGCACAACGCTGTCGGCCCTCTACCTGCCCGCCCATGGCCTGCAGCCCGGCGAGCGTGCGCCGCTGCTGGTGCAGGTCAACGGCCTGGACTCCACCAAGGAGATGAAGTACCTGGTGGGCCTGCCGGCCTGGCTGGCGCAACGCGGTGTCTCTTCGCTGGTGGTCGACCAGCCCGGCACCGGCGAAGCCCTGCGCCTGCAGGGCCTGACCGCCCGCTACGACACCGAGCACTGGGCCAGCCGCGTGGTGGACTGGCTGGAAACCCGCGACGACGTGGATGCCCGCCGCATCGGCCTCGAAGGCGTGTCGCTGGGCGGCTACTACTGCCCGCGCGCGGTGGCCTTCGAGCCGCGCTTCGCGGCCGGCGTGTGCTGGGGTGCCAACCACGACTGGCGCGACGTGCAGAAGAAGCGCCTGGAAAAGGAAGGCGACTTCCCGGTGCCGCACTACTGGGCCCATGTGATGTGGGTGTGGGGTGCCAAGGACCTGGACGACTTCATGCGCATTGCCGAAAACGTGCACCTGGACGGCGTGGTCGAGAAGATCCGCGTGCCCTTCCTGGTGACGCACGGTGCCAAGGACAGCCAGATCCCGCTGAAGTGGGCCGAGCGCACCTACGAGCAGCTGGTCAACAGCCCCAAGCGTGAACTCAAGGTGTTCACCGAACGCGAAGGCGGCGTGCAGCACGCCAGCTTCGACAACAGCATCAACGCCGGTCACTACATCGCCGACTGGGTCGCCGAAACCCTGGGCGCGCGCACGGCCGCCTGAACCTCACGAGGAACCCCTGCACATGAACATCATCGGACCCGACGCCCTGATCTTCGGCGTGGACGACCTGGCCGCCTGCGGTCAATACCTGAGCGACTACGGCCTGAAGCACGTGGGCGATGGCCGCTACGAAGCGCTGGACGGCACCGCCGTCGTCATCAAGCCCAAGGACGACGCGAGCCTGCCGCCCGCCATGGGCACCGCCAGCATGCTGCGTGAAACCGTGTACGGCGTGGCCGACGTGGCCACGCTGGACGCCATCGAGGCGGAGCTGCGGCGCGACCGCGAGGTGAGCCGCCGCGACGGCGTGTTGCGCGCGGTGGACGACATGGGCTTTGCGCTCGCCTTCCAGGTGACGGTGCGCCGGCCGCTGAGCCTGCCCGCCGAAACCGTGAACGCCCCCGGCGCCGCGCCGCAACGCGGCCCCAACCAGCTGGCATTCCCGCCCGACCTGCCGGCGCTGCCGCGCACGCTGTCGCACGTCGTGTACTTCGTGCCCGACAGCGCCAAGGCCGAGGCCTTCTACACCCGGCTGGGCTTCGTCTGCACCGACCGTTTCACCGGCGTAGGCCCCTTCCTGCGCCCGGCCGGCACGCCCGACCACCACACGCTGTTCATGATCCAGACGCCGCCCTTCATGAAAGGCTGCGAGCACTTCACCTTCCACATGGGCGGGCCCACCGAAGTGCTGCTGGCCGGCACCCGCTTCGTCGAGAAGGGCTACCAGAGCTTCTGGGGCCCGGGGCGTCACCGCTTCGGCAGCAACTGGTTCTGGTACTTCAACAGCCCGCTGGGCTGCCATGTGGAGTACGACGCCGACATGGACCTGCACGACGACGCATGGGCCGCGCGCGAAGCGCCGATGGGCGCCGATGCATCGCAGCTGTTCCTCTTCCAGCACCGGGAGAAGTGGGCGCCTTCCGGCCCGCCGCCCGGCGGGCCGGTTGGTAAGGACGGTCCGCCTCCTGGGGCCGGCAAGCCCCAGGGCGACAAGCCCCACGCCGCCTGAGGCCCCCCCGCCATGCGCCTGTGCCATCTCGACGACCTGCCCGACGGCCAGTCACGCGGCTTCGACCCGCAGGGCCGCGGCCAGGACAGCCTGCTGCTGGTGCGCCGCGGCGGGCAGGTGCATGCCTGGCTGGACCGCTGCCCCCACCACGGCACGCCGATGGCGTGGCGCAAGGACGCCTACCTCAATGCCGCGGGCGACCGCATCGTCTGCGCCGCGCATGGCGCGCTGTTCGACATCGAGACCGGCCTGTGCACCCTCGGCCCCTGCCTGGGTGACCGACTGCAGGCCCTGCCCATCACCGTGCACCCCAGCGGCGAGGTCCACCTCGCCGACGAAGCCCTCCAGGAGACACATCCATGAACGCACAACCGCGCCGCATCCTCATCATCGGCGGCGGCTTTTCCGGCATGTCGGCGGCCATCCAGCTGCGCCGCCAGGGCCACGAGGTCGAGCTGGTCGAGATCGACCCCGGCTGGCGCAGCTATGGCGCCGGCATCAGCCTGGGCGGCCCCACGCTGCGAGCGCTGCGCACGCTGGGCGTGCTGGACACCTTTCTGACCCTGGGCGCAGCCAGCGACGGCGTGAGGATCTGCCTGCCGCACGGCCCGCAGGTGGCCGAACTGCCCACGCCGCGCCTGGCCGGCGCGGACGTGCCGGGCGGCGCCGCCATCCTGCGGCCCGTGCTCGCCAAGATCCTGGCCGATGCCACCGTGGCTGCCGGCACCACCGTGCGGCTGGGCTGCAGCTTCACCCGCATCGCGCAGGACGCCGAGGGCGTGGACGTCAGCTTCACCGACGGCCAGACCCGCCGCTACGACCTGGTGATCGGCGCCGACGGGCTGTACTCCAAGACCCGCGCCGCGATGTTCCCCGATGCACCGCAGCCGCGCTACAGCGGCCAGGCGGTGTGGCGCGCGGTGCTGCCGCGGCCGGCCGAGATCACCACCTGCACCATGTGGATGGGCCCGCGCGTCAAGCCCGGCGTCAACCCGGTGTCCAAGACCGAGATGTACCTCTTCATCACCGAGCCTCGACCGACCAACACCCATGTCGACCCGGCCGAGTTCGCGCCCCGCATGCGCGCCTTGCTGGCCGACTTCGAGGCTCCGGTGCTGCGCGCCATCCGAGAGCAGATCGACGAGCACTCGCAGATCGTCTTCCGCCCGCTGGAAGGCCTGCTGATGCCACGGCCCTGGTACCAAGGCCGCGTGGTGCTGATCGGCGATGCGGTGCATGCCACCACGCCGCACCTGGCCAGCGGCGCCTGCATCGGCATCGAGGATGCGCTGGTGCTGGCCGAAGAACTGGGCCGCGGCAGCGACCTGACGGCCGCGCTGGCCGCCTTCGAAGGCCGGCGCTTTGAGCGCTGCCGCATGGTGGTCGAAAACTCGGCCCGTCTGGGCGAGATCGAGGTGGCCGGCGGTGACAAGGAAGAGCACGCCCGGATCATGCGTGAGTCGCATGCCGCGCTGGCGCAGCCGATCTGAAGCCCGGAGGGCCCTGCACATGATCCGCACCGAATCCGCCCGCGGCCGCGCCGCGTTGATGGTGGCGCACTGCGCCGGCATGGTCGACCTGGTGGCCCTGCCCGTCTGGGTGGGCACGCTGATCGGCCGCTACGGGCTCGACCCGCAGCAGGCCGGCCTGCTGGCCACCTTGTTCCTGGGTGGCGCCGTGGTTGCCAGCGTGCTGCTGGCGCCGCAGTTCCACCGGCTGCCCGGTCGCCTCGTGGCCACGCTGGGCTTCGGCCTGGCGGGCGCCGGTTTCTTCGCCGTCAGCCGCACCAGCGACTTCGGCAGCATGGCCGTGCTGCATGCGCTGTCGGGCGTGTGCGCGGGGGCGGCGCTCAGCGTCACCCACGGCACCATCGCCCGCAGCGCCAATCCGCACCGGCTGTTCGCCATCGTCGGCATGGCACTGGGCGTGTTCGCCATCGCCTTTCTCGGCGCCACGCCGCAGGTGGTGGCGCAGGCCGGCGGTCCGGCCTTGTTCATCGTGCTGGCGGGTGTGATGGGCGTGGCCACCGTGGTCTCGGCCTTCGGCTTTCCGGTGCCTGACGCAGCGCCGGCCACCCAGGTGGCCAGCGCGGGCCGCATCCCCGCGGCGGTGTGGTGCGGCATCGTCGGCATCGCCTGCATGGGGCTGGTGCAGTCCATGACCTTCAGCTTCCTGGAGCGGGTGGGCGACCACCGCGGCTTCGGGCCACAGGCGGTCACCGGCGTGCTCATCGCACTGGGCTTCGTCAACCTGCTGCCCGCCGTGCTGGCCGCGCTGCTGGAAAAGCGCTGGGTGGCCCGCACGGTGATGCTGGTAGGCCCGGTGCTGCAGGCGCTGCTGGTGGCCACCATCATGAATGCCACGGTGTTCGCGCCCTATGCCCTGGCGGCCTCGGTGTTCGCGGCGGTGATGATCTTCACCCACACCTTCGCCTTCGGCCTGCTGGCGCGGCTGGACACCAGTGGCCGCGCGATGGCCGCCACGCCGGCCATGCTGATGATCGGCGCCGCCCTCGGGCCCATTCTCGGCGGCACGTTGGTCAAGGCCGCGGGCTATGGCAGCCTGGGCGCCGCGGCGCTGCTGATCGCGGCGGTGGCGGTGTTCTGCTTCTCGCGCCTGCCCGGCCGAGCGGCGCCGCATGCCAACGGCCCCCAGGTGGCGGCGCACTAAGGTGGCCATGACGACACGACGACACCTGGCCACGCTGCTGGCTGCCGCCCTGTGCCTGGGCACCGCGCTGCCGGCCCGCGCCGCCTGGCCCGACAAGCCCATCACCCTGGTGGTGCCCTACACGCCGGGCTCGCCGGCCGACACGCTGGCGCGCACGCTGGGCGAAGGCCTGTCCAGGCGCCTGGGCACGCCGGTGGTGGTGGAGAACAAGCCCGGCGGCAACACGCAGATCGGCACCGCCTACACCGCCCGCGCCCAGCCCGACGGCTACACGCTGATGCTGGGCAACATGGACTCGCACGTGGTGCACCCGCTGCTGGGCAAGCACCTGAGCTACGACGCGGTGCGCGACTTCGCGCCGGTGGCGCTGGTGGCCCGGCCCACCACGGTGCTGGTGGCCAGCCCCGGCGGCCCCGTGCGCGATGCGGCCGACCTGCTGCGCCTGGCCAAGGCGCAACCCGACAAGCTGAGCTACGGCTCGTGGGGCCAGGGCAGCGTGGCCCACCTGTGGGGCGTGCTGCTGGAACAAACCGCCGGCATCCGCCTGTACCACGTGCCGTACCAGGGCACGCCGGCCGCGCTGCAGGCGCTGATGGGCAACCAGATCGACCTGATGTTCGCGCCGCCGGCGCTGGCCGTCGCGCAGGCGCAGGCCGGCAAGCTGCGGCTGATCGGCAGCACGGCCGCGCAGCGGCTGCCCCAGTACCCCGACCTGCCCACGCTGGCCGAGCAGGGCTTTGCCGGCTTCGAGGGCAGTACCTGGTTCGGCGTGTTCGCGCCGGCGCGCACGCCGACCGAACTGCTGGACCGCCTGAACCAGGAGCTGCAGCAGGTGCTGCAAAGCCCCGAGACCGCCAGCAAGCTGGCGCCGCTGTCGATGACGCCGCTGGGCGGCCCGCGTTCGGTGCTGGCCGACCTGCAGCGAGACAGCCGCGCCCGCTGGGCCCGCCTGATCGCCGAACGCGGCATCAAGCTCGAAGACTGACTGACCAAGGACTTATCCATGCCCCGCCGCTTTGTCGACCTCTCGATCTACCTTGAAAACGACGTGCTGAGCGACCCGCCGCCGCTGGCGCCCAGGATCACCTACCAGAAGCATGCCGACACCCTGCCCGAGTTCATGGCCATGATCCCGGGCACGAAGCCCGAGGACTACCCCGACGGCGAGGCCGCCGCCGCCGAATGGGTGACGCTGACCACGCACAACGGCACCCACCTCGATGCGCCCTGGCACTTCCACTCCACCCAGGACGCGAAGAACGGCGGCAGCCGGCCCAGCATCACCATCGACCAGGTGCCGCTGGAATGGTGCTTCCAGAACGGCGTGAAGCTGGACTTCCGCCACTTCCCCGATGGCTATGTGGCCACCGCCGCCGATGTGCAGGCCGAGCTGGCCCGCATCGGCCACACGCTGCAGCCGCTGGACATCGTGGTGGTGAACACCCGCGCCGGCAGCCGCTACGGCCACCCCGACTACCTGGGCGCCGGCTGCGGCATGGGCTATGAGGCCACCATGTACCTGCTGGAACGCGGCGTGCGCCTGACCGGCACCGACGCCTGGAGCTGGGACGCACCCTTCAGCTACACCGCCAAGAAGGTGGCCGAGACCGGCGACAAGAGCCTGATCTGGGAAGGCCACAAGGCCGGCCGCGACATCGGCTACTGCCACCTGGAAAAGCTCCACAACCTGGAGGCGCTGCCGCCCTTCGGCTTCACCATCAGCTGCTTTCCGCACAAGATCCGCGGCGCAAGCGCCGGCTGGACGCGGGCCGTGGCCATCTTTGAAGAAGCAGGAGCCACGGCATGAGCTTCAAGCCCATCGAACGCATCGTCACCGGCCACGATGCCCAGGGCCGCGCCATCGTGGCGCAGCGTGGCCCGCTGCCGACGGTGGTGGAGATCAGCGCCATCCCCGGCACCGTGTTCCACGAGGTCTGGGCCACCAGCGGCAGCCCGGCGCCGGTGGGCAACGGCCCCGACCCCACGCTGGGCCCCTTGACGCTGCCGCCGCCGCGGCAGGGCACGCGCATCCGCTTCGTCGACATTCCGCCGGACACGCCCGAGTTCCTGGCCCATGGCGCGGCCCGCATGCACGATGCCTTCAGCCAGATCGGCGATGCCGCGGCCAGCACGGTGCAGGCGCATTCGCCGCACCCGCTGATGCACCGCACCGAAAGCGTGGACTACGGCATCGTCATCGACGGGGAGCTGACCCTGGTGCTGGACGACAGCGAAGTGCCGCTCAAGCCCGGCAGCGTGGTGGTGCAGCGCGGCACCAACCACGCATGGGCCAACCGCTCGGGCCGGCCCTGCCGCATGCTGTTCGTGCTGGTGGACGGCGTGTACGAGGCCGACGTCGCCCAGGCGCTGCAGCAGGCCGCAGGCCGCACGGCATGAACGCCCGGCGCCACGCCTTGAAGACCCTGGCGGCCGGCAGCGCCTGGCTGGCCGCACCCGCACTGCGGGCGCAGCCCGGCTTTCCCAGCCGCAGCCTCACGCTGATGGTGCCCTGGCCGGCCGGCGCGCCGTCGGACGCCTTCGCGCGCCGGCTGCAGCCGGCCCTGCAGCAGGCGCTGGGGCAGACCGTGCTGGTGGACAACCTGGGCGGTGCCGGTGGCACGCTGGGCGTGGCCCGTGCGATGGCGCAGCCGGCCGATGGCCACACGCTGCTGGTGGGCACCCCCACCGAGCTGGTGCTGAGCCCGCTCACCATGCCCGCGGTGCGCTACAAGGCCGAAGACTTCACGCTGCTGGCGCACTTCGGCCGTGTGCCTTACGTGCTGTGCAGCCGCACGAGCCACTCGGCCCGGACGCTGGCCGAGTGGCTGGCGCCTCGGCCCGCCGGCAGCGTGCCGCCGACGATCGGCAACATCGGCCCCGGCTCACTGATCCACCTGATGAGCCTGCAGTTCGAGAAGACCGCCGGCCTGCCGCTGACCCACGTGCCCTACCGCGGCGTGCCGCCGATGGCGCAGGACCTGATGGGCGGCCAGCTCGACCTGGCCTTCCTGCCGCTGGCCGGCCAGACGGTGGCGCAGCTGGAACAGGGCCGCATCCGGGCGCTGGGCGTCAGCACCCCGCGGCCGGCCGCGCTGTATCCGCAGCTGCCCACGCTGGCCGCCGGCGACCCGCGCTTCGAGCACTTCGACTTCGACGTCTGGGGCGGCGTGTTCGTGCGCCGCGAGACCCCGGCACCGGTGATGCAGCGGCTTCACCAGGTGCTGGCCGCGGTGCTGTCCGAGCCCGGCTTCGTCGAGTGGTCGCGCAGCACCGGCAGCAACCCGCTGCCGGTGTGGCCGCTGGCCGAGGCCCAGGCCTTCTACCCCCGCGAAGTGGCGCGCTACACCGCGCTGCTGCGCGCCTTTCCCGATGCTGCGAAGAACTGAAAGCCCACGATGAAATTCGCCACCCTTGCCAACGGCAGCCTGGACGGCCAGCTGCTCGTCGTCTCACGCGATCTGCAGCGTGCCATCGCGGTGCCGCGCATCGCCCCCAGCCTGCTCGATGCGATGCAGCGCTGGGCGGCGGTGCAAGGCCCGCTGCAGGACGTGTACGACCAATTGGACGCGGCCACTGCGCCCGAAGGCAGCTTCGCCTTCGATCCCGCGGCCTGCGCCGCGCCGTTGCCGCGCGCGCCGCAGTGGCTGGACGGCTCCGCCTTCCTCAACCACAGCCACCTGATGGACCAGGCCTTCAACAAGCCGCCGCCGCCCATGGTGGACACGGTGCCGATGATGTACCAGGGCGCCAGCGACGACTTCCTGGGCCCCTGCGACGACGTGCCTCTGCCCAGCGAAGCCGACGGCATCGACTTCGAAGGCGAGTTCGGCGTGGTCACCGGCCCGGTGCCGATGGGCGTGACGCCCGAGGCCGCGCTGGGCTGCGTGCGGCTGCTGCTGCAGATCAACGACTGGAGCCTGCGCGCCCTCGGCCCCCACGAGATGAAGACCGGCTTCGGCTTCCTGCAGGCCAAGCCGTCCACCGCCTTCGCGCCGGTGGCGGTGACGCCCGACGAACTGGGCCCGGCCTGGCGCGACGGCCGCGTGCAGCTGCGGCTGCAGGTGCAGTGGAACGGCGAGCGCTTCGGCGAGCCGCACGGCGGCGAGATGAGCTTTCACTTCGGCCAGCTGATCGCGCATGCGGCGCGCACGCGCAGGCTCACGGCCGGCTGCATCATCGGCTCGGGCACGGTGAGCAATGCCGCGCGCAGCGCCGGCAGCGCCTGCATCGCCGAGCGCCGCGTGATCGAGAAGATCGACCAGGGCGAGAGCCGCACCGGCTTCATGCGCTTTGGCGACCGGGTGCGCATGCAGGCGGTGCTGGACGATGGCCAGCCCGGGCCCTTCGGCGTGATCGACCAGCGCGTGGTGCACGCACAGCCCTGAGGCCCGCCATGCATGTGCTGATCACCGGCGCGGCCGGCTTCATCGGGCAGGCGCTGGCCCACCAGCTGCTGCGCCAGCCGATGGTGGAGGGCCGGCCGCTGACGCGGCTGGGCCTGCTCGACCGCACGCCAGCCGCCGTGGCCGTGCCCAGCGCCGCCACCGCGCCCACACTGCAACACTGGCCTTGCGACCTGGCCGACCCCAAGGCCCAGGCCGCACTGGCCCACCGGCTGGCCGAGGATCCGGTGGACCTGGTGTTCCACCTGGCCAGCGTGCCGGGCGGCAGTGCCGAGCAGCAGGTGGTGCTGGCCCGGCAGGTCAACATCGACGCCACCGCGGTGCTGCTGGAAGCCGCGCAGGCCCAGGTGCAGGCCGGCGGCCCGGTGCCGGTGTTCGTGTTCGCCAGCTCCATCGCGGTGTACGGCACGCTGGTCGCGCCGGTGGACGATGCCACGCCGCTGCGGCCGGTGATGAGCTATGGCATGCACAAGGTGGTGGGCGAGCTGCTGGTGGCCGACTTCAGCCGCCGCGGCGCGGTGTGCGGCCGCTCGCTGCGGCTGCCCGGCGTGCTGGCGCGGCCACCCGCGCCCACCGGCCAGCTGTCGGCCTTTCTCAGCGACCTGCCGCGGGCACTGGCGGCCGGCCGGCCGTTCGTGTGCCCCACCTCGCCGCAGGCCCGCACTTGGGCTTCGTCACTGCCCTGCGTGGTGGCGCAGCTGCTGCATGCGGCCGGCACGCCGGCAGCCGCCTGGCCGGCCGGGCGGGCGCTGATGCCGCCCACGCTGCACTTCAGCCTGGGCGAGATGGTGGACGCGGTGGCCGAGGTGCATCAGGTGCCGGCCACCGCGCTGGTGCGCTGGGCGCCCGACGAGCGCATCGAAGCCTTGTTCGGCCGCTTTCCGCCGCTGCAGGCCAGCGCGGCCCGCGACGCAGGCCTCGTGGACGACGGCGACCTGCCCACCCTGCTGCGGCGGGCTTTGGCGACGGGCTGACGACCCCCGGTACGCCGGCGCGGCGAGCCTGGGGGCTTGCTCACCTCACGGCTGCGCCAGCGGCAGCCGCACCGTGAAGGTGGTGCGGCCGGCCGCGGAGCTCACGGTGGCGGTGCCGCCGTGGGCCTGGGCCACCTGGCGCACGATGAACAGGCCGATGCCCAGGTGGCTGCGTTCGCCATCGAAGGTGGCCGAATGGCCGCGGCGCAGCGGCTCGAACAGCGCTTCCGACATGGCCTTGGGCAAGGTGGGCCCGAGGCTGGTCACCGACAGCTCGGCAGTGGATTCCCGGCGCTTCAGGTTCACCGTGATCGGCGTGCCGGCAGCGCCGTACTTGCGGGCGTTGTCCACCAGGTTGCCCACCACCTGCCGCAGCCGCGAAGCATCGGCCTGCAACGACAGCCGCCGCGCCTCGCACTGGAAGCTCAGGCTGCGATCGGCGCTCAGCATGGCCTGCTGCTGGTCCAGTTCGTCGCGGCACACCTGGGCCAGGTCCACCGGGGCCGAGGCCGTCTGCAAGCCGATGTCCAGGCTGGCCCGGTTGTAGTCGAGCAGGTCGTCGAGCAGCTGCGTCATGCGGTGCAGGCTGCGCGTCTGCCGCTCCAGCGTCGATCGGGCCGCCGTGTTGAGCGGCGTGGCCCCCATCAGCCGACAGCCGATGGACAACACGCTGATCGGCGTGCGCAGGTCATGGCCCAGCACACTGAGAAACACGTTGCGCGCGCGCTCGGTCTCGCGCATCAGGCCTTCGGCCGCGGCGCCCAGCGCCACGTCCACCGCCCCGTTCAAGCGGGCCAGGTCCTGCGCCATGCGCGCGGCCGGTGGTGCGGTGTGCAGCCAGTGCCGCAGCAGTTCGGCGCGCACCGCGCCACACCCGGCCATCAGCTGCGCCAAGGTACAGGCGGCAGGCGCTTCGCCACAGGGGCGCGCGGCCGGCGCATGGCCGTTCATGCGCGCCGGGGGCGACAGGCTGCATGCGGTGCTGGCGGCCGTGCGCCGCAAGTCGTCGGCCACCGCCTGCAGCAGGCTGGCGGCCTGGGCCGGCGGCAAGGCATCGCAGCTGTGCAGCAGCGGAACCGCCGCGTCGTCGATCAGCTCGACCAGGTGCATGTGCACAGCCGTTGTCGCCGGAGGATGCGCGGCATCGGGGGGCGTGCCGCCCGGGCGAAGTGAAGGCGAAGTGCCAAGGCAGTGACTCCGGCTGACCGTGGGCGCCACGAACCGCGGCGCCCTGCAGACCGTTATGCACCGGGCCCGTGGTGCGGTCTGTTTGCCACCGCACGAAACGCCCTCGCCGGCCGCTCGGCGATACTGCCGAGACCCACCGGGTGGGCAGGCGGTACAGGAAGTGCGTTGCCATGATCACCTTATCGAACGACGAGGACTTGCGGCTGGCCCCGGAAGTCGCTGCCCGCCTGGACCGCGGCCACGCCTGCATCGACGCGATGGACCTGCCGGCCGCACTGGCACTGGCCCAGGAGGCCATGACCTTGTCGCCCGGCGCGGCCGAACACTGTCGCGCGCAGTTCCTGGCGGCCCGCTGTCATTACTTCCAGGGCGAATTCGACCTGGGTGCGCTGCTGGCGCGTGAGGCGCGCGACACCGCCGTCGTGGCCGGCGAGGTGGCCGTGCAGGCCTTGGCGCAAACCCTCGAAGCCCGCTGCCTGGAACAGGCCGGCGAAATCGGCGCCGCCCTCGACCAGCTGCTTCTGACCCACCAGCTGGTGGAGGCCGCGCCCGGCGGCCATGCCGAGCACCGCACGGCCGAACAGTACGTCGCGGTGACGCTGGGCGTCACGCACCTGAGCCTGGGCGATCTGGAAGCGGCCTTGTCCTGGTGCGAGCAGGCGGTGATGCTGGCGCGGCCGCTGCGCAACCAGGGCCTGCTGGCCGCTGCCATCGACACCATGGCCTGCGTTTATTCGGCGCTGGCCGCCCAGGCGCGCAGCGACCAGCGGCCCGACCAGGCCCTGGACCTGGAGCGGCAGGCGGCAGCCGCATCGGCGCAGGCGATGGACATCGCGCGCCGCGCCGGCAACGAGCGCTACGAGTCCAGCGCCCTGCTCAACCTGGTGGAGTCGCTCACGCTCACCGGCGACAC
The DNA here is from genome assembly GCF_023573145.1 of Aquincola tertiaricarbonis. GTDB lineage: Bacteria > Pseudomonadota > Gammaproteobacteria > Burkholderiales > Burkholderiaceae_C > Aquincola > Aquincola tertiaricarbonis_B. Next base: position 255,637 of record NZ_CP097635.1, read on the forward strand.
CGCCCGCGCCTTCGAGCTGCTGGAAGACTGGCAGCGCCGTCACCCGCAGGCATCCGGGCACCACCGGGCCCACCATCTGGGCTCGCTGGGCTTTTTGCTGCGCGCCACCGGCCGGCTGGCCGAGTCCGTGACGGCCTTCGAGCAGGCGCGGGACCTGGCCACCGACGAGCCGCACCGGGTGCACCTGACCGAGCAGCTGGCGCTGGCGCTGGAGTTGTGCGGCCGCTGGGAAGAGGCGTTGCAGCGTTACAAGGACTTTCACCAGCAGCAACTGCAGCTGAGCACCGAGCGCGTGCGGCGCAGCGCCCGCGTGGCCGCCGCGCGCCCGGACATCGCCCGCGAGCGCGCCCGCGCGCGGCACCTGGCCTCCACCAACGCCGAGCTTCAGCGCCGCACCGACGACCTCTCGCGCCAGGCGCTGGAAGACCCGCTGACCGGCCTGCCGAATCGGCGCCACGTCGACCAATGGCTGCATGCGCCCGGCCACATGGCGGCGGTGCTGATGATCGACGTCGACCACTTCAAGCAGGTGAACGACCGCCACTCGCATGCCCTGGGCGACGAGGTGCTGCGCACCCTGGGCCGCCTGCTGCAGCAGAACCTGCGGCCGCAGGACGTGGTGGCGCGGCTGGGCGGCGAGGAGTTCGTCGCCATCGTGCCGGGCGATGCCGATGACGAGGCCGTGCGGCGCACCGCCGAGCGCCTGCGCACCGCGGTCGAGCAGCACGCCTGGCACGGCCTGGCCGAAGGCCTGGCGGTCACCGTGAGCGTGGGCGCTGCCAGCCCCCATGAAGCCACCAGCCAGCAGGCGCTGCTCGACCTGGCCGACCGCCGGCTGTACGAGGCCAAGGCCCAGGGTCGCAACCGGGCGGTGACGGCGGGTTAGGCGCCGGGTGACGCGGTTGCGCCCGACCACTGCGGCCTGCATCGCGACCCGCACTCACGCCGAGGGGCCCTCCACCGGCACCACGAAACAAGCCGCCTCACCCGTCTCCTGCCAGGCCAGCGGCTGCCCCGGGCGCAGCAATCCGGCCGGCAGGGTGGCCGCCAGGTGCAGGGCCTCGGCCTCGGTGCCGCGCAGCAGGACGAAACGCAACGTGCGGCCGTCGCGCCGCAGCACCAGTTCGGCCCGCGGCCAGTGCGCGGGCAGGCAGGGTTGCAGGCACAGCGTGGTGGCGGCCAGCTTCAGCCCGAGGATGGATTCGATCGCCGCCCGGTGCATCCAGGCCGCGGCGCCGGTGTACCAGCTCCAGCCGCCCCGGCCCACGTAGGGCACGTGGGTGTAGACGTCGCCGGCCATCACGTAGGGCTCCAGGCCGTACACCGCGCCCTGGGTGGGATCGGCCGCGCGGTGCGCCGGGCTCAGCCAGCTGAAGTAGCGCCAGGCCGCCTCGTCGCTGCCCGGGTGGGCATGGCCCGCCCACAGCTGGGCCTGGGCCATCAGCGCCCACACCGCCCCGTGGGAGTACTGGCCGCCGTTCTCACGCACACCCGCCGGGTAGGCCTGGATGTAGCCGGCACTGGGCTGCGCCAGCGCCAGCGGCGGATGGAGCAGGCGCACCAGGCCGGCGGACGCATCCACCAGCTGCGCCTCGACCGCGGCCATCGCCACCAGCTGCTGCGGCCAGCTGGCCACGCCCGACAGCACCGCCCAGGCCTGGGCGATGAGGTCGATGCGCGCCTCGGCATTGGCCTCCGAGCCGAGCGGGCTGCCATCGTCGAAGAAGGCGCGGCGGAACCAGGCGCCGTCCCAGGCGGGGCCGCGCAGTGCCGCCTGCCAGCCCACGGCGGCCGCGTCCCAGCGGTCGGCGCGCGCGCGCTCGCCACGGGCCCGCGCAATGGGGGCGAAGTCGGCCACCATCGCGCACAGGAACCAGCCCAGCCACACCGATTCACCGCGGCCTTGATGACCGACGCGGTTCATGCCGTCGTTCCAGTCGCCGGTGCCCATCAAGGGCAGGCCGTGCACACCGGTGCGCAGGCTGCGGTCGATGGCGCGGGCCGCGTGTTCGTACACCGAGGCCGACTGCCCACTGCGGCCGGGCGTGTCGTACAGGTCCTCGGCCCCAGCTGGCACCGCCGGCCCGTCCAGAAAGGGCACAGCCTCGTCGAGCAGTCCAGCGTCGTCGGTGGCCCGCAGGTAGTGGGCGCAGGCCCAGGGCAGCCACAGCAGGTCGTCGCTGAAATGGGTGCGCACACCGGCACCCCCCGGCGCATGCCACCAGTGCTGCACATCGCCTTCGACGAACTGGCGTGAAGCCGCCAGCACGATCTGCTCGCGCAGCATCCGCGGCGCGGCCCAGGCCAGGGCCATCGCATCCTGCAACTGGTCGCGAAAGCCGGTGGCACCACCCGCCTGGTAGAAGCCCGCCTTGGCCCACAGGCGGCACGAGACGGTCTGGTACAGCAGCCAGCGGTTGACCAGCGCGTCGAACAGCGGATCGGGCGTGCGCACCGTGGTGGCCTGCAGCAGCGTGTCCCAGTCCTGCCGCGCCTGCTGCAGCCGCTGATCGGCCGGTGCTGCCGCCGCGCGCACGGCCAGTTCACGGGCAGCCTCGAGGTTCGGCGCATGGCCGAGCAAAAACACACGCTGGGCCGAGGCGCCCGGCGCGATGTCCAGCCGGGTGGACAAGGCCGCACACGGGTCCAGCCCGGCGCCGTGCTGGCGGCCAAAGTGGTCGGGCAACACCAGGCGACCGCGGGCATCGAAGCATTCGCGCCGGTCGCAGGTCCAGTCCTCGTCTTCGTCGGCCGGGCCCGCCAGCGCGAAAAACGCCGTGCTGCCGCCGAAGCCCGCGGATGCATCCCCCTGCGTGGCCAGCAGCGCCACCAGCCGGGCCTGCGCCAGGCGCTGCTGCAGCGGCGTGGTGTGCACGGTGGCGCGATCGGCCCGGCCCGCGCCCATCGCCCACTCCACCAGGCCCACCACACGCAGGCGCAGCGTCTGCGTACCCAGGTTGTGGATGGCCACCTGCAGCTGCTTGAGCGGCTGCTGCGGATCGACGCACCAGGTGAGCGTGACCGCCACGTCGCGCCGCCGGTGCGAGATGACGCTGTAGCCCTGGCCGTGGGTCACCTGGTAGGTCACCGCGTCGGCCTCCGCCACGCCCCAGGCGCAGGGCGTGGCACTCCAGGCTTCGCGGCTGCGCAGGTCCTGCAGCAGCAGCCATTCGGCAGGCGGATCGGCCACCGCATCGTTGGACCATGCGGTCAATTGATGCAGCCGGCTGTTGCCGGCCCAGGTGTAGCCGCCGCCGGCCTCCGACACCTGGGTGCCGAAGCCCGCATTGGCCATGACGTTGATCCATGGCCGCGGCGGCCGTAGCAAGGCCGCCACCTCGAACCGGAACTCACTGCCGCCCGCCGCGAAACGGCCTCGCGGCGCCGGCACCGGCAGCGCCGGACCGCTGCCCGCCACCAGCACGGTGCCCGACACCTCATGCCGCTGCTCGAAGGCTTTTTCGTGCAGGGCCAGCCACTCCTGCACATGCCGCACCAGCGGCCGGCCATCGGCCAGCCAACGCACCCGGGCCAGGCCCTGCAGCGTGGCCAGCTCTTCAGCCGACACCTCATGCGCCTGCAGCAGGTGGAAACCGGTGTGCACGATGCCGCCCTGGGCCGCGGTGGCGGCCTCGTGCCGCTCACGCAGCACCGCCAGCGCATGCTGCAGCGGCTGGGCGTAGGACGCCGGTTCCGCATTGATGACGACCAGGTCGCAGGCCATGCCGCCCCAGGACCACAGCCGCAGCGCCTGGGCCAGCGAACGCAGCAGCCCCAGCCCCTGCGATTCGCGGGCCGACACCAGCACGATGGGCCGGTCGCCGGACATGCCGAAGCGCCACAGCTGCCGGCGGTCGATGGCAGGCGGTTGCCCAGCGTCGCCGGCCAGCGGGCGCGGCTGCGTGAGCGTGAACAGCAGCGCGGTGGTCAGGCTTTGCACGGCGGCAAAAGCCTCGGGGCCGATGTCCAGCGTGCGCAGCCGGATGCCGGTGAGCGTGGCCGACATCAGCGAAGCGCGCTCCACGTGCACCGGCTGGCGGTACTTGTCGATCACCGCGCTGAGCACGCCGCCGTTGTCGGTGGCGGCAGTCGCCAGCGTCAGCAGCACCTTGGCGCCGGAGGCGATGCGCAGCTGCAGCGACATCGCGCACACCGGGTCCAACCCGGTGTCCAGCGTCACGGGCGGCGCATCGGCGGGCGCGTCAGGCGACCCGGGCGCCGCCTCGAACAGCGCCAGCGGACGGCTGGCGCTGCGGTTGCGCCCCAGCCAGCGCTGGCGGTCGGCCTGCAAACGCACCGCCTGCACAGCCTGCACCGGCTCGCTGGCGGCCAGGAAGTGCGCCGCCATCAACCCACGCTCATCGGCCAGCCGGGGCCGGCGCTCGAACACCAGGGCCTGCAGCGCCGGGCGCCACTGCGCGCCCACGAACAGGTTGGAGAAGGCGGGGTGGGCCTCGTCTGCCCGCGGCTCGGCCAAGGTCAGCTCGAAGGCAGAGATCAGTTCGAGGTCGAGCGTCGCAGCGCCCAGGTTGCGCAGCTCCACCTGGCGAAACTCGATGTCGTCCTCGGGGCTCACCCAGACGGTGACCTGGGCCTGCAGGTCGGGCCAGCGGGCCTCGAAGCACACGCGATCGGCGTGGTAGGTGCTGGCGTAAGCGGCCGCCGCATCGGGCGCGGGATGCTGGGTGAGGGACGCCAGGCGCCCGAGCGGCCCGCGCCGGATGTACAGGAAGCTGCCCAGCGCATCCCGCAGCGCATCGTCGCGCCAGCGGTGGATGCCGGCGCTGCCCCAGCGGCTGCAGCCTGCGCCGTTGGCCCGCAATGTGACGCTGTAGCGGCCGTTGGACAGCACATGGGTAGGCTCCAGCGCGGCGGCGCCCGGCCGCACTTCGCGCAGCAGGCCGGGGCCACGGCGCTGGAGGGCCTGCAGCGGCGGACCGGCCGGCGGCGCGTTCAGCGAAGGCACCGCCCGTGGCGCCCGTTCATGCAGCAGCGGCGCCATCGCCTCCACGTGGGCATCGGCCATCGCCCAGCGGCGCACCACGCCGTCGCGCAGCACATTGGCCAGCGCCACCAGGCTCATGCCCTGGTGGTGCGACATGAAGGTGGACACGCGGGCCACGCCCTCCCCGGCCACCTGCCGCGCCGGCGTGTAGTCCAGCGCTTCGATGAAGCCCAGCGCGCCGCGTGCGCCCAGGCCCTGCAGCGCCACCAGGTTGGCGGCTGCGCGGCGCGGTGCCACCTCGGCCGCCAGCGCGGTGGCATACGGCGCCACCACCAGCTCATCAGGTGGTGTGCGGCGCAAGGCCAGCCGCGGCACGCCTTGCGGCGCGTACTGGTAGGCCAGCGTGTGGTCTCGGCCAGCGAAGGCCGACTCCGAGATGCCCCAGGGCACGTGGTGCGCGCTGGCAAAGTGCATCTGCTCGCGCACGGCGGCCAGGCCGGCGTCACGCAGCACGCTGCCTTCAGGCTCTTCCAGCAGCAGGCTGGGCATCAGGTACTCGAACATCGAGCCCGACCACGAGCGCAGGCCGGCCACCGCCCCCACCGCGAAGAACGGCCGGCCCAGCGCCGCCCAGTGGCTCACCGGCACGTCACCCTTGGCGATGGCCAGCAGGCTGGTCAGGCGCGATTCGGAGGCCAGCAGGTCGTAGAGCCCGGCGTCAAGCGCCTGCTCGGCCACGCGGTAGCCGATGTGGAACAGCCGCCGCCGCGGGTGGTAGAGAAAGCGGTAGTCGGCGTTCCAGGCGAGGTCGGCGCAGCGGCTGGCCAGCAACTGCAGGCGGCCGCGCAGCGGCTCGTCGGTGCCGGGCTCGGCGGCCAGGGCCAGGCAGGCCTGGCTGACGGCCAGCAGGTGGCCGCCCAGGTTGCCGCTGTCCACCGTGGACACGTAGATGGGCAACAGCGCCGCACCGGTCTGCGTGTCGTACCAGTTGAAGAAGTGGCCACGGTGGCGCGGCAGGCGGTCCATCGTGGCCAGCGTGGCCTCCAGCCGGTCTGCCAGTTCAACGCCGGTGATCCAGCCGAACTCGCGGGCGCAGGCCGCGCTCAGCAGGTACAGGCCCATGTTGGTGGGCGAGGTGCGGTGCGCCAGCGTCTCGTGCGGTACGGTCTGCAGGTTGTCGGGCGGCAGGTGCAGGTCGTCGGCGGTCACGCAGCGTTCGAAGAAGCGCCAGGTGTCGCGCGCCACACCCTCCAGGTACTGCTGCTGCGCCGGCAGCAGCGCGGCATCGGCACGCGGCGAGCGCGGCCGGCTGGCGCACCAGATCCACACCGGCGTGGCGGCCCAGATGCCGCACACCACCGCCGCCAGCGCCGCATGGGGCGTGCCGGCCAGCAGCAGCCCGCCGAGCAGCAGCGTGGCCAGTGCCGGGTCGGCGGCATGGCGGCGCAGCAGCACGGCCAGGCGCGTGGCCGCCTGCGCCTGCGCCACCGCCGCGGTGGTCCACTGCAGCAGGTGGCGCCGGCTGACCCCCATGCGCCACAGCGCGCGCGCCACCGCATCGCAGTCCAGCCGCGCCTGGTGCAGCTGCAGCGCCAGGTGCCACAGCCCGCCCGCCAACGCACGCAGCAGGTCGGCCAGCGCGTGGCGGTAGAAGTACAGCCGGGCCAGCTCGATGCGGTGCGGCAACAGGCCGGCCACCGCACCCATCAGCGGACCTGCCGAGAAAGCTGCGAACACCAGCGCCAGCGCCGCGGCCGGCACCAGCCCCACGCCGGCGAGCGACAGCACCAGCAGCAGCAGCGACAGCGGCGCCACCAGCGAACGGCGCAGGTTGTCGATCATCTTCCAGCGGTTGACCGCGCGCAGCCGGAAGCGCCGGGGCGACAGCAGCAGCGGCAGCAGCTGCCAGTCACCCCGCGTCCAGCGGTGCAGGCGCGAGGCGGCCACGTCGGCATGGAACGGCGACTCCTCGATCAGGCTGATGTCGGTGACCACGGCGCAGCGCGCGAGCGAGCCTTCGAAGAGGTCGTGGCTGAGCACCTGATCGTTGGGCAGGCGTTGCGACAGCACCGCATGCACGGCCTGCACGTCGAGCAGGCCCTTGCCGCTGAAGCTGCCTTCGCCGAACAGGTCCTGGTACACCTCGGAGCTGGCCGCGCTGTAGGGGTCGATGCCGCACTGGCCGGCGAACAACCGGTGAAAGCGCGTCACCTGGCGCAGCGCAGGCAGCGGCACGGCGATGCGCGGCTGCAGCATGCCATAGCCGGCATCGACACGGCGGCGCGCCGCATCCACCCGGGGGCGGTTGCACGGATGGGCCGCCACGCCCACCAGCGCACGCAGGCTGCCGGGCGGCAGCTGGGTGTCGCTGTCGAGCGTGAGCACATAAGGCACACCCACCGGCAGCCGCGATGCCGCACCGCTGTCGATGAACGGCCCCGGCAGATCCTGCGCCAGCGCGGTGATCAGCTGCTCGAGCTTGCCGCGCTTGCGCTCCCAGCCGATCCAGCGCTGCTCCGAGACGCTGAACCGCCGCTCGCGGTGCAGCAGCAGGAAGCGCGGGCCGACGTTGGGCTCGCCCGGATGGCGCGCGTTCAGCGCGTCGATGCGCTGGCGGGCATGCGCCAGCAGAGCCTCATCCCCCGCCACCTGCGCGGCATCGGCGTCGGCCCAGTCGCTGAGCAGCGCGAACTGGGCGGCCGGCTCGGGGTTGGCCAGGTGGTGCAGCTCCAGCCGGTGCGCCAGCGCATCGACCGAGGCGCTGCTGTCCAGCATCGCCGGCACCACCACCAGCACCCGGTGGGCGGCCGGGATGCCCTCACGCAGCGCCAGCCGTGGCAGCGAGCGTGGCCGCGCCGACTCGCTGATCAGCCGGTGCAGCACGGCAATCACCGCCTCCGACGCGGGGAAGGCCATCAGCAGGGCGAGGCCGATCCAGGCGCCGCCGGGCGGCATCCGTGAACCCTGCATCAGTGGGCCCTGCATCAGTGAACCCTGCAGCAAACCGGCCAGCAGCACCAGCGTGCCGGCCAGCACCGCGCCCAGGTAGGCCGGCAGTGCCAGCCGGCGGGCGAGCCATCGGCCGCGCTGCAGCAGCGGCTCGCGCAGCCCCAGTACCCGCATCAGCGCCGGCCGACCGGCGCCGCGCAGCCAGTACAGCGGCACGGCGGCCTGCGCATCGTCGGCCGGCGCGCTGCGCATCAGCGCCAGCAGTTGCTGCGCCACGGCGCGTTCACTCAGCGCCCAGCGCCGCGCCAGCCGTTCGATGCCGTGCAAGGTCTGGTCGCGCGTGCCGGCATGTTCGGCTTCGAACACCGGCGCGCCCAGCATCAGCTGCATCAAGGCGCTGGTGCGCGCGATGATCTCGAACCAGTCGGCGTCGCCGATGTCGCGCAGCGAGGTGACGGCATTGCGCACGCTGAGGTTGTTGGCCGCCTGGTCCGCGCTGTGCTGGGCCTGCTGCGTCGCCGGATCGGGCAAGGCCTGCTGCAGCCACGCCTGGTGGCCGGGGCACAGGCCGCTCTCGTCGCCGGGCCGGCGATCCTGCAGCCGCAACGCCATCTGCGCCAGGAACATGCGGTCGACGCCGCGCTGCGCCAGCCGCAGGCGGATGGCCTCGAGCTGGTCCACCGCCAGCCGGCCCAGCCGGTCGCAGCACAGGTGGGCGGCCTCACGGGCGGCCTTGTTGCAGGCCACGCGCTCGGCCACGCGGCGCAGGTTTTCGATCAGCACCACACGCAGCGTGGTCGGCAGGGCCCACAGCTCGCTGAGCTGGAGTTCACGCGTGTGCTGGTAGGCGTCTAGAAAGGCGGCCAGCAGGTCTTCGTCGAAGTCGCCATCGGTATGCGCCACGAAGGCCCAGGCCACCCCGTACACGCGCGGCAGCCCGGACAGCGGCTCTTCCACCAGCACCGGCAGCTCGCGGAAATAGCGCCGGGGCAAGCCCTCGCGCACCTGCGTGAGCTGCGCCTCGATCAGGTGGAAGTTGTCCAGCAGCCATTCGGCCGCCGGGCTGATGTCGTAGCCGGTGGCGGCCTGGGTGCCGATGTAGCGATGCGCTTCGCGCAGCACCTCGATGTTGTCGAGCAGCCGCGGCTGGAAGGTCGGCTGGCGCAGCCGTGCCGCGGCCACGCGGTGCGTCTCGGCGAGGCTGTGACCGTGCTGGGCAAAGCGCTGCGGGCCGAAAACCTCGGCGCGGATGGGCGCCTGCAGCGGGCCGCGTGCAGGATCGAGCATCCTGCACAAGGCCGCCGATGCCCCCGGGATCAGTGCAGGCAGCCCGGTCAGTCGCTTCACCCTACCAGGCCAGAGACCCGATGCCGGCGACCACGGCCACCACGAGCAGCGTGGTCACGAAGCGCGCAGCCACGAAATCGCGCACCGCCTCCATCGCGCAATGCATCGCGAAGAGCCGGCCGCGCAGCAGGTGGCACAGGGCCAGGTGCTCGGCCAGCACCCCCAGCTCCAGCGGCGTGGTGTCGGCCGCCTGGGCGAAGGCAGCCGTGCTCCAGCACGGCCCGCAGGCGTTGGTACGGTTCATCGCAAGTCCACGGCCGCGCCGTGTAACAGTCCGCTGGCGCGGTGCGTGGCACGCCCAGGTTGAAAGGAAAGGAAGCCCATGCCCGCAGGGTAGGCCGGCGCCCCTGCGGCGTCTGTGCGTTGCCAGACGGTGCAGCTCGAAGGCCGGCACCACACTGCAATGCGCCCCTCGATGTTCCGCAGGGGTCAGACGGGAGTCGCTCTTGACGCTGCAGCAGAACCACTTGATCGGTCGGCTGCCGCGCCGTGAACGCGAGCGACTGCAAGGCCTGAGCGAACTGGTGCAGCTGGCGCGACCCGACGTGATCCACGATCAAGCCCGGCCGCTGCGCCATGTGTACTTTCCGGTGGACGGCTGCGTCTCGCTGCTCACCCAGCTGGAGGCGCACCCCAGCGTGGAAGTGGGCATGGTGGGGCGGGAGGGCATGCTCGGCACCTGGCTGGTGCTGGGCGTGCCCCGTGTGCCGCTGCAGGCGGTGGTGCAAGGCAGCGGCAGCGCCTGGCGCCTGGGCACGGTGCCACTGCGGCGCGAACTGTTGCAAAGCCCGGCCATGCGCCGGGTGTTCGAGCGCTATGTGGTGGTGCTGATGACGCAGCTGGCCACCTCGTCGGCCTGCCTGCGTTTCCACCACATCGAGCCGCGTCTGGCGCGCTGGCTGCTGATGACGCAGGACCGCGCGCATGCCGACCGCTTTCCGGTCACGCATGAGTTTCTCGCCTCGCTGCTGGGCGTGCGCCGGGCCGGCGTGACCCTGGCAGCCGGCGCGCTGCAGGCGCGCGGCCAGATCACCTACCACCGCGGGGTGGTGGTGGTGCTCGACCGCGCCGGCCTGGAAGGCAGCGCCTGCAGCTGTTACGCCGCCGACCGCCGCGTGTACGACACGATGCTGGGCTGAGCCCGCTACGCCACCGCGCCGAACCAGGCGCCCGCACCGGCCGTGAGGGCCATGGCCAAGGCACCCCAGAAGGCCACACGCCAGGCGCCGGGCCAGGGCCGGGCGCTCAAGGCCGCGCTGATGCCAAGCTCTTCGCGCGCGTGGGCGCCCAGCGCATCGTGTGTCATCAGCTGCGCGGCCACCTGCTCGGCCGGCGCGGCATCCAGTCCGCGGGCGACGTACAGGCCGGCCAGCTCACGCCGTTCCGCCGCCGCGTCGGCCTGCAGTTCGGCCCGCTCGCATGCCATGTCGGCCTGTTCGGTGTCGGCCTGCGAATGCACCGACACATACTCGCCCGCGGCCATGGACATGGCACCGGCCACCAGCCCGGCCACGCCGGTGGCCAGCAGCGCGGCGTGGCTGGCGCTGGCCGCGGCAACCCCGATGACCAGGCTGGCCGTGGAGACGATGCCGTCGTTGGCACCGAGCACGGCCGCGCGCAGCCAGCCGATGCGCTCGGTGCGGTGGCGTTCGGTGTGTCGGTGCCCCACGTCGGCCTTCGGTGCGCTGGCGAGATCCGAGCCCTGCGAGAGGTCAGTACCGCCGCGGCGGGGTCAGGTCGGCTTCGCGCAGCATCACCGGCTCGATCGAACCGCTGGCGCATCGGCGCAGCACCGCGTCGTCGATCTCGCGGCGGTGCTGCAGGTACAGCGAAACAGGCTCGCTGCCGGCCCGGCCGCCTGCGTACACGTAGAACAAGGTGTTGCGGCCGATGGTGGCGCCCACGTAGGTGGATGCGGCGGTCAACACCCAGAAGCGCACGGCGCCGGAATCTTCGTGGAAGAACGGTTCAGGCGGCATGTCGGGCTCCGGACGGCGAAGCAGACAGCCTGCACCGGCGCCAGGCGGCCGTCTGTGCGGTGTCGAACAAACCGGCGGATGGGAAGCGCCTATAGTGGTTTTGGCGGCGTGACCTTCGCGCCGCACCGGTCGCATCCCGGGCCGCCGAAGACATACCGGAGACCGCCGCATGCCAGTCCGCATCGAGCCGAAGGCCAACCAGCTGCTGGCCGCTTTGCCAGCGGCCGATTGGGCGCGTTGGGAGCCCCAGCTCGAGTGGGTGAAGATGCCGCTCGGCCAGGTGCTTTATGAATCGGGCGCCACGCTCACGCACGCGTACTTCCCCACCACGTCGATCGTCTCGCTGCTGTACGTGCTGGAAGACGGCGCCTCCGCCGAGATCGCCGTGGCCGGCAACGACGGCCTGGTGGGCATCTCGCTGTTCATGGGGGGCGGCTCCACGCCCAGCCGGGGCGTGGTGCAAAGCGCGGGTGAGGGTTATCGCATCCGCTCGTCGTTCATACGCACCGAGTTCGACCGCGCGGGCGCGGTGATGCACCTGCTGCTGCGCTACACGCAGGCGCTGATCACCCAGATGTCGCAGACGGCGGTGTGCAACCGCCACCATTCGCTGGACCAGCAGCTGTGCCGCTGGCTACTGCTCAGCATGGACCGGCTGCCGGGCCGCGAACTGGTGATGACGCAGGAGCTGATCGCCAACATGCTGGGCGTGCGGCGCGAGGGCGTCACTGCCGCGGCGCTGAAGCTGCAGACCGCCGGCCTCATCCGCTATGCCCGCGGCCACATCACGGTGCTGGACCGCAGCGGCCTGGAAGAACGCACCTGCGAGTGCTACGCCGTCGTGCGCAACGAGTACACGCGGCTGCTGCCGCCGGGCACCGCGCGCTGACCGGAGCAGACAGCAACGCAGGCCTGCTCCAGGCTGTCGACGGTCTGCCGCCAAGCGTCGAGCGCACGCCCTTCGCTCAACGCGGCGCCATCTGCTCGACCACCAGCGCCGCATGCAGCGCGCGGCGCTGGGCGGCCTGGTCGCGCACCGCATCGCCCTGGATCAGCAGGTCGAACAGGAAGTGCAGCAGCGGCGCCAGCAGCAGCCGCGGTGAACCGGCCAGCACACCATCGCGCAGATGGCCCTGCGCCACACCGCGCCGCACCAGCGCTTCCAGCTCCGCGTGGTAGGGCTCCAGGGTGGCCGCCATCCAGCGGTCCACGGCCTGCGGCGCACGCTCACCCTCGGCCAGCAGCAGGCGCAGCATGGCCAGGCCCTGCGGCTGCGTCACGCTGCCGTACAAGGGGTCGATCACCCTTTGCACCAACACCGCCGGTGTCACGGCCCGGCCCTCGGGCCAGGGCACGGCGGCGCTGCCGGGCGGTTGCAGCACGCGCGTGAGCAAGGCCTCGAAGATCTCTTCCTTGCTCTTGAAGTGGGTGTAGATGCCGCCCTTGGACAGCCCCGCCGCGGCCGCGATGTCGTCGATGCGGGCCGCCGCATAGCCCTTGTCGGCAAACACCTGCAGCGCCGCCTCCAGGATCTGCGCCGTGCGGGTGGAAGCCGGCAGCCGGCGGCGGGGCGGGTGCCGGCCCTCAGGGGCGACGGTGGCGGAGAAGGCCTCGGTGGCCAGACCGGTCGGGCTCATGCAGACCATTGTGGGCACGGCTGCGGTGCCGCGTCACCGGGTGATCCCCCGCTGGAAACCGACCGTCCGGTTTTTAGTGATCCAGATCAAACCCGCGCGGTGCCGGGCTGCATAGATTGGCTGCATGCTTGAAAGCACCCACCCATTGGCCGACGAGTCCGCGTCGCGCCACCTCGACACCCTGGCCCGCGCCACGCTGGCCCGCTTCACCGGCACGCTGTCGCCGGCCGCGCTGCTGCTGGCCTGGCAGGACTGGCAGTTGCACCTGGCCGCCTCACCGGGCAAGCAGATCGAGTTGCTGCAGCTGGCCGTGGCACAGGCACAGGCGCTGGGGCGCTTCCAGGCACAACGCCTGGCGGCGGGCCCGCAGCGCACCGAAGTGCCCACGCCGGTGCAGGACCGCCGCTTCGCGGCGCCGGGCTGGCGCGAGTGGCCCTTCAGCCTGTGGCACCAGGCCTTTCTGCTGACCGAGCAGTGGTGGGACGCAGCCACCCACGGCGTGGCCGGTGTTTCGCCCCACCACGAGAAGCTGGTGGCCTTCTGGGCCCGCCAGTGGCTGGACATGGGTTCGCCCGGCAACCAGCTGGCCACCAACCCGGTGGCGCTGGCGCACACGCGCGACGAGCACGGGCTGAACCTGCTGCGTGGCGCGCAGCGCTGGCTGCAGGACCTGCAGCGGCTGGCCAGCCACAGCCCACCCGCAGGCACCGAGGCCTACCGCCCCGGGCATGAAGTGGCCGCCACGCCCGGGCGCGTGGTGCTGCGCAACCGGGTGATGGAGCTGATCCAGTACGCGCCCGCCACGGCCACGGTGCATGCCGAGCCGGTGCTGCTGGTGCCGGCCTGGATCATGAAGTACTACATCCTCGACCTGTCGGCCCACCACTCGCTGGTGCGCCATCTGGTGGACCAGGGGCACACGGTGTTCTGCCTGTCCTGGAAGAACCCCGGCGAAGCCGAGCGTGACCTGGGCATGGACGACTACCTGCAGCACGGCTTCTTCGAGGCGCTGGACGCGGTGAACCGCATCGTGCCGCGCACGCAGGTGCATGCGGCCGGCTATTGCCTGGGCGGCACCCTGCTGGCCATCGCCGCCGCCGCCATGGCGCGCGATGGCGACGACCGCCTGGCCACCACCACCTTCTTCGCGGCGCAGACCGACTTCAGCGAGCCGGGCGAGCTGGGCCTGTTCATCGACGACAGCCAGGTGAGCCTGCTGGAAGCGCAGATGGCCGAGACCGGCTACCTGGACAGCCGCCAGATGGCCGGCGCCTTCCAGATGCTGCGCTCGTACGACCTGCTGTGGTCACGCCTGGTCAACAGCTATCTGCTGGGCGAGCCGGAATCCATGAACGACCTGATGGCCTGGAATGCCGACGCCACCCGCATGCCGGCACGCATGCATGCGCAGTACCTGCGCCGGCTGTTCCTGGACGACGACCTGAGCGAAGGCCGCTACCCGGTGGACGGCCGGCCGGTGTCGCTGGGCAGCCTGCAGCGGCCCACCTTCATGGTGGGCACCGAGACCGACCACGTGGCGCCCTGGCGTTCGGTGCACAAGCTGCACTTCCTCAGCCCGGCCGAGATCACCTTCGTGCTGACCAGCGGCGGCCACAACGCCGGCATCGTCAACCCGCCGGCGGCCGGTTCGCACCGCCACTACCGGCTGCTGACCCGGCCGGCCGGCGGCACCTACCTGGCGCCTGACGAATGGCAGGCCGCGGCCGCGCTGCATGAAGGCTCCTGGTGGCCGGCCTGGCAGCAATGGCTGGCCGCGCACTCGGGGCCGCGGCGCAAGCCACCGCGGCTGGGCCTGCCCGGCACCACCGACCTGGGCCCCGCGCCCGGCCACTACGTGATGGAGCGCTGAACCATGACCACCGCCACACCGTCACTGCAAGGCCGCAAGGGTCTGGTCGTCGGCATCGCCAACGAGCACAGCATCGCCTGGGGCTGCGCCCAGGCCTTCGTGGCGGCCGGCGCCGAGCTGGCTGTCACCTGGTTCAACGACAAGGCGCGGCCTTACGTGGAGCCGCTGGCGCGCCAGCTGAACGCGCCCATCACCCTGCCGCTGGACGTGGAGCAGCCGGGCCAGATGGAAGCGGTGTTCGAGGCCATCACACGCCAGTGGGGCCGGCTGGACTTCGTGCTGCACTCCATCGCCTTTGCGCCCAAGACCGACCTGCATGGCCGGGTGACCGACTGCTCACGCGAAGGCTTTCTGCGGGCGATGGACATCTCCTGCCATTCCTTCGCCCGCATGGCGCGCCTGGCCGAGCCCTTGATGCCCGAAGGCGGCAGCCTGATGACCATGAGCTACGTGGGCGCCGAAGAGGTGATTCCCAGCTATGGCGTGATGGGCCCGGTGAAGGCGGCGCTGGAAGCCAGCATGCGCTACCTGGCGGCCGAGCTGGGGCCGCGCGGCATCCGCGTCAATGCCGTCTCGCCGGGGCCGCTGGCCACGCGCGCGGCCTCGGGCATTCCGCAGTTCGAGGCGCTGCTGGCCGATGCGGTGCAGCGCGCGCCGCTGCGCCGGCTGGTGTCGCTGCAAGACGTGGGCGCGCTCTGCGCCTTCCTGGCCGGCGACGGCGCGCGCGCCATCACCGGCAGCACGCTGTACGTGGACGGCGGCCACCACATCCTGGGCTGACCCGATGCGCCTCCCCACTGCCGCCCTGGCCGCCGCCGCGCTGCTGGCCGGCTGCGCCTCGCTGGCGCCACCGGACCAGCCGCCTGCCTCGCCGCTGCCGGCGCAGTACGCAGACACCGCAGCCGATGCGCCCGCCACCCCGCCCGCCTTCGCCATCGCCTGGCAGGACTATTTCAGCGACCCCACGCTGCGCCAGCTCATCGGCCACGCGCTGACCCACAACCACGACCTGCGCCTGGCCGTGCTGCGGCTGCAGGAGGCGCAGGCCTTGTACGGCGTGCAGCGCAGCGCCAGCCTGCCCACGCTGGCGCTGTCGGCCGAGGCCACGCGTGGCCGCACGCCGGCCGACCTGAGCCTGACCGGCCGGCCGGTGACCGCCAGCCAGTGGCGCGCGGGCCTGGCCATCAGCAGCTGGGAGATCGACTTCTGGGGCCGCGTCGCCAGCCTGAACGAAGCCGCGCTGCAAACCACCCTGGCCACCGACGAGGCCCGCCGCACCACCACGCTGGCCCTGGTGGCCGGCGTGGCCGATGCCTACCTGGGCCTGCGCGAAGCCGACGAGCGGCTGCGCCTGGCCCAGGACAGCGCGGCCAGCCAGCGCGAATCGCTGCGCATCTTCGGCCGCCGTTTCGAGGTGGGGGCCGCCTCTCGGCTGGAACTCACCCAGGTGCAGACGCTGGTGACCCAGGCCGATGCGCTGGTGGCCGAGCTGCTGCTGCAGCAGGCGCAGCAAGGCCATGCGCTCGACCTGCTGGTGGGCCAGCCGGTGGCCGCCACCCTGGCCCCGCTGCCCGAGCCGCTGGCCGCCTGGCGCCTGCCCGTGCTGCCGGCCGGCCTGCCTTCGGCCCTGCTGCTGGCCCGGCCCGACCTGGCGGCGGCCGAGCACCGGCTGCGCGCCGCCCATGCGCAGGTGGGCGCGGCGCGGGCCGCCTTCTTTCCCACCATCCAGCTCACGGCCTTCGGCGGCAGCGCCAGCGACGAGCTGGAAGGCCTGTTCCGCGGCGCCGGCCGCAGCTGGAGCTTTGCGCCGCGGCTGGTGCTGCCGCTGTTCGATGGCGGCCGCAACCAGGCCAACCTCGACCTGGCGCAGGTGCGCACGCAGCAGGCCGTGGTGCAGTACGAACAGGCAGTGCAGGTGGCCTTCCGCGAGGTGGCAGATGCCCTGGCCGCCCGCCGCTGGCTGGCCGAGCAGCTGCAGGTGCAGCAGCAGGCCCTGGCGGTGCAGCAGGAGCGGGCCCGCCTCTCCCGCCTCAGCCACGACCACGGCGCCACCAGCTTTCTCGAAGTACTGGACGCCGAACGCTCGCTGATCGCGGCCAGCCAGCAGCTCACGCAGACGCAACGCGCTCTGCTGTCCAGCCAGGTGGCGCTGTACCGCGCGCTGGGCGGCGGCTCGGCCACGCTGCCTGCCCCCTCCCCCTCGTCATCCGCCCAGCCCTGAACACCATGGCCCCGACCAAGAACAAGCTCATTCCCGCGGCCGTGCTGCTGGCGCTGGCCGTGGCCGGCGCGCTGCTGTGGCACCAGCACCAGGCCGCCACGCAGGACGAAGGCTTCATCGGCAGCAATGGCCGCATCGAAGCCACCGAGGTGGACGTGGCCACCAAGCTGGCCGGCCGGGTGGACGACATCCGGGTGGACGAAGGCGACTTCGTGCAGGCCGGCCAGGTGCTGGCCACCATGCAGGTGCAGACCCTGGTGGCCCAGCAGCAGGAGGCGCAGGCCCAGCGCCAGCAGGCCATCACCGCCGTGGCCAGCGCCCAGGCGCAAGTGGCCATGCGCCGCGCCGACCAGGCCGCGCTGCAGGCCCAGGTGCGCCGGGCCGAAGCCGACCTGGACGCCGCCCACCGCCGGCAGGAACGGTCGGAGACCCTCTCGCGCGAAGGCGCCACCTCGGCGCAGACGCTGGATGACGACCGCGCCCGCAGCCGCGGCGCCGAGGCGGCGGTGGCCGCGGTGCAGGCCCAGGTGGTCTCGGCCGAAGCCGCCATCGCCGCGGCGCAGGCCCAGGTCACCAGCGCCCAGGCCCAGGTGCAGGCGGTGCAGGCCACTCTGCAGCGCATCCAGGCCGAGATCGACGACAGCCAGCTCAAGGCCCCGCGCGACGGCCGGGTGCAGTTCCGCGTCGCGCAGCCCGGTGAGGTGCTGGCTGGCGGTGGCCGTGTGCTCAACCTCATCGACCTGTCGGACGTGTACATGACCTTCTTCCTGCCCACCGAGGTGGCCGGCCGCGTGGCCCTGGGCACCGAGGTGCGCATCGTGCTGGACGCGGCGCCGCAGGTGGTCATCCCGGCCAAGGTGTCGTACGTGGCCAGCAATGCCCAGTTCACGCCCAAGACGGTGGAGACCACCAGCGAGCGGCAGAAGCTGATGTTCCGCGTGCGCGCCCAGATCGACCGCCAGCTGCTGCGCCAACACCTGGACCAGGTGAAGACCGGCCTGCCCGGCATGGCCTGGGTGCGGCTGGATGCGCAGCGGCCCTGGCCGGCCCACCTGGCCCGCGTGGTGCAGCCGTGACCGCGGGACCAGGTGCCATCGCGCCGGTGGTGCGGCTGCAGGGCGTGCAGCAGCGCTACGGCGCCACGCAGGCGCTGGCCGGGCTGACGCTCGACCTGCCGGCCGGCTGCATGGTGGGCCTGATCGGCCCCGACGGCGTGGGCAAGTCCAGCGTGCTGTCGCTGGTGGCGGGCGCGCGCCGGGTGCAGGCCGGCTGCGTGCAGGTGCTGGGCGGCGACATCGCCGATGCGGCACACCGCCAAGCCATCGGCCCGCGCATCGCCTACATGCCGCAGGGCCTGGGCCGTAACCTCTACCCGACGCTGTCGGTGGAAGAAAACCTGCAGTTCTTCGCCCGCCTCTTCGGCCATGAAGCGGCCGAGCGACGGCGCCGCATCGACAGCCTGACCGCCGCCACCGGGCTGCAGCGGTTCCTGTCGCGGCCGGCGGGCAAGCTCTCGGGCGGCATGAAGCAGAAGCTGGGGCTGTGCTGCGCCCTCATCCACGACCCCGACCTGCTGATCCTGGACGAGCCCACCACCGGCGTCGATCCGCTGGCCCGCGCGCAGTTCTGGGAGCTGATCGCCCGCATCCGCAGCGAGCGCACGGGCATGTCCGTCATCGTGGCCACCGCCTACATGGACGAAGCCCAGCGCTTTGAGTGGCTGGTGGCAATGGACGCCGGCCAGGTGCTGGCCACCGGCACGCCGGCCGAGCTGCTGGCCCGCACCGGCGCCGCTTCCCTGGAGCAGGCCTTCATCACGCTGCTGCCCGAAGCGCGCAAGCGCGGCCATGCGCCGGTGCTCATCCCGCCGCTGCAGGCGGCCGAGGACGACATCGCCATCGAGGCGCGCGGGCTGACCATGCGCTTCGGTGACTTCGTGGCGGTAGACCGGGTGAGCTTTCGCATCCGGCGTGGCGAGATCTTCGGCTTCCTCGGCTCCAACGGCTGCGGCAAGTCCACCACCATGAAGATGCTCACCGGCCTGCTGCCGGCCACCGAGGGCCAGGCCTGGCTGTTCGGCCGCGAGATCGATCCGCGCGACCTGGCCACCCGCCGCCGCGTGGGCTACATGTCGCAGGCCTTCTCGCTGTATGGCGAGCTGACGGTGCGGCAGAACCTGGTGCTGCATGCACGGCTCTTCCAGGTGCCGGCGGCCGAGATCCCGGCGCGGGTGGACGAGATGGCCGAGCGCTTCGGCCTGCAAGCGGTGCAGGCCAGCCTGCCCGAGAGCCTGCCTCTGGGCATGCGGCAGCGCCTGTCGCTGGCCGTGGCCATGGTGCACCGGCCCGAGCTGCTGATCCTGGACGAACCCACCTCGGGCGTGGACCCGGTGGCCCGTGATGCCTTCTGGCGGCTGCTGGTCGAGCTGTCGCGGCGCGACCGCGTCACCATCTTCATCTCCACCCACTTCATGAACGAGGCCGAGCGCTGCGACCGCATGTCGATGATGCATGCCGGCCGCGTGCTGGACAGCGATGCACCGGCCCGGCTGGTGGCCCAACGCGGCGCCGCCACGCTGGAAGAGGCCTTCATCGGCTACCTGCTGGAAGCCGACCCCGGCCAGCAGGCCGCGCCTGAAACCGGCGGGCCGGTGGCCGCCCCGGCCGGTAGCGCGGCGCCCCGCCACCACCGCTTCAGCCTGCAGCGGCTGCTGGCCTACCTGTGGCGCGAGGCGCTGGAGCTGCGCCGCGACCCGGTGCGCGGCACGCTGGCACTGGCCGGCTCCTTGATCCTGATGGCGGTGATCGGCTACGGCATCAACCTCGACGTGGAGCACCTGCGCTATGCGGTGCTGGACCGCGACCAGTCCACGCTGAGCCAGAGCTACCGGCTGGCTTTGTCGGGCTCGCGCTACTTCAGCGAGCAGCCGCCCATCACCGACGATGCCGACATGGAGCGCCGGCTGCGCAGCGGCGAGCTGTCGCTGGCGGTGGAGATACCGCCCGGCTTCGCGCGCCAGGTGCTGCGCGGCCAGCCGGTGCAGGTGGGCGCCTGGATCGACGGCGCGATGCCGCAGCGCGCCGAGACCGCGCGCGGCTATGTGCAAGGCATCCACCAGCACTGGCTGGCCGAGCAGACGGCGGGCGCCGGTGGCCAGCCGGGTGTTGAAACGCGCTTCCGCTACAACCCCGACGTGCGCAGCCTGCCGGCCATGGTGCCGGCCACCATCCCGCTGCTGCTGCTGATGCTGCCGGCCATGCTCACCGCGCTGGCGGTGGTGCGCGAGAAGGAAACCGGCTCCATCCTCAACCTGTACGTCACGCCGGTGACGCGGACCGAGTTCCTGCTGGGCAAGCAGCTGCCCTACGTGGCCCTGGCCATGCTCAACTTCCTGCTGATGAGCGGGATGGCCGTCACCGTGTTCCAGGTGCCGATCACCGGCAGCTTTGCCACGCTGGCGTTGGGCGCGCTGCTGTTCAGCCTGTGTTCCACCGGCATGGGGCTGCTGGCTTCCAGCGTCACGCGCAGCCAGATCGCGGCGCTGTTCATCACGATGATCGGCACCATCTTGCCGGCCACGCAGTTCGCGGGGCTGCTCGACCCGGTGACCTCGCTGCAGGGCGGCGCCCGCCTGGTGGGTGAGCTGTACCCGGCTTCGCACATGATCAACCTCAGCCGCGGGGTGTTCAGCAAGGCGCTGGGCGCGGCCGACCTGCAGCATGCGCTGACGAGCATGGCGCTGGCGGTGCCGGTGATCCTGGGTGTAGCCATCGCCCTGCTGCGAAAACAAGACGCCTGACCGAATGCACCACTTCATCGCCAACACCTGGCGCCTGGGCATCAAGGAGCTGTGGAGCCTGTGGCGCGACCCGGTGATGCTGCTGCTCATCGGCTACGTGTTCACGCTGGGCATCTACAACGCCGCGCGGGTGCAGCCCGAAACGCTGAACAACGCGGCCATCGCCATCGTCGACGAGGACCGCTCGCCGCTGTCGCAGCGCATCACCAGCGCCTTCTACCCACCGCTGTTCAGCCCGCCGGTGATGATCGACTGGCCGCAGATGGATGCCGGCATGGACGCCGGCGACTTCACCTTCACGCTGGTGGTGCCGCGCCACTTCCAGCGCGACGTGCTGGCCGGCCGCGGCCCGCAACTGCAGCTGAACGTGGACGCCACGCGCATGAGCCAGGCCTTCAGCGGCAGCAGCTATGTGCAGCAGATCGTGCTGGCCGAGGTGGCCGAGTTCACCCAGCACCATCGCGGCAGCGCCACCCCGCCGGTGGAGCTGGTGCTGCGCTCGCGCTTCAATCCCTCGCTCAGCCGCGCCTGGTTCGGCAGCCTGGTGGAGCTGATCAACTACATCACCATGCTGGCCATCGTGCTCACCGGCGCGGCGCTGATCCGCGAGCGCGAGCACGGCACGGTGGAACACCTGCTGGTGATGCCGGTGACACCGGCGCAGATCATGCTGGCCAAGGTGTGGTCCATGGGCCTGGTGGTGCTGCTGGCGGCCTGGATGTCGATCACGCTGGTGGTGCGCGGCGCGCTGCAGGTGCCGGTGGCCGGCTCGCTGCCGCTGTTCTTTGCCGGGGCAGCGCTCAGCCTCTTTGCCACCACCTCCATGGGCATCTTCATGGCCACCGTGGCGCGCAACATGCCCCAGTTCGGCATGCTGCTGGTCATCACCATCCTGCCGCTGCAGATGCTCTCGGGCGGCCAGACGCCGCGTGAGAGCATGCCCGCGCTGGTGCAGCAGGTGATGCTGGCCGCGCCCACCACCCACTTCGTGCAGCTGGGCCAGGCCATCCTGTTCCGCGGCGCGGGGCTGGCGGTGGTGTGGCCGCAGTTCGCGGCGCTGGCCTTCATCGGCGCGCTGCTGTTCGGCCTGTCGTTGCGGCGCTTCCGCAGCACCCTGGCGCAGATGGCCTGACGCCCTCCACCTTCCTCCACCGGCCCCATGACCGACCACCCCGCCACCCCCGCCCCGCCGCTGACCCTGCTGCGCAACCGCACCTACGACGAGCTGGCCGTGGGCGACAGCGCCCAGCTCGAACGCCAGCTCACCACCGAGGACATCCAGCTCTTCGCGGTGATGTCGGGCGACGTCAACCCCGCCCATCTGGACCCCGAGTTCGCAGCCTCCACGCAGTTCCACGGCGTCATCGCCCATGGCATGTGGGGCGGCGCCCTCATCTCCGCGGTGCTGGGCACGCGCCTGCCCGGCCCCGGCACCGTGTACCTGGGGCAGACGCTGCAGTTCCACGCCCCGGTGCGTGTGGGCGACCGCCTGACCGTGAGCGTGACCGTGACCGACAAGGAACCGGTGCACCGGCGCGTGCGCCTGGCCTGCCGCTGCGTCAACCAGCGGGGCAGCACCGTGATCGACGGCGAGGCCACGGTGCTGGCGCCGCAGCAGCGCATCGAGCGCCCGGCCGCCACGCTGCCCGAGGTGCGCCTGCTGGCCGCCGATGGCCTGCCGCGGCTGCTGCAGCAGGTGCTGCCGCTGGGCCCCATCCGCATGGCGGTGGTGCACCCCTGCGACGTGCTGAGCCTGGGTGGCGCGCTGGATGCACGGGCCGCCGGGCTGATCGAGCCGGTGCTGGTGGGGCCACGCGCCCGCATCGAGGCCGTGGCCGCCGAAGCCGGCCTGAGCCTGGACGGCGTGGCGCTGGAAGACGTGCCCCACAGCCATGCCGCCGCCGCCCGCGCCGCCGAGCTGGGCGCGGCCGGCCAGGTGCAGGCGCTGATGAAGGGCAGCCTGCACACCGACGAGCTGGTGGCCGCGCTGTTGCAGCCCGAAGCCGGCCTGCGCACCAAGCGCCGGCTGTCGCACTGCTTCGTGATGCAGACGCCTGCTTACCCGCGGCCCTTCATCATCACCGACGCGGCCATCAACATCGCGCCCACGCTGGAGCACAAGGCCGACATCGTGCGCAATGCCATCACGCTGGCGCATGCCATCGGCGTGGCCGAGCCGCGGGTGGCCATCCTGGCCGCGGTGGAAACGGTGAACCCCGCGATGCCCGCCACGCTGGACGCCGCGGCGCTGTGCAAGATGGCCGAGCGCGGCCAGATCACCGGCGGCGTGCTCGATGGTCCGCTGGCCTTCGACAACGCGGTGTCGGTGGCGGCGGCGCGCACCAAGGGCATCGTCTCGCCGGTGGCGGGCCAGGCCGACGTGCTGGTGGTGCCCGACCTGGAAAGCGGCAACATGCTGGCCAAACAGCTGGAATACCTGGGCGACGCCGCCAGCGCCGGCATCGTGCTGGGCGCCAGGCTGCCCATCGTGCTCACCAGCCGCGCCGACAGCCGCGAAACCCGCATCGCCTCCTGCGCCATCGCGGTGCTGCTGGCCCACCACTTCCGGAGCAACCCGCCATGAGCGCAGAGGGCCACATCGTGGTGCTGAACTGCGGCTCGTCGAGCATCAAGTTCGGCTTGTTCGCCAGGCCGGCCGAGGGTGGCGACCCGCCGCGGCAGGCCGACTGGCGCGGCCAGGTGCAGGGCATCGGCGGGCCGAAGGCCACGCTGGACCTGGGCGACGGCAGCCCGGCGCGCCCGCTGCAGCTGGATGCAGCGCATCCGTATGTGGCCGCACTGGCCGTCATCCGCACCGAGGTGCTGCGCTGGCTGGCTGGCCGGCCCATTGCCGCGGTGGCCCACCGTGTGGTGCATGGCGGGCCGCGGCACTTCGCGCCGGTGCGGGTGGACGCGGCGCTGCTGGCCGAGCTGAAGGGCCTGATTCCGCTGGCGCCGCTGCACCAGCCCTTTGCGCTGGAAGCGATGGAGATCCTGCTGCGCGAGCGGCCCGACCTGCCCCAGGTGGCCTGCTTCGACACCGGCTTCCACCACACGCTGCCGGTGGTGGAGCAGCTGCTGCCGCTGCCTTATGCGGCCTATGAACGCGGGCTGCGGCGCTATGGCTTCCATGGCCTGTCTTACGAGTACATGGCGGTGGCGCTGGCCGAGCGGCACGGCCCGCTGGCCCAGGGCCGCACGCTGGTGGCCCACCTGGGCTCGGGCGCCAGCCTGTGCGCGATGCAGGGCCTGCAAAGCGTGGCCACCACGATGGGCTTCTCGGCGCTGGACGGGCTGATGATGGGCACCCGCACCGGCGCGCTGGACCCCGGGGCGGTGCTGTACCTGATGGAGATCGAGCAGCTCACGGTGCAGCAGGTGGGCCAGGTGCTGTACCACGACAGCGGGCTGCTGGGCATCTCGGGCCTGTCGGCCGACCCGCGGGTGCTGCTGGCGCACGAGGCCGACGAGCCGCGCGCCGCGCTGGCGCTGCAGCTGTACGTGCGCCGCATCGTGCGCGAGGTGGGCGCGCTGGTGGCGGTGATGGGCGGCCTGGACCTGCTGGTGTTCACCGCCGGCATCGGCGAGCACAGCGCGGTGCTGCGCCAGCGCATCGTGCAGGCGCTGGCCTGGCTGGGCCTGGCGCTGGACGAAGCGGCCAACGCGGCCGACGCGCCGGTGATCTCCGCCCCGGGCAGCGCTGTGCGCGTGGCGGTGGAGCCCACCCACGAAGAATGGATCTCGGCGCGGCATGCGGCACGGGTGATGACATGAAAGCTCAACGTCCGGCCGCTACACTCGCGCCCCATGCGCCGCTGGCTTGCCGTTCTGCTGCTGGTCTTGTTGCCGCTCCAGGTGTCCTGGGCTGCGGTGGCGGGCTATTGCGCGCTGGAATCGAGCCAGGCCGCCACGCACCTGGGGCACCACGACCATGCCGCGCATGAGCATGGTGCCGAGGCCGACGACGCATCGCCGACCGACACCTCGAAGGCGGCCACCTCCCACTTCGACTGCGGCCATTGCCATGGCCATTGCGCCGCGATGATCGACGGGCCACTGCCTGTGGCGGCCGAACAGCCCCGCGGCGCGCCGCCCCGCCTGGGCGACGCCCCGAGCATGGACCCCATGCCGGCGCAACCCGAGCGCCCCCAGTGGGCACGCCTCGCCTGACCGGCGAGGCGGCTTCCCCGATCCCCTGACCACCGCCAGAGGCTGAGAGCCCCCGGGCCCCTGCCCGGCCGTGGCTTAGCCGCGCGCGACCCGTGGGTCGCACCTCGCCGGTCTCCCGTGTGTCCCCCTCAACACTGGAGCATCGGATGCATCCGAGACAAAGACCCCGCACACCCTGGCGGCAGGCCTGGCTGGCCGCCGCTTTCGCCGGCCTCGCGGCCGGCGCATCGGCGCAGCAACCGGCCGGCACCACCGCCTCCCTGCCCGCCTTGTTCGAGGCCGCCTGGGCCCGCCAGCCCGAGGCGCAGGCCCTGCCGCTGCGGCGCGATGCCGCCCAGGCCCAGCGCCGCGCCGCCGACGCCTGGACGCCCGAGCCGCCGGCGCTGGAAGCCAGCCTGAAGACCGACCGCCTGCAACGCGACGAAGGCGCGCGTGAGATGGAGCTGGGCATCGCCGTGCCGCTGTGGCTGCCCGGCGAGCGCGGCAGCGCCGCCGCCCTGGCCCAGGCCGAGGCCAGCGCACTGGAAAGCCGCGCCCAGGCTGCCCGCCTGCGCCTGGCCGCCACCGTGCGCGAAGCCTGGTGGCAGTGGCAACGCGCCGGCCTGGAGCTGGACGTGGCGCGCGGCCAGCTGGACAGCGCCCAGGGCATCGCCCGCGACGTGGCCCGCCGTGCCCAGGCCGGTGAACTGGCGCGCGCCGACCAGCACCAGGCCGACGGCGCCGTGGCCGCGGCGCAGGCCGCCCTGGCCAGCGCCGAAGCTGCCGCAACCGCGGCGCAGCTGCAGCTGCAGGCGCTGGCCGGCGCGGGCCCGCTGGCACCCCCGGCGGGCAGCCCGCCCGCCGAACCAGAGCCCCCACCGGCCGAGCCGGCAACGCACCCGGCCCTGCTGGAACTGGCCGACCGCGCCACCACGGCCGAGCGCAGTGCCGCGCTGGCGAGCCGGCAGTCGCGGGCCAACCCCGAGCTGCTGCTGGCCACCACGCGCGACCGCGGCGCCTACGGCGAACGTGAAGGCCGCACGCTGACGCTGGCGCTGCGTGTGCCCTTCGGCGGTGGCCCGCGCCACGACAGGCGCGTGGCCACGGCCCGCGCCGATGCGGCCGAGGCCCAGGCCCAGCTGGCGCTGGACCGTGAGCGCCTGCAGTGGGAGGCGCAAGCCGCCCGCGCGCAGGTGGCCGCGGCCCGCCAGCAGCTGGCCGCGGCCGAGCGCCGCGCCACGCTGGCCCGCGAGACCCGCGGCTTCTTCGACAAGTCGTTCCGCCTGGGCGAGACCGACCTGCCCACCCGGCTGCGCATCGAGACCGAAGCCGCCGAGGCCGAGCGCCAGGCCGCGCGCGCCCGCATCGACCTGGCCGCCGCCATCTCCGCGCTGCGCCAGGCGCTGGGCCTGCTGCCGCTGTGAGGCCCCACGGCCTGACCCGAACCCCAAGACAACCCCGGAACCCCTTCATGAAATCCCTTTTTCTTGCAGCCGCATGGAGCCTGCTCGCAGCCCTGTGCGGGCCCGCCGTGGCCGGTGAAGGCCACGACCATGGCGATGCCGCGCCGGCCCAGGCCGGCCCGGCGGCCCCCCGCTTCAGCGCCGTGTCCGAGAGCTTCGAGCTGGTCGGCGTGCTGCGCGGCCGGCAGCTCACGCTGTACCTGGACCGCAGCGCCGACAACAGCCCGGTGACCCAGGCGAGGATCGAGCTGGACATCGCCGGCACCTCCTACCCCGCCCAGCCGCACGACGACACCTACGAGGTGGTGCTGGCGGCCGAGCCGGCCCCCGGCGTGCTGCCCATCACCGCCACCGTCACCGCCGACCAGGAGATCGACCTGCTGGCCGGCGAGCTGGACCTGCATGGCCCGGCCGAGGACCACGACGCCGCGCATGCCAGCCCCTGGCTCCGCTACGCGGCCTGGACCGCTGGCGCCATGGCCTTGCTGGCCTTGTTGACCGCGGGAGGCCTGATGGCCAGGCGCCGCCTCGCCGCCCGCCACACCGACACCGGAGCCACCTCGTGAAGCACGCCTTCCCCCTTTCCTGCGCGCGCCGCTGGTCGGTGCCGGCCGCCTGCCTGCTGTCCCTGGCGCTGGCCGCCCCCGTGCTGGCTGGCGAAGGCCATGACCATGGCGACGCACCCGCGGCACCCAGTGCCAACGGCCCGCAACGGCTGCCCGATGGCAGCGTGTTC
Source organism: Aquincola tertiaricarbonis (assembly GCF_023573145.1). GTDB lineage: Bacteria > Pseudomonadota > Gammaproteobacteria > Burkholderiales > Burkholderiaceae_C > Aquincola > Aquincola tertiaricarbonis_B. The sequence continues at coordinate 282,732 of NZ_CP097635.1, forward strand.
CTGCCCAAGCCCGCGCAGCGCCAGCTGGGTGTGCGCACCCTGCTGACCGAAGCCCGCGAGCTGCCGCGCGCGTTCGAGCTGAACGGCAAGGTGGTGATGGACCCGAACGCCGGCGGCAAGGTGCAGCCGCTGAATGCCGGCCGCATCGAGCCCGGGCCCCGTGGCCTGCCCGCTGCCGGCCAGGCCGTGCGCCAGGGCGAGGTGCTGGCCTATGTGCGCTCGTCGGCGGCGCCGATCGAACGATCGAACCAGGCGGCGCAGGTGGCGGAGCTGCGGGCGGCCAAGGCGCTGGCCGACAAGCGCCTGGCCCGCCTGCAGGAACTGGCCGACACCGTGCCGCGCAAGGACATCGAAGTCGCCGACAGCGAAGCCCGCAGCCTGGCCGAGCGCATCGCCGCGCTGGGCAGCGGCCTGGCCATGCGCGAGGCGCTGGTGGCGCCGGTGACGGGCGTGATCGCCTCGGCGCAGGTGGTGGCCGGCCAGGTGGTGGACGCCCGTGAGCTGGTGTTCGAAATCGTCGACCCGGCACGCCTGCACATCGAGGCCCTGGCCTTCGACCCGGCTTTGGCGGCCGACATCGGACGGGCCACGCTGGCCGTCGGTGCGCAGCGGGTGCCGCTGAGCTTCGTCGGCGCGGCGCGCAGCCTGCGCGAGCAGGCGCTGCCGCTGACCTTCCGCGCCCAGGGCCCGGCCCTGCAGTCGCTGGCGGTGGGCCAGCCGGTGCGGGTGTTCGTCGAAGGCCGCGAACGCGTGCCAGGCATCGCGGTGCCGGTCACGGCCTTGATGAAGAACCCGTCGAACCAGGCCATCGTCTGGGTGAAGACGGCGCCCGAACGCTTCGAGCCGCGCACCGTGACCACCGAGCCGCTGGACGGCGTGACGGTGGCCGTGACCTCGGGGCTGAAGGCCGGTGATCGGGTGGCGACGCAGGGCGCCAGCTTGATCAACCAAGTGCGTTGAAGAAAGCCGGGTATGTTCAAGTGGCTTCTGGAAAACAGCCTCAGCAACCGGCTGCTGGTCATCATCGCCAGCCTGGTGCTGATGGCCTATGGCGCCTTCACGCTGCAGCGCACGCCGGTGGACGTATTCCCCGACCTCAACAAGCCCACGGTCACGATCATGACCGAGGCCGGCGGCATGGCCGCCGAGGAGGTGGAACAGCTCATCACCTTCCCGCTCGAGACGACGATGAACGGCCTGCCGGGCGTGGAGAGCGTACGCTCCACCTCGTCGGCGGGCCTCTCCTTCCTGTACGTCACCTTCGACTGGAACACCGACATCTTCCGCGCCCGCCAGCTGGTGGCCGAGCGGCTGTCGGCCATGGAAGAAGGCCTGGCCGAAGGCGTGGTGCCGCGCATGGGGCCGATCAGCTCCATCATGGGCGAGATCATGCAGATCGCCATTCCGGTCGATCCTCAAAAGATCAACCCGATGGCGGTTCGCGAATATGCCGACTGGGTGCTGCGGCCGCGGCTGTTGTCGATCCCGGGCGTGGCGCAGGTCATCCCGATCGGCGGCCAGGTGCGGCAGTTCCAGGTGCAGCCCGACACCGTGCGCATGGCGGCGCTGGGCATCACGCACGACCAGCTGGAAGCGGCCCTGAAGGGCTTCGCGGCCAACACCTCCGGCGGCTTCCTGGAGCTGAACGGGCGCGAGGTGCTCATCCGCCACATCGGCCGCACCTCGCGGCTGGACGACCTGAAGAACCTGGCCCTGGGCGCCAACCAGGGCCAGCCCATCCTGCTGCGACAGATCGCCGAGGTGACCTTCGCGCCGGCGCTGCAGCGCGGCGACGCCGGCTTCGAGGGGCAGCCCGCGGTGATCCTGGGCATCCAGAAGCAGCCCACCGCGGACACCATCGCGCTGACACGCGCCATCGAAGAAGCGCTGACCGGCCTGAAGGCCTCGCTGCCCGCGGGCATGGAAGCGCCGCGCGTCACCTTCCGCCAGGCCAGCTTCATCGAAGCCTCCATCACCACGCTGCAGGGCAAGCTCATCGGCGCGTCGGTCTTCGTCGCGGTGATCCTGTTCTTCTTCCTCGGCACGCTGCGGCCGACGGTGATCGCGCTCACCGCCATCCCGGTGTCCATCTTCATCACCGGCCTGGTCTTCCGCTACTTCGGGCTGTCGATCAACACCATGACGCTGGGCGGCCTGGCGATTGCCATCGGCGGGCTGGTGGACGACGCGGTGGTGGACGTGGAGAACATCCTGCGACGGCTGAAGGAGGACCGCGCCCGCCACCCGCAGCACCGGCTGCATCCGCTGCAGCTGGTGGCCAAGGCCTCGATGGAGGTGCGCTCGGGCATCCTCTATGCCACGGTCATCATCGTGCTGGTGTTCCTGCCACTGTTTGCGCTGCCGGGCCTGGAAGGCAAGCTCTTCGTGCCGCTGGGCATCGCCTTCATCGTCTCGACGCTGGCCTCGCTGCTGGTGTCGGTGACGGTGACGCCGGTGCTGAGCTACTACCTGCTGCCGCGCATGAAGCACCTGGACCATGGCGACACCCGGGTGCTCATCTGGCTCAAGGCCCGCTATGCCAGCAGCCTGCAGGCGGTGCTGGCGCGGCCGCGGGCCGCACTGGCCGCGGCCGGGCTGGCGGTGGTGGCGGCAGCGGCGGCGGTGCCGTTCTTTCCCACCACCTTCCTGCCGCCCTTCAACGAAGGCACGCTGCTGATCGGCCTGCGGCTGAACCCGGGCGTCACGCTGTCGGAAAGCTCGGCGCTGGCGCGCCAGGCCGAGCTGCTGGTGAGCCAGGTGCCCGAGGTCACGCACGTGGGCCGGCGCAGCGGCCGGGCCGAGCTGGACGAACATGCCGAAGGCGTGCACGTGAGCGAGCTGGACGTGGGCCTGCTGCCCGCGGCCGAGCTGAAGCGGCCGATGGACGAGATCCGCGCCGACATCCGCGCGCGGCTGGCCAACCTGCCGGCGGCCATCGAGATCGGCCAGCCGATCTCGCACCGCATCGACCACATGCTGTCGGGCGTGCGCTCGCAGATCGCGCTGAAGATCTACGGCGACGACCTGGACGCCCTGCGCGGCCAGGCCGATGCACTGCGCCAGCGGCTGGCCGCCATCCCGGGCATCGCCGACCTGCAGATCGAAAAGCAGGTGCTGGCGCCGCAGATCAAGGTGCGGGTGGACTATGCCGCCGCCGCGCAGTACGGGCTGCCGGCACCGCAGGTGCTGGCCACGCTGCAAAGCCTGGTGGAAGGCGAGCGCATCACGCAGATCGTCGAAGGCGGGCGCCGCTTCGCGCTGGTGGTCAAGCTGCCCGAATCGGCGCGGTCGATCGAAGGGCTGGGCCAGATCCTGATCGAGACGCCGACGGGCCGCATCCCGCTGTCGCGCATCGCCAGCATCGAAGAAGGCGACGGGCCCAACCAGATCAGCCGCGACGACGGCAAGCGGCGCATCGTGCTGTCGGCCAATGCATCGGGCCGTGCGCTGTCCGAGATCGTCGGCGACATCCGCCGGGTGGTGGCCGACACGCGTCTGCCCGAGGGCTACTTCATCACCCTGGGCGGCCAGTTCCAGGCGCAGGAAGAAGCCTCGCGCCTGGTCGGGCTGCTGTCCATCGTCTCGCTGGTGCTGATGTTCGTGGTGCTGTACAGCCGCTACAAGTCCACCCGGCTGTCGGCGCTGATCATGGTCAACATCCCGTTGGCGCTGGTGGGCGCGGTGCTGGGGCTGTGGCTGTCGGGCCAGCCGCTGTCGGTGGCGGCACTGGTCGGCTTCATCACGCTGGCCGGCATCTCGGTGCGCAACGGCATCCTCAAGGTCAGCCACTACATCAACCTGATGCGCTTCGAGGGCGAAGCCTTCGACCTGCGGATGATCGTGCGCGGCTCGCTCGAGCGGCTGAGCCCGGTGCTGATGACCGCGCTGGTGACGGCCTTTGCGCTGGCGCCGCTGCTGTTCGAGGCCGAGCGACCCGGCACCGAAGTGCTGCACCCGGTGGCCGTGGTCATCTTCTCCGGCCTCATCAGCTCGACGCTGCTGGACACCTTCCTGACGCCGGTGATGTTCTGGCTTTTCGGGCGGCGCGATGCCGAACGCCTGATGGCCGACAAGGACGCCGAGGCGCTGTGAGCCCCACCCTACCCACCCCCACCCTGAACAATGAAAGGAACCCCAATGACCCTGCACCACCTGATCGCCCTCGGCGCCCTGGCGCTGGCCTGTGCCGGCGCCGCGCGCGCGGCCGACGACAAGCACGACCATGCCCACAACCACCAGCCGCTGCACGGCGGCGTGGTGGTGGAAGTCAAGGACATGGACTACGAGCTGGTGGCCCAGCCCGGCAGCCTGCAGCTGTACCTGCGCGACCACGGCAAGCCGGTGGACGTGGCCAAGGCCAGCGCCCGCCTCACGCTGCTGACCGGCAGCGAGAAGCAGGACGTGGAGCTGAAGCCGGCCGGCGACAAGCTGGCCGCCAGCGGCAGCTTCAAGCTGGGGCCGGGCACCAAGGCGGTGGTCGTGGTCACGGTGAACGGCAAGCCGTCCACCGCGCGCTTCACGCTGAAGTAAGGGTGTGAGCCCGGTCTGGCGCTCAGGCGGGCGCCAGCCGGAACTTGCCGACGGCGCTCAACAGCCCGTCGGCCTGCACCTTCAGCGACTCGGCAGCCGCGGCGGACTCTTCCACCAGCGCGGCGTTCTGCTGCGTCATGCCGTCCATCTGCATGATGGCGGTGTTCACCTCGCCCACGCTCTGCGTCTGCGATTGCACGGTGGTGGCGATCTCACCGATGAGCCGGCTCACGTCGCTCACGGCCCGCACCACCTGCTGCATGGTGCTGCCCGCTTCATCCACCAGGGCGCCGCCGCGGCCCACCTGGTCTTCCGAGCTGGCGATCAGCGACTTGATCTCGCGCGCCGCCTGGGCCGAGCGCTGGGCCAGGCTGCGCACTTCCGAGGCCACCACCGCAAAGCCGCGGCCCTGCTCGCCGGCACGGGCGGCCTCCACCGCGGCATTCAAGGCCAGGATATTGGTCTGGAAGGCGATGCCATCGATGACGCCAATGATGTCGCCGATCTTGCGCGAAGCAGCCTGGATGCCGCTCATGGTCTCGACCACGCGGGCCACCACCGCGCCGCCCTGCGTGGCCACCTCGGCGGCGGCATGCGCCAGCTGGTGCGCCTGCTGGGCCGAAGCCGCGCTGTGGCGCACGGTCTCGGCCACCTGCTGCATCGCCGCGGAGGTCTGCTCTATGCTGGCGGCCGCCTGCTCGGTGCGCATCGACAGGTCGTGGCCGCCGCTGGACACCTCCTGCGCGGCCGTGGCCACGGCATCGGCCCCCAGCCGCACGCTGCTCACCGAGGCATTGAGCGCGGCCTGCATGCGGGCCAGCGCCCGCAGCAGGTCACCCAGCTCGTCGCGGCGGTCGCTGCGCACCGGCACGCTCAGGTCGCCGTCGGCGATGCGATCGGCGGTGGCGGCGGCATGGGCCAGCGGCGTGGTCAGCGAGCGGGTCAGCAGCACCGCGACCAGGCCTCCCAGCAGCAGCGCCACGATGATCATCGCGCCGATGCCCCAGCGCACCGACGCGTAGTCACGGCTGCTGCGTGCCGAGGCGTCGGCCGCGCCCTGGGTGTTGCTGTTGGTCAGCGTCACCATCGCATCGGTGGTCGCCCGGAAGGCCTTGCGCGAATCGCCGCGCAGAAAGGCACGGGCCTCTTGCGCACGGCCTTCTTTCAGCAGCGTCAGCAGCTGCGGCTGGCTGGCGCGGTAGCGTTGCACGGCGGCCTGCAGCGCCTGGAAGGCCTGGCGTTCGGCCTCGTCGCCCATCGTGCGTTCGTAGGCCGCCAGCAGCGGCGGCAGCACTTTCCACTGCCGGGCGATGCGGGCGGATTCGTCCTTCATCGCCTGCTCGTCGCCGCCCAGCAGCATCTGCAGCTCGGCGCGGCGCATCTGGTTCAGCGCCTCGTTGACACCGGCCAGCTGCTGGGTGCTGGGCAACCAGTCGTCGGCCAGGGCCGTCACGCTGTCATGCACCCGGCTCACCCGGTCCAGGGCATACAGGCCCATCGCCAGCACCAGCGCCAGCAGCACGGCAAAGCCGGCGGCCAGACGCACACCCACACGCAGGTTCGACAAGCGCATTGCGACGACTCCCTCACACACACCCCGGGCTCGGTGCCCGTCAGCCGGTATCGGACGTGCAGCGGCCGAGCTTGAGCGGCGGCCTCGGCGACGTGTTGCAAGCGCCACCCCATCCTTCCGTTTGACGATGGCGCGCTGCATCGGTCTGCCTAGCATCGGCCGACCTGAAACCTGTGAGGAGACGCCATGTCCTGGCCTTGTTTCGCACGTCGCTGCCGTTCTGCCATCCGCCGGGCCGGGGCCGCCGGTCTGCTGCTCGCACCCGTGCTGGGCCTGGCGCAGGACGCGCAGGAGGAGATCAACAAGCAGATCGCCAAGCTGACCAGCGACGCCATCAGCGCGCGGCTGGTCGGGGTGCAGGCGGGTGTGCTGCGCGCTGCTGGCGCCGCTGCGGCACAGAAGCCGAACAACGCCTGGGGCAGCTACACCAACTTCAGACTCAAGTTCTCATCCGACATGGATGATGGTTTCGGCGGTTCGGTGCGCAGCAGCGATTCATTCACCACCGACGTCGGCGTGCTCGGCTACGACCGCGACCTGTCACGCGACACTACGGTGGGCGTGGCGCTGGACACGGCCAAGACAAGGCACGAAAGCGGCAACAGCTGGGGCCTGTCGCCCTATCTGGCCTACCGCTTCTCGGAGCACTACTTCGCCATCGCCAAGTTCCGTTACGGCCGCTTCGAGGGCGGCGGCGCCAAGGCCGACAGCTACAGCCTGGGAGGTTCGCTGAACACGGTGCAACCGTTCGGCGACTGGACCTTCCGCGGCGAGGCGGGCCTGGCGACCACACACACCAAGACCCGGATCGACCTTCCGCCACTGTCGAGCCGCGAGAGCGACAACGTGTGGAGCTGGAACCTCAACGGCCAGGGCGACTACCGTTTCGGCGATGGCTGGATGGCGTTCGCCGGCCTCAGCGCCAACGGCAGCGATGAATCCCATTCCACTTCGCTCAGCGCCAGCGCCGGTGTCGAGAAGGCCTTCAACACCGACGGCGCCGTGCAGCTGAAGTACGAAACCAAAGTGGCCGACAACCTGCAGGCCGGCACCGACATCAAGACCCGTGCCGTCACCGTGTCGCTGCGCTGGCGCTTCTAAAGCCCGGCCGATGCTGCGATGACGACCCGCCGCGCCTGGCTCGCCAGCAGCCTGGCCAGCTTGGGCTGGCCCGCGTGGGCCCATGCGCAAGCGGGCGCGGCGGTGCGCGACGCCATCAGCCAGCAGATCGCCAACCAGGTGGCGGCCGGGCAGCGCTGGTCCGCCGAATCGCGCATGGTCACGCCGGTGCTGCAGATCGGCGACACCCAGCGCCGGCTCATCGGGCTGTGGCTGCCGGCAGGTGGCCAGCAGTTGCTGCAGCAGTTTGCAGACGGCACGCTGCTGGCCTGGGATCTGGCCCGCGGGGCACCGGTCGCCAGCCTCGCGCTGCGCGAGGGTGACCGCCCGCTCGCATTCGACCCCGAGACCCGCACGCTGCAGCTGCTGCGCGACGGCCGCCTCTTCGTGCTGCCGTCCACCGGTGCCGCCCAGCCGCTGGCCACTACGCCGGCACCGCTGCTCACGGCGATGGCCGATGGCGCGCAGTGCTGGGCTGGCACGCGCGAAGGCCATGTGTTGCTGCTGGCCCGCGATGGCGCGCTGCGCCGCCAGGTGCCGGCCTCGCCCTCCGCCATCCGCAGCCTGTCGCCGGCCGGTGGCCAGGGGGTGCTGGCGCTGGACGACGCAGATGACGCCTGGCTCATCGACGAGTCACGCGCGCGACGACTCGCCGGTGGCATCGCGGCACTGGGTGGCCGGCTGGGGGACGGCCGCCACCTGCTGCTGCTGCGCGACGGCAGCGTGCGCAGCGTGGACCCGCAAGGCCAGCTGCGTGCGCTGGCCTTGCCACCGCCGGCTGAGCACGGGGCGATCCGGCAACTGGCGGCCAGCCCCGACGATGACGCCGTAGCCGCAGTCACTGAGCGCGGCGCCCTGCTGCTGTGGCAGGCGGGCGGCTGGCAGGTGATGGACACACGCACGGCGGCCGTCGTGTGCCTGGGCCGTGGCCGCTTCCTGCATGCCCGACCCGACGGTGTCGCGATGCTGCGCACGGCCGGCGTCGCGCATGCGCTGCTGTCCATCGTGCCGGCCGCCCAGGGCTGGGTGGTGGTGGACCATGAAGGCCGCTATGACGGCAGCATCGACGGCACGAAGGATGTGCACTGGCAGGCCGGCGACAACCGCCTGCCGCTGGACCGCTTCTTCGAAGACTACTTCCACACCGGCCTGCTGGCCCAACACATCGCGGCGACCGCCGGCCGGCCGCTGCCAGGCCCACCGGCCCATGTCGGCGAACGGGTGTTCCTGCCGCCCGATGTGGCCATCGACCTGCCGGCCGGGCCGATGACAGCGGACCAGGCCACCCGCGTGGTGGTCGTCAGCGAAAGCCGCGGCGGCGATCTGCGCGAAGACACGCGGCTGTTTCACAACGGCAAGCGCCTGCCGCCCAAAGCCCGCGTCGGTTCGCAACGCATCGAGAAGGACGGCCGCCTGCTGGTGGCCGATGTCTTCGAGTTCAACGCCGAGCGCGGCGCCAATGAGCTGTTTGCCGAGGTCCGCAACGTGCACGGCCTGGCGGGGCGATCACCGATCGTGCGCCAGGTCACGCCCGGCTTCCAGGCGGCGGGCCGGCTGCAGCTGGTGGGCGTGGCCATCGACCGCTACCGCACCGCCGCCATGAACCTCGACTATGCGAAGGCCGATGCACAGGCGCTGTTGCAGGCCACCGAGCGCGCCGCAGGCAGCACCTATGCCGTGGTCGGCAGCAGCCTGCTGACGGACGAGCGGGCCACCCGCCGCGGCGTGCTCGCAATGCTGCGGGACCTGCAAGGCTTGAAGCCGCAGGACGTGCTGCTGCTCGTGCTGGCCGGGCACGGCACGCTGGAGCAGGACGAGTGGTACTTCCTGCCGCACGATGTCGACCCGTCCGATGTCCGGCGCGGCGGCATCTCGGCGCGCGAGCTGCAAGACGCGCTCGTCGCCACGCCCGCGCGGCAGGTCTTCCTGATGATCGACGCCTGCAACGCAGGCGCCACAGTCGACAGCTTCAACCGCTACCGCGACTTCCAGCGGCGCTTCGCGCAACAGGTGGGCCGGTCGGCCGGCATCTCGGTGCTGACGGCCACGCGCCGCGACCAAGCGGCGGTGGAATTGCGCTCGCTCGGCCATGGGCTGTTCAGCCACGTGGCGTTGCAAGGGCTGGCCGGTCAGGCGGACCGCCAGCCGCAGGACGGCACGATCACTGCGCATGAACTGGCCGCCTTCGTCGGCGACCGCCTCGAAGCGCGGTCCGGCGAACTCGCGGCGCGGGCGCTGCCGGGGCAGGCGGCACCAGGTCTGCAGTCGCCGGCCTACTTCGTGATCGGGGCGGACTTCCCGATCGGCACCGTGCGTCGGTAGGTGCGAAAGAGCCGATTGACCAACCCGCACGTCTCGTGCGTAAATGCGAATGATTGTTATTTAGTCGATCAACCGGTCGCCCCTGCCAGGTGCCCATGCCCGACATCCAGACCCTCGACATCGCTTCCATCGGCCACCTGTACCGCGGCCATCACCAGTGGCTGGTGGGGTGGCTGCGCCGGCGGCTGGGTTGCCCGCACCATGCGGCGGACCTGGCCCACGACACCTTCGCGCGGGTGCTGCTGCGCCGCGATGCGCTGCACTGCCAGCCTGACCCCGGCGGCGGCAAGGCCTTGCTCAGCACCATCGCCCACGGGCTGATGGTGGACCACCTGCGCCGGACGGCGCTGGAGCGGGCCTTTCTGGAAGCACTGTCGCAGCTGTCGGATGCACACGTGCCGTCCATCGAGGAGCAGCAGATGATGCTGCAGACCCTGGTGGAGGTGGACCGCCTGCTGCGCGGCCTGCCGGCCAAGGTGCAGCAGGCGTTTTTGCTGTCGCAGATCGACGGACTGAGCTATGCGCAGATCGCCAGCGAGCTGGGCGTCTCGCTCAGTTCAGTGCAGCAGTACATGACGCGCGCCTTCGGCGCCTGCTTCCAGGCCTGGCAAGGGCCCGCGCTGCAGTGACGGGCCCGCACACGGCTGCAGGCCCCCTGCCGCCGGCGGTGGTGGAAGCCGCCATCGCCTGGATGGTGCGCCTGCAGTCCGGCCGTGCCACGCCGCAGGAGCACCAGGCCTGCGAGCGCTGGCAGCAGGAGCAGCCGGCGCATGCCCAGGCCTGGCAGGCGCTGAACGGCTTCAGCCGGCGGCTGAAGACCCTGCCACCCGCGCTGGCCCATGGCACGCTGGCCGCCACCCGCGCGCCGCAGCCGCACCGCCGCGCGCTGCTCAAGGGCGCGGCACTGAAAGGCCTGGTGCTGGTGGGCGGTACCTCAGCGCTGGCGCTGGGCGGCCGGCCCGAAGGCGGCTGGGCAACACTGGCCGCCACGCACCGCACCGGCGTGGGTGAGCGGCAGCGCGCCGTGCTGGCCGATGGCAGCGTGCTGCAGCTGGACACGGCCACCGCGCTCAGCACCCGCTTCGACGTACAGCGCCGCTGCGTCGTGCTGTGGTCCGGCGCGGTGCTGGTGGATTGCGGGCCGGACCCTGGCCCGGACAGCAACAGCCCGTCGCCGCGGCCCTTCGTCGTGCGCACCGCGCAGGGCGAGATCCACACGCCCGGCGGCCGCTTCGTCGTGCAGCAGCGCAGCGGGCACACCCTGGTGCAGGTGCTGCAGGGCTGGCTGCAGGTGCAGCCAAAGGCCGCGGCGTCGCCCGCACGGCGGCTGGGCCCCGGCCAGCAATGGCAGTTCGATGCCGAGGGCCAAGGCCCATTGGGGGCCGCCGACGGCGGTGCAGGTGCCTGGGCCGACGGCCTGCTGGTGGCGCGCGACCTGCCGCTGGCTGAGCTGGTGGCGGCGCTGGCGCGCTACCGCCACGGCTGGCTGCGCTGCGACCCCGCAGTGGCCGCGCTGCGCATCTCGGGCGTGTTTCCGCTCGACAACCCCGAGCGTGTGCTGGCCGCGGTCCAGCGCACGCTGCCGGTGCGGACGCAGGCGCTCACACGCTGGTGGGTGACCCTGGTGCCACGCTGAAAAATTTTTTGCGAAAGGGCTGCAGTTTTCGGCGACTCGTTCGGTTCACCAGCAAGACCTCCACTTTGTTGATGAAAGGTGTTGCTCCATGACCGACCGTCGCCTCCGCGCCCTCCCCGCTGCCACCTGGTTCAAACGCTCGGCCCTGTCGGCCGCCAGCTGTGCGGCCTGCATCGCCTTGTCAGCCGCCAGCAGCGCCGTGCTGGCGCAGCCCGCCGCCCAGCCGCCGGCGGCACAGGCCACCCGCGCGTTCGACATCGCACCCGGCCCGCTGGACCTGGCGCTCAACAGCCTGGCGCGCAGCGCCGGCATCCTGCTGTCCTTCGACCCGCAGCTGGTGCAGGGCCGGCAGAGCGCCGGCCTGCGCGGCAGCTACACCGTGGAAGCCGGCTTGCGCACGCTGCTGGCGGGCGCCGGGCTCAGGGCCGTGGCCCAGCCCGATGGCAGCTTCACGCTGGAGCGGGCGGCTGATGAAGCCGCGGCGGCCCCACCGGCCGCGTCACCAGCCGCGCTGCCGGCGGTGCGGGCCCGTGCCCGCCGCGATCCGCTGGTGACAGAGGCAACCGACCGCTATGCTGCCGTGGCCACCAGCACCGCCACCCGGCTGGCCCTGTCGCCGCGCGAAACGCCGCAGTCGGTGACCGTGGTCACGCGCGCGCGGATGGACGACTTCGGCCTGCTCAGCGTCAACGAGGTGCTGGCCAACACCACCGGCGTCTCGGTCGATGTGGTGGAAACCGACCGCACCTATTTCAACGCCCGCGGCTTCGACATCTCCAACTTCCAGGTCGACGGCGTCGGCATGCCCTTCACCAACGGCGACCAGCTGGGCGACATCGACACCGCGCTGTTCGACCGTGTCGAGGTGCTGCGCGGCGCCAACGGCCTGCTGTCGTCCACCGGCAACCCGGCGGCCACCGTCAATTACGTGCGCAAGCGGCCCACGGCCACCTTCCAGGCCTCGGGCGGCCTGACCCTCGGCTCCTGGAACAAGAAGCGCGCCGAGGCCGATGTGTCGGGCCCGCTCAACCAGGCCGGCACGCTGCGCGGCCGCGGCATCGTGATGGGCCAGCGCAACGACTCCTTCATGGACAACTATGCGCTGAGCAAGCACCTGGTGGCCGGCGTGCTGGAGGCCGACATCGCGCCGCGCACCGTGGTCACGCTGGGCCTGACGCGGCAGGCCAACCGGCCCGAGGGCACTTCCTGGGGCGGCCTGCCGCTGAACTACGCGGACGGCAGCGCCACCGACTACCCACGCAGCACCGCGGCCGCGCCTCGCTGGTCGCACTGGGACAACACCGACACCACCGGCTTCGTCGAGCTGGCGCATGCACTGGGCCAGGGCTGGAACTTCAAGGCCACGGCCAGCTACCGCAAGCTGTCGGCCGATGGCGAGCTGTTCAGCATCTCGGGCCTGCTGCCCGACCGCAGCACGGGTGCGGGCACCGAAAGCTGGACCTCGACCCAGGTGTCCGACGAGACGCAGCGGCTGCTGGACGTGAGCGCCAGCGGCCCGTTCGAGCTGGCCGGCCGGCGCCATGAAGCGGTGCTGGGCTTCAATGCCGCCCGCGTGCACAACCAGGCTTCGTACCAGCGCGGCGCCGGCAACGGCACGGCCCTGGTGGCCCCGGGCGACTGGGGCAGCTATGCCGAGCCGCTGTGGAACGGTGCCATCGGCTCGGCCGACTTCATCAACCGCCGGCAGTCGATCTACGCCCTGGCGCGCTTGAACCTGGCCGACCCCTGGAAGCTGCTGCTGGGCCTGAACCACACCCGCATGGAAAGCGAAGGCCTGGGCTTTCGCGCCGTGCCCCGGGTGTACGAAGAGAACGAGACCGTGCCCTACGTCGGCACCACCTTCGACCTCGATGCCCGGCACTCGCTGTATGCCAGCTACACCAAGATCGTGAACCCGCAGACGCAGGTGGATGCCAGCCAGTCGCTGCTGGGCCCCATCAAGGGCAGCAACCTGGAGGCCGGCGCCAAGGGCGAATGGCTGGACGGCGAACTGAGCGGTTCTTTCGCCGTGTTCCGCACCGAGCAGAACAACCTGGCCGAGTACGCCGGCTTCGACACGGACGGCGGCTTCTCGTACTACCGCCGCATCGACGCCACCTCCACCGGCTATGAGCTGGAGCTGAACGGCCGCCTGGGCCCCGACTGGGACCTGAGCGCGGGCTACACCCAGCTGCGCATGGAAGACGCCAACGGCGACGATGCCCGTACCTTCGTGCCCCGCCGCACACTGCGGCTGTCGGCGCGCTACCGTGTGCCGGCGCTGCCGCAGCTCAAGCTGGGTGCCACGCTGCGCTGGCAGAGCGACATCCACCGCATCAACGGCACGCAGACCGCGGCCGATGGCAGCAACATCATCACCCGCCAGCCCAGCTATGCGGTGCTGGGCCTGATGGCGCGCTACGACTTCAGCCCGCGGCTGAGCGCGCACCTGCTGATCAACAACGTCACCGACAAGAAGTACCTGGCCAGCCTGTACTGGGACCAGAGCCTCTACGGCGCCGGCCGCAACGGGCAGCTCACGCTGAACTGGAAGTACTGAGATGGCGGCGCATCAGTCCGGGTCCACGCACCCGCTGGTGGCCGACTTCATCGCCCATCGCCCGCTGCTGCAGCGGGTCGCCTGCCGCTGGATGGGTGACCGCGACCTCGCCGAGGACGTGGTGCAGGAAGCCTGCATGAAGTTGATGCAGGGCACGCCGCCGCCCGGCGTGCGGCAGCCAGTGGCCTATTGCATGCGGGTGGTGCAGCACCTGTGCATCGACCACCTGCGCCGCCGCCAGAGCGAGCGGCAGCTGATCCACTAGCACGACGACGGCCTGGACACGGCCGCCCCCAACGGCACGCCGGAGCACCATGCCATCGGCCGCCAGCTGCTGCATGGCATGGACCGTTGTCTGCGCGGGCTGCCGGCCCGCACCCGCCAGGCCTTCGTGCTGCACCGGCTGCAGGGCCACACGCAGCAGGAGGTGGCCCAGCGGCTGGGTGTCTCGGCCACGCTGGTGAACTTCATGGTGCAGGAAGCCGTGCAGGCATTGGCCGGCTGCCCCGAGCTGTGCCCGGCCGGGGCCCGCGGTCACGGCCAGTAACCGCACCGGGCGCAGTGCCTCTGGCTAAACGCCGGGCCGCCTCATCCGTCACACGAAGGCAAGCGCGCGGCCTTCGGGCCGCGCTCCCAACCTCATCGACTGGAAGGCGGCCCCGATGCCTGGCAATCACCCCCGATCCACCGACCCCCAGGTCCATGATGTCATCGGCATCGGCCTGGGCCCTTTCAACCTCAGCCTGGCCTGCCTGCTGGCGCCGCTGGCGCAAGGCGCCACGCCCTGCCAGGCGCTGTTCCTCGACAGCCGTGCGCAGTTCGACTGGCACCCCGGCATGCTGATCGACGAGACCACGCTGCAGAACCCCTGCCTGGCCGACCTGGTGAGCCTGGCCGACCCGACCAGCCGCTACAGCTACCTCAACTACTGCAAGCAGCAGGGCGAGATCTACGCGCACTACTTCAACGGCCCGCACTTCATCACCCGCGAGGCCTTCAACCGCTACTGCCAGTGGGCTTCGCGCAGCCTGCCCAACGTGCGCTTCGGGCATGAGGTGACCGGCGTCTCGCACGAAGTGCAGCAGGGCCGCAGCCTCTACCACGTGCAGGCCCGCCGGGCCGATGGCACGCACGTGAGCTTCGCGGCGCGCAAGCTGGTGCTGGGCATCGGTGCCCAGCCCAGCCTGCCCGCCTGCTGCGACGAACAGCCACAGCGCTGGCTGCACAGCGCCCACTACCTGCAGCACAAGGCCCAGCTGCTGGACAAGCGCTCGATCACCATCGTGGGCAGCGGCCAGAGCGCGGCCGAGGTGTGCCACGACCTGCTGAAGGAAGCCGAGCAACGCGGCACCACGGTGAACTGGATCACCCGTTCGCCCTACTTCTTCCAGATGGAGACCACGCGGCTGACGCTGGAGATGTTCTCGCCGGACTACACCGACTACTTCTACCACCTGCCCGAGTCGCGCAAGGCCGCCGTGCTGGCCGGGCAGGACAGCCTCTACAAGGGCATCAACGCCCAGCTGATGGACCAGATCTACCAGCAGCTGGAACGTGGCCGCCGGCGCCGCAGCTTCCAGGCCCACCTGGTCACGCAATCGGAGCTGCGGCGCTGCCGCCATGACGAAGCCAGCGGCCAGCATGTGCTGGAGTTCCACCGCACCGACACCGGCGAAGCCTTCGAGCACCGCACCGACGGCCTGATCTTGGCCACCGGCTACCGTCAGCGGGTGCCGCGCTTTTTGGGCGGCATCGAGCACCGGCTGCGCTTCGACCGCCAGGGCCGCTACCAGCCCACGCGCGACTACGCCGTCGACATCAACGGCGATGAGGTGTACGTGCAGAACGGCGGCCTGCACAGCCATGGCCTGAGCAACCCCGAGCTGGGCCTGGCCTGCTACCGCAACTCGTGCCTGATACGCGCGCTGACCGGCGTGGCGCACTACCCCATCGAGACCGGCATCGCGCTGCAGAGCTTCGGCGTGCCACGTTCGCCGCTGTTCAGGCCGCTGGCACCGGCCGCCGCCGCCACGCAGGACCCCGCATGCGCCTGAGACACGGACTGATCCTGATGACGCTGCTCGCCGTCATCAGCGACGCGCTGCTGATCCCCTTCTATCCGCAGTTCTTCGCGCAGCGCTACGGGCAGACCAGCCCCTGGCATGTCGGCGCCTACGTGGCCTTCATCTCCATCACGGTGATGTGCGTGTTTCCGCTGTGGGTGCGGGTGGCGCGCCGCTTCGAGACGCTGCACATCCTGCAGGTCACGCAAGGCATCGCGGCCGCGCTGTGCCTGGCCAGCTACTGGGCGCCGGGGCTGGTGAGCTACTGGGGGCTGTCGATGGCGATGTTCGCCTTCAAGAGCAGCTACCTGCTCAACTTCCCGTACCTGATGCGCACCGAGACCGACGCCACGCGCGCCGGCACCATCGGCCTGCTGTCGGTCACGGCGCACCTGGGCGTGGTGCTGGGCGCGGTGGCCGGCGGCGCGGTCATCGAGCGCTGGGGCGTGCAGGCCTGCGTGCTGCTGATGGCCGGGGCCGACCTGGTGCAGATGGCCTTGTGCAGCTGGCTGATCCGCAGCCGCCGCATGGTGCCGGTGCTGGCCCACGATGCGCAGGAACGCAGCGCGCCGCAGCGCTTCAGCCTGGCCGGGCATGCGCGCATCCTGCAGCTGGCGGTGGTGATGCTGCTGTTCGACTTCGGCGCAGCCCTGGCGCGGCCCTTCTTCTCGGTGTACTGGGGCAGCCTCACCCACTTCGGCGGCGAAGCGATGGCCGGTGCCGCCTTCGCGGTGCCCAAGATCGTGGCGGTGGCGGCCCTGGTGGTGCACCGGTGGCTGACGCTGCCCGAGCAGCACCCCACGCGCCGCACGCTGGCCAACCTGCTGCTGGGCGCACTGGGACTGCTGCTGCAAGCCGCGCCCGACGTGGCCACGCTGCTGATCGGTCGGGTGCTGCTGGGCTGGGCGCTGTACCAGCTGGTCATCAACTTCGACGTGCAGCTCTACCAGCTCAGCACGCCCGACGACTTCGGCCGCGACTACGGCGTCATCAACATCTTCCAGAACTGCGGCGTGCTGCTGGCCTCGTTCACCGCCGGCTCGCTGGTGGCCACGCACGGGCTGCAAGCGCCCTTCGTGGTGGCCGGTGTGGCCTTCCTGCTGGCCGCCGCGCTGTGGCGCTGGCGCTTTGCCGGGCCGCGCGCAGCGGCCTCCTTCCACCCCGAACCGGAGAAGTCTTCCCATGCCCCAGCAGCCTGAATCCGCGTGGGCACCGCCCGCGGCCTACACCTCGCCCACCGGCATGGTGTTCCGGCGCCTGGCCATCCCGGCCGACATGCCGATGATCCATGGCTGGTTCCAGCAGCCGCATGCCAGGTTCTGGTGCCTGCAGGGCGCCAGCGTGGCCGAGGTGCAAGACCTCTACGCGGCGCAGCTGGCCTGCGGCTTCCGCGACGTGCACATCGGCACGCTGGACGGTGAGCCGGTGGTGCTGGCCGAGTCCTACGACCCCCGCTTCGACCAGCTGGCCGACCACTACCCGGTGCAGCCCGGCGACGTCGGCATGCACATCTGCCTGGCACCGGCGCGCCGGCCCGTCAGCGGCTTTTCGCGCCGCGCCTTCCAGGCGGTGATGGACCTGATGTTCGACGGCCTGGGCGCCCGCCGCGTGGTGGTGGAGCCCGACCAGCACAACCACAAGATCCATGCGCTGAACCAGCGCTTCGGCTTCGTCTACCGCGGCAACGTGCCGCTGCGCGAGAAGGTGGCCAGCCTGGCCCTGTGCACGCGCGACCACTACCACCAAGCCCTGCAATCACTCCAGGAGATGCCCGCATGACCCCGCCCACCTCGCTCGCCACCGTGGTCGACCACCTGCAACCAGAGGTCTGGCGCCGGGTCAACCGGCAGCTGGTGCGCAAGGCGATCTCGGAGTACGCGCATGAGCGCATCGTCGAGCCGCAGCCCGACACGGCCCAGCCTGCCCAGCGCCAGCTGCACCAGGCCTACCGCCTGACCACGCCAGACGGCCACACCGTCTACCGCTTCGAGGCGCGGCTGCTGGCGCTGCAGCACTGGGCCATCGCCGCCGACTCCATCGAATGCCTGGCCGGCGGCGTGCCGCAGGACGTGGATGCGCTGCGCTTCATCACCGACTTCAAGCAGGCGCTGGGCCTCAAGCCTGAGCAGCTGCCCATCTACCTGGACGAGATCTGCAGCACGCTGTACAGCAGCGCCTACAAGCAGCTCAACACCACCCACGGCAGCCATGAGCTGATCCACGAGACCGACTTCCAGGTGATCGAGACCTCGATGACCGAAGGCCACCCGGCCTTCGTGGCCAACAACGGCCGCCTGGGCTTCGACGGCAGCGACTACCGGGCCTATGCACCCGAGGCGGCATCGCCCTTCCAGATCGTGTGGCTGGCGGTGCACCGTGACCAGGCCGCCTTCCACAGCGTGCCCGGCCTCAGCCATGAGCAACTGCTGGCAGAGGAACTGGGCCAGCCCACCGTGGACCGCTACCGGCAGCAGCTGCGCGACCAGGGCCTGGACCCGGCTCACTACCTGGTGGTGCCGGCCCACCCCTGGCAATGGGCCCACAAGCTCTCGGTGGCCTTTGCGCCTTATGTGGCGCAGCGGCGCATCGTGGTGCTGGGCCTGAGCGAAGACCGCTACCTGGCGCAGCAATCCATCCGCACCATGTTCAACATCAGCGCGCCGCACAAGCGCTACGTGAAGACCTCGCTGTCCATCCTTAACATGGGCTTCATGCGTGGCCTGTCGCCCTACTACATGTCGGGCACGCCGGCCATCAACCAGTGGATCAGCGAGCTGCTGGCGCCCGATGCAGAGCTGCAGGCCACCGGCTTCACGCTGCTGCGCGAGGTGGCCTCGATGGGCTTTCGCCACCACTACTACGAAGCGGCCATCGAGACCGACACGCCGTACAAGAAGATGTTCTCGGCCCTGTGGCGCGAAAACCCGCTGCCGCTGCTCAAGCCCGGCGAACGGCTGATGACCATGGCCAGCCTGCTGCACACCGACCGCGACGGCGAGGCGCTGCTGCCCGCGCTGATCGAGGCCTCGGGCCTGCCGGCGCGCACCTGGCTCAAGCGCTACCTGCAGGCTTACCTGACGCCGCTGGTGCACTGCTTCTACACCTACGACCTGGTGTTCATGCCGCACGGCGAGAACCTGATCCTGGTGATGCAGGACCATGTGCCGGTGCGCGTGATCATGAAGGACATTGCCGAGGAAGCCGCGATCTTCAACACCCAGGTGCAGCTGCCCGATGCAGTGCGCCGGCTGGTGATGGACTTTCCGGAACACCTGAAGACGCTGGCCGTCTTCATCGACATCTTCGACGGCTTCTTCCGCTACATGAACCAGATCCTGGTGGAAAGCGGCACCTGCACCGAAGCCGACTTCTGGCGCGAGGTGGCTGACAACATCCGCCGCTACCAGGACGAGCATCCGCAGCAGCGCGACAAGCACGCCCGCTACGACCTGTTTGCGCCCACCTTCCGGCAGTCGTGCCTGAACCGGCTGCAGATGGGCAACAACACGCAGATGATCAACCTGGCCGACCCCGCGGCCAACCTGAAGATCGTGGGCACGCTGGACAACCCGCTGGCGCCGTGGGCGCCCTCTGCCAAGGCCGCCCCGCGGCCACTGGCCAGCGAGGTTGCATCCTGACGCTGGCCGCCTTCTTCAGCCAGGCCCAGGCCGTGGTGCCGGCGCTGCAAGGCCGCTGTGGCCAGCACGTCGGCGGCCTGCCCGCCGGCCCGGCGGCCGAGCAGCTGCTGGCCGCGATGCAGCGCCAGCATCCGCGCGCCGGGCGCGCCTTCTGGGCGCTGCGCACCTATGCGCGGCTGGTGTGGCAACCCGCTTATGCCAGCGTGATGGCCGTCGAGTGGGCGGGCCGCGTGCTGCCGCTGGCCGGACTGCGCTGGCAGCTCGACATCGCAGCAGCCGACGTCGATGGCTTCACGCTGCCGGCGGCGGCCTGGATGACCCCCACGCCCGCAGACACACGGCCACAGGCCGCCGACCAGGTGCAGGCCATGGCGGCCCGCCTGCTGGCCGCGGTGCAGGCGGGGCTGCCGCTGCACCCCAAGGCCGCACGGCGCATGCTGGCCGACTGCGTGCTGTCGGCCCTGCTGCGGGCGCAGCCGCGGATGGGCTGCAGCGATGACCGGCTGCGTGCTGCCGGCAGCGCGTGGCTGGCGCTGCTGGGCGCTGGCGGCGACAGCGGCTACCTCGAAGTCTGCAACGCAGCGGGCAGGCCGCGGCTGGCGCTGGATCGCGGCATCTGCTGCCTCGACGACCGCCGCGAAGGCGGCGAACTGTGCAACACCTGCCCGCGCCTGGCGCGCGGCGAACGGCTGCAGCGGCTGCAAGCCCTGGCGGCCGGGAGTCCTGCATGAACGACATCGTCCGCCGCGCCCACCTGCTGAGCACGCAGCCACAGCTGCCGGTGCAGGCCTACTTCGACGACGAGCTCTTCCAGCGCGAGATGGCCATGTTCGAACGCCTGGCTCCGCGCTACGTGGGCCACCGCCAATGGGTGCCCGAACCCGGCGACTGGCGCACCCTGGCGCACGAGGACAACGCCCGCGTGCTGGTGCATGGGCGCGAAGGCGTGCAGCTGCTGTCCAACGTGTGCCGCCACCGGCAGGCGCTGATCCTGGGCGGCCAGGCCGGCGCGGTGACGGCAGGCCCCACGCAGGGCCGCCTGCCGGCGGGCTCGGGTGGCCACATCGTGTGCCCGCTGCACCGCTGGACCTACACCGACACCGGCGAGCTGGTGGGCGCGCCGCATTTCTCACCCCAGCCTTGTGCGCACCTGCCGCGCTATCCGCTGCAGGACTGCCACGGTGCGCTGTTCGAAGGGCCGCGCGACCCGCTGCGCGACCTGGGCCGGCTGTTCGAGCGGCCTGAGTTCGACCTGGCGGGCTATGTGCTGGACCGCATCGAGACCCACACCTGCCACTACAACTGGAAGACCTTCATCGAGGTGTACCTGGAGGACTACCACGTCGGCCCCTTCCATCCGGGCCTGGGCAGCTTCGTCACCTGCGACGACCTGGCCTGGGAGTTCGCAGCCCCCTTCAGCGTGCAGCGCGTGGGCGTGCACCGCGGGCTCGATGCACCGGGCTCGGCCGTCTACCGCGCGTGGCACCGTGCGCTGCTGGACTACCGCCAAGGCGTGCCACCGGACTTCGGCGCGATCTGGGTGACCTACTACCCCACGCACATGATCGAGCTGTACCCGCATGCGCTGGTGCGCTCCACGCTGCACCCGCGCGGCCCGCAGCTCACGCTCAACGTCACCGAGTTCTATTACCCCGAAGACATCGTCGCCTTCGAGCGTGCGTTCGTGCAGGCCCACCAGGCCGCTTACCGCGAGACGGTGGTGGAGGACGACGAGATTGCCGAGCGCATGGACGCCGGCCGCCGGGCGCTGTGGCGGCGCGGCAGCACCGATGCCGGCCCCTACCAGTCGCCGATGGAAGACGGCATGCGCCACTTTCACGAGTGGTACCGGCTGGCGATGGGAGCATGAGGGCATGTGTAACAGAAGGCCCATGTAGCAAGGCTTAACTCGAGGGTTAGCGCCTACTTCAAGCTGATTTGTCAGCTGCCGATAAGGAACATTCAGCGGTCATCCGCATAGCAGTTCCTCCATCCAGATGACAGAGCAGTACCCGGCAGTTTGGGATCGTCACCACTTCGAGAGGACCTTCACACCCCCCCGCTTTCTGCAAAGGCCGCGCGCACGGGCCATCGGCCTGGCCGTCATGGCCGTGCTGGGTGCGGGCGCCACGGCGGCCCATGCGGCAACCCCCGCGCCGCCTGCGACCACGAGCCCGCAGCTGGAAGCCCTGCTGGCGCAGGAAGCGCAGCAGGCCGGCAACCCCGACTTCGATTACGCGCTGGGCGTGGCCGCGCTGGACGCCGGCCACCTCTCGCGCGCCATCTTCGCGCTGGAGCGTGTGGTGGCCGTGCAGCCCGGCAACGGGCCCGCACGGGCCGAACTGGCGCGTGCCTACCTCGCCGCCGGCGATGTGGCGCGCGGCCGTGAAGAGCTGATGCTGGTGCGGCGCAGTGAGCTGCCGCCCGAAGCGGCGCAGGCGATCGACCGCGTGCTGGGCGCGCTGGACGCATCGCACTCGGCCGACCGGCAGCGCAGGATCAACGGCTACGTGGAGGCTTCGCTGGCCCGCGACAGCAACGTCAACAGCGCCACCAACGCCGGCCAGTTCGCGCTGCCGGCCTTTGGTGGCCTGCTGTTCACGATGGCGCCTGAAGCGCGGCAGCGCAGCGACACGGTGCTGGGTGCCGCGGCAGGTGCCAGCGCGCAAGTGCCGCTGTCGGCCGACTGGGACCTGGTGGCCGGCGCCAACCTGCGCGCCACCTCACCGCGGCAGGTGCACGAGATGCAGACCACGGTGGCCGACTTCAGCCTGGGCGCCACGCACCTGGGCGAAGACCGCTCGCAGACCCTGGCCTGGCAAAGCACCGGCGCCTGGCTGGACGGTGGCCGCTACCGCACGGCCCACGGCGTGGCGGCGCAATGGCAGCAGCAGCTGGACCGCAGCACCCAGGGCAACGTCTTTGCCCAGCTGTCGCGCCAGTCGTATGCCGGCCAGGCCGAACGCAACACCGACCGCGGGGTGCTGGGCCTGGCCCTGGCACGCTCCTTCGGCGAAGGGCAGCGCCTGGCCTACGGCAGCGTGTACCGCGTGCGTGAGCGGCCGCGCGATGGCGCCAACGGCGGCCTCAACGACCACCACGGCCACCAGGGCTATGGCGCCCGCCTGGGCGCCGAGCAGGCGCTGGGCCCGGCCACGCTGTTCGTGGAGTGGCAGGTCGAGCGGCGCCACTACGGCGGCACCGAGCCCCTGTTCGACGTGCGGCGTCATGACCACCAAAGCGACTGGCTGGCGGGCCTGCGCTGGTCCATCGGCCGCCAGTGGCAGCTGCTGCCGCAGCTGCGGCGCACGATCGCCCGTTCCAACGTCGTGCTGTACGACTACCAAAGGACCGTCGTGCAGGTCGCCGTCCGCCGGGAGTTCTGAAGATGTTGCCCACCCCCCAGAAAAACATCCCGCGGCGCGCCACGCGCTCGGCCGTGGCCGCCGGCGTGCTGCTGCTGATGTCGGGCCTGGCGGCCGCCGAGCCGGCGGCCACCGTGCTGTTCGCATCGGGCGACGTGCGCATCCGCTCCGCGCAGGGCGTGCTGCGCACGCCCGCCAAGGGCGCGGTCGTCGATTCAGGCGACACCGTCGAGACCGGTCGCGGCCGGCTGCAGCTGCGCATGGTGGACGGCGCCATGATGTCGCTGCAGGAAGACACCGTGCTGCGGCTGGACGAGTACCACCTGGCCGGCGCCGCCGGCGATGACGAGAAGGGCTTCATGAGCCTGGTCAAGGGCGGCCTGCGCACCATCAGCGGCAGCATCGGCAAGGCCCGCCAGGAGCGCTACAAGCTCGAGACACCCGCCGGCACCATCGGCATCCGCGGCACCGAGTACGCCGCCTCGCTGGACCAGGGGCTGCGCGTCAGCGTCTTCGGTGGCCGCGTGGCGGTGTGCAACGACGGCGGCTGTGTCGACGTGCCCAAGGGCTTTGGCGCGGTGACGCCCAGCAAGTCGGTGCGGCCCGCCGTGAGCACCAAGCTGGCCGTGGTGGTGACACCGGCCGAGACCACGGCGCAGACCGGCACGGACAAGGCCGCGGCCGAAGGCGGCACGACCCAGGCATCGGGCTCGTCCTCGGCGACCACGCCGCTGGCCAGCGCCTTGCCCAGCACCCCGGTGGTGGCCACCGAAGGTGAACGGGTGGCCCGCTACGTGGCCACCGTGCTGTCTTCACCCGAGCCGGTGCTGCCCAGCCCCGCGCCTTCACCCGGCGCCGAGGACGTGCTGCCCGGCCTGGGCCAAGCCGGCGCGCCGGCACCGGCGACCGGCCCCGCGCCCATCACCATCACGCCGGCGCCGCTGCCCCCTGCAGCACCTGCGCCCGCCCCGGTGCCTGCCCCTGCGCCTGCGGACGGTGGCGGCGCTGCACCAACGCCCGCCCCGTCGCCTGCGCCCTCGCCTGCTCCTTCACCAGCTCCTTCGCCTACGCCTGCGCCCTCTCCGGCCCCGTCGCCTTCCCCATCACCTGCGCCGAGCCCGACGCCTGCACCGGCACCGGAACCTGCACCCGCACCCGCGCCGGCCCCGGTGCCGCCGGCGCCGCGCGTGCCGCTGCCCAACGGCGTGGGCACGGTGGCCCTGGTGTGGACCACGGACAAGGGCGAGCCCGGCTCGGGCCTGACCAGCGGCAAGCGCACCTTCGCGCCCAACAGCGGCCTGACCGACCTCGACGAGACCGCCAAGGACAAGAAGATGCTGGACAAGGGCGTGCCGGTGGACCCGGGCGCCGACGGCACGGTGGCCTGGGGCCGCTGGACCGGGGGCGAGTCCAAGGTCAAGGACGGCAACGGCGATGGCAAGGGCAAGCTGGCCACGCTGCACTACGTGGCCTTCGTGGGGCAGCCCAGCCTGCCTGCCATCGGCAGCTACAAGTCGTTCGCCGCCACCGCACCCACGGTGACGCGCGAAGGCAAGATGGTGGCCACCGGCGTCATCAACACCGCCAGCGGCAACGTGACGCTGGCGCTCACCGGGCTGGGCCTGGGCGGCGCCACCTACCAACTCACCGTGCCCGTGGCCGGCCAGACCTTCTCGCTGAGCGGCCTGGCCGCGCAGGTGGGCAGCTTCGGCTTTGCCGGTGCCTCCACCATCAGCAGCACCGGCAACGGCTGCAGCGGTGGCTGCACCGGCACGCTGGGTGACGGCATCTCGGTGCGCGGCCTGCTGGGCGGCACCGGCAACAGCCGCCTGGGCGTGACCTACGGCTTCGACAGCCGGCTGGGCAACGTCACCGGTGTGATTGTCTTCAAGCCCTGACGCCATGGACCTGTCCGACATGCTTCGCCTGCGGGTGCCGGCCGGCACCGCACCCGGCCACGTGCAGCGCGGCGCCGTGCGCGGCCGGCTGGTGCTGGCCACCGGCGCGCCGAGCGCCGGCATGGAGGCGGGTGTGGATGCGCTGCTGGACGAGCTGCGCCAGGCGCGCTTCCTGGTGCGGCGGGTGGGCCTGGCCGAGGCGGCCGACGCCATCGGCCTGAACCCGCCAGATGCGTTGCTGGTCCACGCCGTGGCCGCGCCGGCCGAGATGCTGGCGCTGGTCCGGCAGGTGCGCGGCCAGGCCGCCTGCGCCGGCCTGCCGGTGGTGGTGATCGCCACGCCCGAGCTGGACGCGATGCGCGGACCGGCCATGGTGGCCGGCGCCACCCACTGGCTCACCCTGCCGGTGCACATGGCGGCGCTCACCGGCATCCTGACCCACGGCATGCTGCTCAAGCGGCTGCAGGGCGCGCCTCAGGCGACGCCGGCACGGCCGGCCATCGAACACCTGGACGCCCTGATCGACACCGGCCTGCGGCTGGCGATGGAGCGCGACCGCGCCACGCTGCTGCGGCACCTGCTCACCTCGGGCCAGAAGCTGCTGAACTGCGATGGCGGCACCATGTACATGGTGACCGAGCAGGACACGCTGCGCTTCGAGATGCGCACGCGCGACGACGCGCTGCCCAGCCTGGAGATTCCGCTGCACCAGCCCTGCAGCGGGCAGCCGAACCTGAGCTACGTCTCGGTGTTCACCGCCCTCCACAACCGCTCGGTCGTCATCGACGACGTGTATGCCGAGACGCGCTTCGACCTCAGCGGCACGCGGGCCTTCGACGCGAAGAGCGGCTACCGCACGGTGTCGATGCTGGCGGTGCCCATCTCGCCACGCGGCGGCCAGGCCGTGGGCGTGCTGCAGTTCTTCAATGCGCTGGACCGCGACACCGGCGCGGTGGTGCCCTTCGACGCCCGCATGGTGCAGCTGGTGGAGGCGCTGGCCGCGCAGGCCGCCGTGGCGCTGGACAACATCGCGCTGGTGGAGTCGCAGAAGCAGCTGATGGAGAGCCTGATCCGCCTGCTGGCCACCGCCATCGACGCCAAGAGCCCGTACACCGGCCGCCACTGCGAACGCGTGCCCGAGCTGGCGATGATGCTGGCCCAGGCGGCCTGCGACGCGCAGGAAGGGCCTCTGGCCGACTTCCGCTTCGCCAACGAGGCCGAGTGGCAGGAGTTCCGCATCGGCGCCTGGCTGCACGACTGCGGCAAGGTGACGACGCCGGAGTACGTCATCGACAAGGCCACCAAGCTGGAGACGATCTACAACCGCATCCACGAGGTTCGCATGCGCTTCGAGGTGCTGTGGCGCGACCTGGAGATCGAGGAGCTGCGCGCCGCCGCCGCGCAGCCCTTGACCGCCCAAGAGGCCGCCGGCTTCGCCGCGCGCCGGCAGGCGCTGCAGGACGACTTCGCCTTCGTCGCGCAGTGCAACCTGGGCGGCGAGACCATGCGCGCGGAAGACCTGGCGCGGCTGCAGCAGCTCGCGCAGGTCACCTGGGTGCGGCACTTCGACGACCGCCTGGGCCTGTCGGCCGCCGAGCTGGACCGCCGGCGCGACGAGCCGCCGGCCGCGCTGCCGGCGATGGAACGGCTGCTGGCCGACCGGCCGCACGACGTGATCCCGCGCCCGCCCGAGCAGGCGCTGGACCCGGCCTTCGGCTTTCGCATGGCGGTGCCGCAGCACCTGTACAACTATGGCGAGCTGCACAACCTGGGCGTTCGCCGTGGCACGCTGACCGCTGAAGAGCGCTACAAGATCAACGAGCACATGGTGCACACCATCATGATGCTGGAGCGCATGCCCTTTCCGAAGGAGCTGCGCCGGGTGCCCGAATACGCCGGCACCCACCATGAACGCATGGACGGCAAGGGCTACCCCCGCGCGCTGCAGGCGGCCGAACTGGCGGTGCCCTCGCGCATCATGGCGGTGGCCGACGTGTTCGAAGCCTTGACCGCATCGGACCGGCCGTACAAGAAGGCCAAGACGCTGTCCGAAGCCCTGACGGTGCTGCGCGGCATGGCGGGCGACCATGTCGACCCGCACGTCTTCAACCTGTTCGTCAGCTCGGGCGTCTTCCTGACATTCGCCCGCAAGCACCTGCAGCCGGAGCAGATCGACGTGACGGACGGCCGTGCCTTCATGGTGGACATCCGATGAGCACGACCTTCACCGGCTCCGCCGAAGAAGCCGCCCACGTGCTCACCGAGCTGATGAGCGCGATGGCACGGGTGCCGCTCAAGCTCTCGGCCACCTGGCACACCACCGCCGCCCACCTGCAGGCGGACGGCTGCCCGGCCGTCGCGCGGGCCGGCACCCGCATCGCGCAGTGGATCGACCAGCAGGCGCGGCAGATCGACCGCCATGCGTACCACAACCGCCAGCATGTGTGCGAGGTGATGCTGGCCGCCGCCTTCCTCGGCCGCCTGCACCGACTGGCCGCACCGCAGCTGCAACTGCTGCTGCTGGCGGCCCTGGTGCACGACCTGGACCATCCGGGCCGGCCCGGGCCGCACTTCGCGGCCGAGCGGCGCGCGGTGCTGCGCGCACAGCCCTTCCTGCAAGGCGCTGGCGTGCCGCCAAAGGCGCAGCAGCAGCTGGCGGCCCTGGTGCTGGCCACCGAACCGAACGAAGGCGTGCCCTGGGCGCTGGCTGCAGGCGCCGCCACGCCCCAGGCCTCATCCACACCATCCGCCGCACCGCCGGCCGCGCCCGAGCTGCAGCTGCTGCGGGAGGACGCCGCCCTGGCCCGCCTGGCCTGCCTGCTGTGCGAGGCCGACATCCTGCCGTCCGTGGGTCTGACGCCGGCCTACGCGCTGGCGCTGCATGCACGGCTGGCCGCCGAATGGGGCCGTGTGCTGGCGCCCTCGGACAAGCTGAGCTTCGTCGAGCGGACCCTGGCCCAGGGCACCGTGGGCGCCTTCTTCCTGCCCAACGTGCAGCGGCTGCGCCAGGCGCTGCTGACCGACCTGGCCCACCATGCCGTGGCTTGAGCGGCTGCGCACGCAGGGGCTGTGGCTGCTGCCTGCCACCACGCTGGCGCTGGTGGTGCTGGTGGCCTGGCACGACCCCGGCCTGCTGCGCGGCCTGCGCCATGCGGTGTTCGACCAGGCCCAGCGCTGGTCGCCGCGGGAGCCTGAGCCGGCACCGGTGCTGATCGTCGACATCGACGAAGAGAGCCTGCGCCGCGTGGGCCAGTGGCCCTGGCCGCGCACGCAGGTGGCCGAGCTGGTGGCGCGGCTGCACGAAGCCGGCGCCGCCGCGGTGGGGCTGGACGTGGTGTTCGCGGAGGCCGACCGCACCTCCCCGCGCGAGCTGCTGAAATCCACGCGCCTGCCGCGCGAGGCCGCTGCCCTGCTGCAGGGCCTGCCCGACCATGACGAGGTGCTGGCCACCGCGTTGCAGGCGGGCCCGGTGGCGCTGGGCTTCGCGCTCAGCGACACCGAAGCCGCGAGCGACTGCCAGTCGCCTGCCGGCATCGTCACGCTGGGTGGTGCGGCCGATGCGCAGCTGCGCCGCTTCGGCGGCTGCGTGCACAGCCTGCCGGTGTTGGCCCAGGCGGCGCAAGGCCATGGTGCGCTGAGCTTCATCCCCGACGAGGACGGCGTCGTGCGCCGGCTGCCCCTGCTGTTCGACCTCGGCGGCCACCTGGCGCCTTCGCTGGCCGCCGAGACGCTGCGGCTGGCGCTGGGCGCCCAGCGCTACACCGTGCAGGCCGCGCCCGATGGCGGCGGCGTGATCGGCGTGCAGATCGGCCGGCTGCGCATACCCACGACGGCCAATGCCTCGATCTGGGTGCACTACACGCCGCCGCAGCGCGACCGCTACGTGCCGGCCTGGCAGGTGCTGGCCGGCCAGACCCCGCCCGACCTGTTTCGCCAGCACCTGGTGCTGGTGGGCACCTCGGCCCAGGGCCTGCTGGACCTGCGCTTCAGCCCGCTGGGCGGCGTGATCCCCGGCGTGGAGGTGCATGCGCAGGCGCTGGAACAGATCCTCACCGGCCACTGGCTGCAGCGGCCGGGCTGGGCACCGGCGGCCGAGGTGGTGGCCGTGGCCCTGGGTGGGCTGCTGGTTGCCATCGCGGCGATGACC